>JAYWAJ010000495.1:0-8494 GCA_043782525.1 Deltaproteobacteria bacterium | reverse complement strand
CCGGCGGAGCTGGAGCAGCTTCTCGAGCGCGGCTGGCGGCGGTTCGGCCCGGTCTACTTCCGCCCGGTGTGTCTCCAGTGCACGGCCTGCGTCTCGGTGCGGGTGCCGGTGCAGGCGTTCGCGCCTTCCCCCAACCTGCGCCGGGTGGGAAAGCGCGCCGCGCACCTGCGGGTGGAGGTCGGCAAGCCGGCGGTGGACGAGGTGCGCCTCGCGCTCTACCGCCGCTGGCACGCCGCCCGCGAGCAGGAGCGCGGCTGGAAGCCCGATCGCATCGGCGCCGAGTCCTACGCCATGCAGTTCTGCTTCCCGCATCCGGCGGCGCGCGAGTTCAGCTACTGGGACGGCGAGGCGCTGGTGGCGGTGGGCATCGCCGATGAGACGCCGCACGCCATCTCCGCCGTCTACTGCTACCACGACCCCGCGGGTGGCCGGCTCTCCCTCGGGACCTACAATGTCCTGCAGACCCTGGAGTACGCGCGGGGGAAGGGCCTCGCCCACGTCTACCTCGGCTACTGCGTCGACGGCTGCGCGTCCCTCGAGTACAAGGCCCGCTTCCGTCCGCAGGAGACGCTGGTGGGGCGCGACGGAGAGGCGCTGCCTTCGCGTTGGGAGCCGGCGTAGGCGCCCTTGGCGCCGCCCTGCATTTTGCCGTGCGCGGCGGACCGCCCCCAGCCTATGCTTGCGGACCATGAGGTTGAACCGCCGCATGGAGGGGTACCTTCTGGACCTCCGCAGCCGCGAGGTCGAGACGGGTCTGCCCTCGCCCGGCCGCGGCCCCGACGTGCAGGTGGTCGAGACCTCCGGCTGCTGGCTGCTGGGCGGCTTCGTCAAGAAGCCTCACTTGAGCCCCGCCGACTTTCCCGACGCCACCTGCCTCGAGTGCAGCGCCAACCGGCTGCGCATGGAGACGATGTTCCCGGCGCGGCTGGTGGTCTCCTGCCCGCTCCTGCTCCTCACCGCCGGACTGCTCACCGCCAGGCTGCTCGCCTCCGAGCTGGGGCGGCACGAGGGCCGCTTCAACATCATCCTCTCCTACGACGGCGAGAGCTGCGCGGTGCGCTTCCACAAGGTCCGCAAGGGCGAGCGCTGGCTGGCGGAAGACCTGGAAGGCTACGTCGACGAGGGAGTGCTGGTCTTCGAGGCGGGCCGGCACGCGCCTGCCGTCGCGCTGCTCACGGGGTAGGGCGGAGCTCGACGGCGACGGCCTGGGCCGCGCCCGCGGACAGCTCGCGGACCTCGGGCACGTAGCCCGGCTTGGCGAAGGTCACGGTGACGGCGGCCCCACGGCGGACGCGGAAGACCACCGGCGTCGTGCCCGCGGCGGACTTGCCGTTCCAGGCGGCGGTGACGCTGGCCCCGAGCGGGTCGCTGGCGATGAAGAGCTTCACCCCGGGCGGCGGCGTGCTGGCGGCCGCGTCGTCGTGCGCGGCTTTGGCGGCGGCGGCGAGCATGTCGGCACGGGCGGACTTCGCGGCCTCGCGCTCCTTGCGCGCGGTGGCCATGAGCCGCGCGGCGTCGGCGGCGGTCGTGGGAGCGTTCGGATCGGTGGGAGCATTCGGATCCTTCGGCGGAGGCTTGGGGAGGCCGCGGACCACGGGCTTGCGCTTGACGGGCACCGCGGCAGGGGGCCCGGACTGCGCGGGCTTCTGCGCGTTGGGCGCCTTCTGGACCGCGGGCGCGGCGCCCGGAGCGGCGGCGGAAGTCGCGGCGCCCGGCGCGACGGCGGGAGGCACGGTGCGCGGCGCGGTGGCATCACCTGTGGTGCCCGGCGCGGCCGCAGCGGGCCCGGGCCTGGGCGCGGGTGAGAAGGTCGCCGGCCTCTGCCGCGGCACCAGCAGGACGACAGCCACCACTCCCAGAACCAGCGCCCCGACGGTGCGCAGCCGCCGCGCCGGAGCAAACGCCCAGTCCCCGAAGCGCGTGACCCGCGCCTCCAGCGGCGCGCGGTCGCCCGCGAAGGTGCCGGTCAGCGGCGGCTCGGGCCGCGCCGGATCCGTCTCCGGCATCTGCCCGGGCAGCCGCGGCAAGGGCTCCGGATCGGCCGCCGGCAGCTCGAGGGAAAGCCCCAGATCCCGGAGGCAGCCGAGGATGGCGTCGTGCAGCTCGGCCATCGACTGCCAGCGGTCCTCCTTCTTCTTCTCCAGCGCCTTGAGGATGATCTTCTCGTACGCCTCCGGCACCGACGGCTCGATCGAGCGCGGCGCCGGCGCCTTCGACTGCATCTGCAAGACCAGCGTCTCCGCGGTGCTGGCGCCGGCGAACGGCACGCGGCCCGTGGCCAGCTGGAACATGACCACGCCCAGCGCGTAGACGTCGCTGCGGCGCCCGACCTCCGCGCTCCGCCCGGCCGCCTGCTCCGGCGACATGTACGCAGGGGTGCCGATGAGCGCGCCCGCCTCGGTCATCCCGCGGCCGCCGTCGGGGTCGGTCAGCTTGGCGATGCCGAAGTCCACCAGCTTGACGAAGTTCTTCTTCCCCATCTGCGAGATGAGGAAGATGTTGTCGGGCTTCAGGTCGCGGTGGACGATCTGCCGCTCGTGCGCCGCCTGCAGCGCCCGGCAGCACTGCATCAGGATCGGCCCGGCGACGGACAGCGGCACCGGCTTTCCCGACAGCGACGAGAGCGGCTGCCCGCTCAGGTGCTCCATCACGAAGTAGTAGCGGCCGTCGGGCGTGACCGCGAAGTCCAGCGTCTTGACGATGTTCTCGTGGCCGATGAGGTTGACCGCCCGCGCCTCGTTGAAGAAGCGCTCCACCTGGCTGCGGTCCCCGGCGAAGCGCGGGTGGAGGAACTTCACCGCCACCTCGGCGCCGATGCCTGGATGGCGCGCCAGGTAGACGGCGCCCATGCCGCCCTTGCCGAGCAGCCGCACGATCCGGTACGAGCCGGCGGTCCTGCCGATCAGCTCGTCCCAGGGGCCGTCGCGCTGCCCGTCGTCGAGGGTGAAGGTCCCGGCCACGGCGGCTCACCCCGCCTTGGCCGCGGCGCGCGGCTCGCCGAAGTACTCGGCGATCTTCCCGTCGGCGTCGTCGCCGAAGAGGATGCGGCAGGCCTCGCGCAGGCCGGGCGCGCGCCGGATGTCGTCGCGCCGGACCACCAGCGCGATCTTGGAGCGCCGCCGCAGGAAGTCCTCCAGCTTCACCACCATCTCGCGCCGCGCCGCCTCCTCCAGCTCGCAGCGCAGGTATTCGCTGGTCTCGATGACCAGCTCCGACATCGACGGATCGCGCCGGATGGTCTCGAGCAGCCCCAGCGCCTCTCCGCCGTAGCGCCGCCAGAGCCGCGTCGAGAGCTTCTCCGACGACTGCGGCGAGGTCATCGCGTCCAGCGACATGAGCCGCGCCTGGTGGAAATACTCCTCGCGCACGGCGGCGGGCGGCTCGCCGTACCAGACCCGATCGGCGAAGGGCAGGGCGACGCCCAGCCGCTGCACCTCGGCGCAGATCTCGTCGCCGACGTTGAGGCAGTCGGTCAGCTTGCCGCCGAAGATGGTGAGGTGCCCGCGCCCACGGTCCACCTCGATGGCGTGCTTGCGGGAGAGCTGCATCCAGTCGCGCCCGCCGCCGCCGGCCCCCGCGGCCGTCACCACCAGCGGCCGCACCCCGCAGCGCTCGGCGATGATGTCGGCCTCGGTGAGGGGCTGTTGCAGCCGCAGCCGCTTGTTGATGTTGTCGAGCACGAAGCGGCGGTCTTCGGCGGTGACCTCCACCTCGGGCCGCTCGACGCGGGTGTCGGTGGTGCCGATGCAGGTCCTCGCTCCCATGGGGATGACGAAGAAGAGCCGCCCGTCGTCGGCAAAAAAAGTCAGCACGCGATGGTTTGAGGTCAAACGATCGACGAGGATGTGGATGCCCTTGGAGAAGACGTGCCGGTGCGCCGTGGCCACCTGGTCGCGGGCGTTGACCGGGTCGGCGTACGGCCCGCAGGCGTTGATGAGCAGCTTCGAGCGCAGGGCAAATTCGCGCCCGGTGATCGCGTCGCGGGCGCGGGTGACCCAGCCGTCGCCCTCGCGGGCGGAGCCGAGCGCCTCGACGTAGTTGGCCGCCGCGCAGCCGCGGTCGAGCGCCGAGCGGATGAAGCCCCAGACGAAGCGCGCGTCGTTGTCGTGGAGGTAGGCGTCGGAGTATTCGAAGCCGCCGTCGAGGCTGCCGGTCTCGACGATGGGCTCCTCGCGCTCGAGGTCCTCGACCGAGAGCAGGCGCGGGCGCCGGGTGAAGAAGCTGCCGATGGCCCAGTAGAGCCAGGCGCCGAGGATGAGCAGGAGGCGCCCGTGCCGGAAGCCCTTCTCGTGCGAGGTGGTGAAGCGGATCTCCTGCACGGTGGACGGGTAGGCGCGGATCAGTTCGTTGCGCGCGCGGCAGAGCTTGCGCACCAGGCCGAACTCGTAGGTCTCGAGATACTTGATGCCGCCCCAGGCGAGGTTGGACGACTGCTGCGAGGTGACCCCGGCGAAGTCGCCCTTGTCGATGAGCCCGACCTTGGCGCCGCGGGCCGCCAGCGCCGCCGCCGAGACGGCGCCGTTGATGCCGCCGCCCAGCACCAGCACGTCGAAGCGCGTCTCGGCGAGGCGGGTGAGGTTGGTGTCGCGCAGCTTCCGGTAAGGCATGGCGCCGAAGATACACCGCTTCAACGCTCCCGGAGGCAGCGCGCCACCTGCGACCAGAGCGCACGGAAGCGGGCCTCGTCGAAGTCCGAGCCCGAGCGCATGAAGGTCGCGCCCACCGACTCGTAGTGGCCGATGACGTCGAGGTGGTCGCCCAGCACGATCCCCTGCGCCTCGCCGCGCAGGGTCTGCGACCAGGCGGGCACGATGCCGTCGTTCGAGGTGTCGGTGACGGCGATGCGCCGCGCGCCCAGCCAGGGCCCGCGCGGCACCGGCGCGCCGTCGCGGGGCGGGGCGGCGGTGAGGGCCCAGGTCAGGTCGTAGAGGGCGCGCTGCACCGGCGCGGCGAGGAACTTGAAGGGGGAGAGCCCGGCGCGGGGAGAGACCGAGACGAAGGACTCCACCCGCGGATCTCCGCCCTCGAGGACGCGGTTCAATTCGCCCATCGCCTCCGGCGTGAGGTCTTCCACCAGGCGGTGGTCCCGGGCGACGTCGGCGAGGAAGCGCTTGATCTGGTGCGCGGTCTCGTCGTCGACGCCGGCCAGCTCCGCGATCAGCTGGTCGGTGGGCGTCGGCTGCTGCAGCGTCGCGCGCTTGGCCAGGTTGAAGAGCGCCGCCGCGTGCCCGGCCAGGCGCAGCCGTCCGCGGGAAGCGAGGATGCTGCCGAACCAGAGCGCCGGCATGAGCAGCCAGGCGCCGCGCCCCGTGCGGCGGGCCAGCGGCGTGCCGCGAAAAGGGGCGGAGATGGTGATCACCGAGGCGATCTTCTCCAGCAGCTCGCCCCGCGCCGGCAGGCCGCCATAGCGCGGGTTGGCCAGGAGCCGCGCGTCGACCCCGCCGGTCGAGTGGCCGACCAGGTGCAGCCGCGTGGTCCCCTGTTGCAAGAGCTCGACGGCCTTGAGGTGCAGCGTTTGCGCCCGCTCCTTGAGCGACCCCGCCGGCGGCGGCTGGTGGACCGCGAAGCGCAGCGGCCGCACGTGCGCCTTGAGCAGGGTCTCCTCGACGCGGGCGAAGTACTCGACCAGCGGCCGGTCCGGGTGTCCGAACTCGCCGAAGCCGAAGAAGCCGGGGACGAAGAGCACCACCTCCATCAGAGCAGCTCCTGCCCACGCTCGCGGCCCGCCCGCTCCGGCATCAAGTTCGCCCCAGCCGCTTCTTCAGCTCCTCGCGGGTGAGGAAGCCGAGGTCGAGCAGCACCTGGCCCAGCACGTTGAGGGCGTGGTGGTCGCTCTCGGCGATCTGCTCCAGGCGCTCGATGCGCGCCGTCAGCGCGGCCATCTGGGTGTTCGAGATCCCCTTCTCCAGGCGCGCCACCCGGTCGCGCAGCTCGCCCAGCTCGTCCGGTTCGGGGAGGACCTCGGGGTGTTCGGGATCGCCGAGGTCCGCGCCTCCGGAAAAGACCTCCCGGATGGCCCGCTCGATCGACTCCGAGGTCGCCGCCGCCGCCTCGATGCGGAAGCCGCTCGCCTCCGAGAGCATGGTCAGGCGCTCGGCGTTGCCGGGCGACGAGGTGGCCACCCGCAGCAGCTTGCTCTCGAGGTTGCCGCTCACCGGCACGACGCCGAAGCGCCGGCAGAGGGGCTCGGTGAGCGCGAGGGCCAGCTCGCGGGGCGGCGGCGAGGAGGCCAGGTTGACCAGCGGGATGCCCAGCTGGTGCGCCTGCGCGCGCAGGAGCAGCTCCTCGCTGACGTAGCCCAGCTCGACCAGCACCCGGCCCAGCTCGCCGCCGACCTTCTTCTGGTGCTCCTTGGCGGCGCGGAGGTGCTCTTCGTCGATGGAGCGATGGCGGAGGAGCAGGTCCTCGACGGAGACTCGCAGGCGCGCCATGCGGGGATCCTGCGACGCCCGGCGCCGCCCGTCTAGTTTCCTGGGTCCCATTTCTGGTTATCCTGCGGCGGTGCTGAAGCCGCCGGTTCCGCCCATGCTTGCCAAGCTGTCGAGCGAGCTGCCCTCGGGAGACGGCTGGCTCTACGAGCCGAAGTGGGACGGCTTCCGCGCGCTGGTCTTCCGCGAGGGCGGCGACCTCTACCTCCAGTCCCGCGACTTGAAGCCGCTCGACCGCTACTTTCCGGAGCTGATCGAGCCGCTGCTGGCGCGGCTCCCGGAGCGCTGCGTGCTCGACGGCGAGATCGTCATCGCCGGCGCGCAGGGGCTCGACTTCGACGCGCTCCTGCTGCGCATCCACCCGGCCGCCTCGCGCGTCAAGCTGCTGGCGGCCCAGACGCCCGCGTCTTACGTGGCCTTCGATCTGCTGGCCCTCGACGCCGACCTGCGCGCGACGGCGCAAGAGGAGCGGCGCCGGCTGCTGGAAGTGGCGCTCGCGACGGCGACGCCGCCGCTCTATCTCACTCCGGCGACGCGGGATCGCGCGGTCGCGCAGGACTGGTTCTCGCGCTTCGAAGGCGCGGGGCTCGATGGGGTGGTGGCGAAAAGGCTCGACCAGACCTACCAGCCGGACAAGCGCGTCATGCTGAAGATCAAGCACGCCCGCACGGCCGACTGCGTGGTGGCGGGCTTCCGCTGGCACAAGAACGGGCCGGGGACGCTGGTCGGCTCGCTCCTGCTCGGGCTCTACGACGGCGAAGGCACCTTGCACCACGTCGGGGTGACCTCGTCGTTCACCCTGACGCGTCGCGCGGCGCTGGTCGAGGAGCTTGCGCCCCTGCGCGCCGGGGCCGCGGAGATTCACCCGTGGCGCGCCTGGGCGGAGTTCGCCGGCGGGCAGCGGATGCCGGGCGCGACCTCCCGCTGGAATCGCGGCAAGGATCTGGGCTGGGAGCCGCTGCGCATCGAGCGCGTCTGCGAGGTGGCCTACGATCACCTGCAGGGGGACCGCTTCCGCCACGCGACGACCTTCCAGCGCTGGCGGCCGGACAAGCCGCCGGCGGACTGCCGCTACGATCAGCTGGAGGTGACGGCGCCGATGGAGCTGCAGCAGATCTTCCGCGGGCAGTGATCAGCGCTTCTTCGGGCGGGCGGCGGCCTTCGCCCGCGGCGCGCTCGCTTCCTTTGCCTTCGCCCGCGGCGCCTTCGCCCGGCTCTTCTTCGCTTTCGGCGGCAGCGTCTGCGCATAGGCGCGGCTGCGGCGCATCCAGCCCTTCACCGCCTCCTCGTCCTCGAGCATCGAGGGCGGGAGCACCACGTAGTGCTTCGAGGGGCGTCCCACCGGGGCGAAGGGCGCGGCGCCCGGGAGCGCCAGCAGCGCCAGCCGCTCCTCTTCGCCGAGCCGCAGGAAGAGCCCATCGCCGAAGAGCCCCGCGAACATCTGCCCGTCCTCGAAGGCGCAGGGATAGCCGAACATCTGGCGGGGCTCGCCGCCCACCTCGGGCTGCAGCGCCCGGAACAGCTCCACCAGCCAGTGCGGAGACTTGTCGAACTTCATCTTCCATCTCTATTCTCCACCCGTGCCGGCGCGCAAGGAGCTGATCGAGGTGGACGGGCGCGAGGTCGCCATCTCGAATCCGGAAAAGATCTTCTTCCCGGAGCTGGGCCTCACCAAGCTCGACCTGGTCCGCTACTACCAGGCGGTGGCCGCCGGCGCGCTGCGCGGAGCGGGCGGGCGGCCGATGGCGCTCAAGCGCTACGTCGACGGCGCCGCCGGCGAGTTCTTCTTCCAGAAGCGCGCGCCCGAATCGCGGCCGCCCTGGGTGGAGACGGTCGCGCTGCAGTTTCCTTCCGGCCGCACCGCCAGTGAAGTCGTGCTGCGCGACACGGCGGCGCTGTTCTGGATCGTCAACCTTGGCTGCATCGATCTGCATCCGCATCCGGTGCGGGCGGGAGATCTCGATCATCCCGACGAGCTGCGCGTCGATCTCGATCCGGGGCCGGGCGTGCCCTTCGACGACGTGCGCCAGGTGGCGCTGCTCGCGCGCGAGGTGCTGGGCGAGCAC
>JAYWAJ010000494.1:0-8494 GCA_043782525.1 Deltaproteobacteria bacterium | reverse complement strand
GCATCGCCCGCGAAAACCCGGACCGCCAGGTGGTCTTCTTCGCGATTGGATTCGAGACCACCGCGCCGGCCAACGCGCTCGCGGTCCACCGGGCGAAGCTCGAAGGCGTCGCCAATTTCTCCATGCTGGTCTCGCACGTGCTGGTGCCCCCCGCGATGACCTCCATCCTGCAATCCGCGCAAAACCGCGTGCAGGGCTTCCTCGGTCCCGGGCACGTCTGCACGGTGATGGGCTACGCCGAGTACGAGCCCATCGCGGCGGCGTATCGCGTCCCCATCGTCATCACCGGATTCGAGCCCGTCGATCTGCTCCACGGCATCCTGCTCGCCGTGAAGCAGCTGGAGAGCGGGCGCCATCAGGTCGAGAACCAGTACCGCCGCCTCCTCGGACGCGACGGCAATCCTGCCGCGCGCAAGCTCATCTTCGAGGTCTTCGAGACGGTGGACCGCAAGTGGCGCGGGGTCGGCAGCATCCCCAAGAGCGGCTACCGCCTGCGCCACGAATACCGCGCGCACGACGCCGAGCGGCTCTTCGAGGTCGAGGACATCCACACCAGCGAGTCGACCGTCTGCATCAGCGGGCAGATCCTGCGCGGCCTGAAGAAGCCGCACGACTGTCCCGCCTTCGGGACCGCCTGCACCCCGCAGCATCCACTGGGCGCCACCATGGTCTCGTCGGAAGGCGCCTGCGCCGCCTACCACAGTTACCGGCGGCACCAGGGGGACGCGGCGCGATGAGGGACAGCCTCCTGCGCAAGGCCACCGAGTCCGCGCGCGTCGCGCAGGAGTTGATCGCGCGCGACGCCGCCGCCTTCGAGACCTGTGTGCGGAAGATGGCCTACTGTTTTGGTCGCGGCGGCAAGCTCCTCACCATGGGAAATGGCGGCTCCGCCTGCGACGCGCTCCACCTCGCGGTCGAGTTCCAGCACCCCATCCTGGAAAAGCGGCGCGCCCTCCCGGCCCTCTCGCTCGCCGCCGACCTGGCCGTGGTGACGGCCATCGGGAACGACGCCGACTTCACGCTCATCTTCTCGGAGCAGATTCGGCTGATCGGCAAGGCCGGCGACATCGCCTTGGGCATCTCCACTTCGGGCCAGTCGGCAAACGTCGCCCGCGGGCTCAAGCAAGCGCGCGACATGGGCATGCTGACCATCGCCCTTTCGGGACGCGACGGTGGGCGGCTGGTCGACATCGCCGAGCACTGCTTCGTGGTGCCGTCGTTCAGCATCCACCGGATCCAGGAAGCGCACACGCTGCTCCTGCACCTGCTCTGGGATCAGGTCCAGGTGGCGCTGGGGGAGGAAGATGTCCTCTGAGGCGGAGACGCCCTTCGGGGCCTGCCCGGTCCCCTCCACGAAGACGGATCGCATCCTGCTCGGACACGGAGGCGGCGGGCAGCTGTCCTCGCAGCTTCTCGAGTCGGTGTTCCTTCCCGCCTTCGCAAACCCCATCCTCGATCGGCTGGGCGACCAGGCGATGCTGGACCTGCCGCCGGGCCGCGTCGCCTTCACCACCGACTCCTATGTGGTGACGCCGATGTTCTTTCCAGGCGGGGACATCGGGCGGCTCGCCATCTGTGGCACGGTCAACGATCTCGCCGTCGGCGGCGCGCGACCGCTCTACATCGCAGCGGCCTTCATCCTCGAGGAGGGGCTGGCCATCGAAGATCTCCGCCGCGTGGTGGCGTCGATGCGCGAGGCCGCCCGGGAGGCGGGTGTCTCGGTGGTGACTGGCGACACCAAGGTCGTCGGCAAGGGCAGCGGCGACAAGGTCTACATCACCACCAGCGGCATCGGCGTCGTGCCGGCGGGCCTGCACCTCTCGGCGGACGCGGCGCGGCCGGGCGACGCGGTCATCGTCTCGGGAACGGTAGGCGACCACGGCATGGCCATCATCGCCGCGCGGCAGGACCTGGGCCTCGAGGGACAACTCCTCAGCGACACCGCGCCGCTGAACAGCTTGATCGCCCGGATGCTGGTGGCGAGCCGCGAGGTTCACGCGCTGCGCGACCCGACCCGCGGCGGCCTCGCCAGCACCTTGAACGAGATCGCCCGCGCCTCGAAGGTCGGCGTGGAGATCGACGAAGGCGCGATTCCGGTGCGCGACGAGGTCAAGGGTGCCTGCGAGATCCTGGGGCTCGACCCGCTCACCGTCGCCAACGAGGGCAAGCTGGTCGCGTTCGTCGGCGCGAGCGACGCCGCGGCGGTGCTGGACGCGATGCGTGCGCATCCACTCGGCCGCGACGCCGTCCGCATCGGAACCGTGACGGCAGACCATCCCAACCTGGTGGTCCTGCGCACCGGCATCGGCGGCACCCGCGTGCTCGATCCACCGCACGGCGAGCTGCTGCCGCGGATCTGCTGATGCGGGTGGCCTTCGTCGGAAAAGGCGGCAGCGGGAAGTCGAGCATCGCGGGCACCGTGGCGCGCCTGCTCGCCCGGGCCGGCGAGCAGGTGCTGGCGCTCGATGTGGACACCCTGCCGGGTCTCTCGTACTCGCTCGGGCTCGGCCGCGTCGGCGACGCCGGGCTGCCCGCCGATCTGGCGGAGCGCCGCGAGAAGGTGGGCTGGGTGATGCGCGATCCGGTCAGCGCCGAAGAGTTGGTCGACCGGCATGCCCTGCCAGGTCCAGACGGCCTCCTCTTCCTGCAGCTGGGAAAGCTGCCCGGAAACGTGAAGCCCGGCTCTTCGGTCGCGTTTCGTCATGTGCTCGAGGAGTTCCGCAAGCCGGGCTGGACGCTGGTCGGGGATTTCGCGGCCGGCACCCGCCAGAGCTCGGCCGGCTGGTCAGCGTTCGCGGAGACGATCGCCGTCGTCGTCGAACCCACGCGCGCAGCATTGATCTCGGCGAGGCGCCTGCGCTCGCTGGCGCCGGAAGCAAACATGGGCCTGGTGGTCAACAAGGCTGCGGCGCACCAGGCGCTCGCGCCCGCCCGCATCGCAGCGGAGCTGCAGCTACCGCTCTGGGCGGAGGTGCCCTACGATGAGGAAGTCGCGTCCGCGGATCGGAAGGGACTTGCCCCCATCGACGCGGCGCCGTCATCGGCCGCGGTGGCCGCCATCGTGAACCTGGTCGCTCGCCTGCGAAAGGAAGCCTCGAGATGAAGATCGGCGTCGTCGGCAAGGGAGGCGCGGGCAAGACCACCACCGCCGCCATCGTGGCGAGGACGCTCGCGCGCCTGGGGCATCCGGTGATCGCGCTCGACTGCGACGCCAATCCCAACCTGGGCCTCGCGCTCGGCCTCGGCATCGAGGCGACCGAGCGCCTCGCAGGAATGCGCCAGGCGCTGGACGAAGAAGATGCCGAACACGCAGCGACTCCGCCGGAGCTGCTCGCGCGCTTCGGGGCCGATGGTCCCGATGGGATCCGGCTCGCCGTGGTCAGCAAGATCGAGAAGCCCAACCCCGGCTGAGGTTGATGCGGCGTCTCACCTGAGCAGTTGCTCGGGCAACTGGAGAGCGGAGGACGGTTCGTGGTCGCCGATTTCGAGGCGGGCCTCGGCACGCTCACGCGGATGAAGCCCGGGGACGTCGACGTGCTGCTGGTGATCGCCGAGCCCAGCCTCAAGGCGCTGGAGGTCGCGCGCCGCGCGGTCGAGATGATCGAGAGCAAGAAGCTGGGACGGGTCGTGCTGGTCGCGAATCGCTTCCAGTCAGGCGACGCGCTCCTGCTCGCTTTTGAGAGCCTTGCTCCAACCGTCGTCCCCGACGACCCGGCCTTGCGCGCGGCCGACGCGGCCGGAGCAGCGCCTTTCGACGCCTCTCCGGCGGCGCCGGCGGTGATCGCCCTCGTCAAGCTGGCGAGGTCCCTCGCCTAGAGTCCCTGCCAGGCGACCTTCAGTCCGCCGTAGACGCTGGTGCCAGGCAGCGGGTTGTAGAACCGCTTGGCGGTGTCGTTGATGAGCGCGAACTCCGAGTATTTCTGGTTGGTCAGGTTCTTCACCAGGATGAAGGGCTCGAGGCGCAGGTTGCCCCGGTCATAGTCGTAGCCCGCGCTGGCGTTGAAGACGGTGTACCGGGGCGTGGAGAAGCTGTTGGCGTTGTCCGCGTAGATCGGGCTCGCCGCCTGCACTTCGGCGGCGGCATGGAGGCCCGACTCGTGGCGGTAGCGCAGCTCTCCGGCCCACATGTGATCGGGAACGCCCGGCAGCTTCTTCCCCGAGTAGACGTTGGTGCCGCTGACGAAGTCCTCGAACTTGAAATCGGAGTAGGTGTACGCGAGCCCGGCGGTCAGCCCGCGCAAGAGGTGCAGGTGCGCGCCCACCTCGAGCCCGTACTCTTGCACCTGCCCCACGTTCTGGAACGAGTTGTTGGGAGAGAGACCGATCGGGCTGATCAGGTTGTGGACGTCCTGCCGGAAGGCCGCGACCTCGAAGTCCAGCCGGCCTTCGACCACGGACCCGCGCGCGCCGATCTCGTAGTTGTTGGAGGTCTGCGGATTGAGCGCGCTGTTGAAGCCGAAGGCGCCGCCGGGCAGCGTGCGCAGCTCGCCGATGATCGGCGCCTCGAACCCCTGGCTGAAGCTCGCGTAGGTCGCGAGCGAGCGCAGCGGAGAGTAGGTGAACGCGATACGGGGGGTGAACTTCTTGTAGAGCCGTCCCGCCTGGGCCGACGCCTTGGTCAGGTTCTCCGAGGTGTAGTGCACCCAGTCCACGCGGCCGGCGCCGCTGAGCACCAAGTTGGGAAGCAGGCTCAGCTCCTCGAGAAGGTAGGCGCCGAAGGTGGTGGCATGCTCCTCCGTCTCCGCGAGGGCCGCGCCCGTGGCGCTGTTGAAGGTGCCGGTGGTGATGGGCGTGTCCTGGAACTCGCTGCCGACCGTGAGCCGGTTGCCGAAGGCGCCGATCGGTTCGCCGACGAGGACGCGCACGCCGGCGCCGCGGTTCATGAAGTCCTGCGGGATGCGCACGCCGAGTTGCTTGAAGGGCCCGAGGTGCCGCGGAAGGTAATAGCCGGTGAACTCCAGCGAGCTGTGGTCCAGGATCTGCCGCTGGTAGATGGCGCCGAGCCGCAGCTCGTCGGTGATGGCGCGGACGCCGTTGGCAAGAAAGGTGGGGTCTGCCTGCGACGGGTCCGCGTCGAAGCGGGCCTGCGTCAGGGGGCCCGGCGACCGCTCGTCGTTGCGGTCGAAGCCCACCACCGTCGTCAAGGTCGACCTGGGGTCCACCGTCAGCACGAACTTGCTGTGGAAGCCGGTATTGCTGAAGGTCGAGTTCTGGCGGTACCCGCTCTGGTCGGTGCGGAAGCCGCTGAGGAAGTAAGTGAGGTTGCCTGTCTCGCCGCCGACCTTGGCATGCTCGCGGAAGAGGCCGTAGCTGCCGACAGTCTCGCGGTATTCAGCGAAGGTGGTCGGCTGGCCCGTCTGGGTAATGATGTTGACCACGCCGCCGGACTGGTTCCCGTAGAGCGCCGACGAAGGGCCGCGCAGGACCTCGATGTGATCGACGGCCTCGAGATCGATGTTGGTGAGGTCCTGCGCCGAGCCGCCGGCATTGTTCTTGGGGATGCCGTCGACCAGGATCTTGATGCCGCGGATGCCCGAGCCGGCGGGGCTGTTGGCCCGCGTGCCCGTCCCGCGGATGATGATGCGGGTGCGGCCGGCGGAGCCCAGCTCGTCCTCGACGCGCACTCCCGGCACGAACTTGAGCGACTCCTCCAGGCTCAGCGCCCTGCGGTCCAGCTGCACCTCCTCGCCGGAGACCACCGTGATGGCGGCAGGCACGTCCTTGACCTTGGTGGCCGACCGCGAGCCGGAGACCACGATGGTCTCCGTCAGCTCGGTGGTCTTCAGCACCAGGTTGCGCACCACCGGGCGATCCTGGACCTCGACCGGCGCCTTCACCGGCGTGTAGCCCTGCAAGGTTGCCGACAGCTGGTAGCGGCCCGGCGCCGGCGCGGTCAGCTGGTAGCTCCCAACCTCGGTCGTCGTCTGCGCCGTGGAGGAGTTGCCGGCCGCGTCGAGCAGCTCGACCCGGACCCCGGAAATGGGAGCCCCGCCGCTGTCGGTCACCGACCCGGAAATGAAGGAGCCCGGTTGCGCAAGGGCCGGCCCTGCAGCAGCGGTCAGAGAGCCAAGGGAAACCAGCAGAGAGGTCGCAGCGCACCGCAAGCCAGTCATTTGGCAACCACCTTGTCGAGGGGGGATGCACGCTAGGCCGGGCAGGTGAAGTTGTCTACCCGTGCTGTTGCAGGCGGCTCGCGCCTGTGCGTATGCGACGGTACGTGGACTCCCAACCCCTCCTCCGGGTCGAAGGACTGACGACCGAATTCCCCGGACAGCGCGCGGTGGACGGCGTGTCCTTTTCCGTGGCGCGCGGGAGCATCGTCGCCCTGGTCGGCTCCTCGGGAAGCGGCAAGACGGTGACGGCCCTCAGCCTGCTGCGCCTCGTGCGCGAACCGGGGCGCATCGTGGCCGGCCGCGTCCTTTACGGCGGCCGCGATCTCCTGCGCCTCGGTGAGCCCGAGCTTCGCGCGGTGCGCGGCGGGCGCATTGCCACCGTGTTTCAGGATCCACTCGGCGCCCTTCATCCCTCCATGCGCATCGGAGATCAGATCGCCGAGGCCATCCGCGCGCACCTGCCGGTGGGCGCCCAGGAGGCCGCCGCCCGTGCAGTCGGCTTGCTGGAGTTGACCGGCACGCCTCTGCCCGGCGAGCGCGCACGCGCCTTTCCGCACCAGCTGTCCAGCGGCCTGCGGCAGCGGGCCACCATCGCCATGGCGCTCGCCGCCGGTCCGGAGATCCTCATCGCGGATGAACCGACCACCTCGCTCGACGCCATCCTGCAGCGGGAACTGCTCGAGCTGTTTGCCAGGCTGCGCCGCGAGCGCGGGCTCTCGATGCTGCTGATCACCCACGACCTCGCCATCGCTGCTTCGCTCGCGGACCAGGTCCTGGTGATGGACCACGGGCAGATCGTCGAGCGAGGCAGCCCGCGCGAGCTGCTCGGTTCGCCCTGCCACCCCGCCAGCGCACGGCTGGTCGCCTCGACGCGTTTGCTGGGGACCCCCGCCCCGGAGCAGCGCCCCGGCCCCTCCCGCCTGCTCGAGCTCGAGCACCTCTCCAAGCGCTTCAAGGGAACGCAGAGAGCCGCGGTGGAGGACGTCTCGCTGCACGTCGACGCCGGAGAGACGCTGGCGCTGGTCGGGGAGTCCGGCTCCGGGAAGACCACTCTCGGCCGCATGGCGATGCGACTCCTCGCTCCCTCCTCGGGCGCGGTGCGCTTTGCGGGGGCGGACCTGGCCTCGCTGGCACCGGCGGCGCTGCGGCGGGTGCGCCGCGAGCTGCAAATCATCTTTCCGGATCCGGCCGCCGCGCTCGATCCGAGGCAACGGGTCGGCGCCATCATCGGCGAGCCGTTGCGGGTGCATCGAATGGTCGCTACGGAGGAGCAGAGGATGGCGCGGGTCGTCGAGCTGCTCGAGCAGGTCGGCCTCGAGGCCCGGCACCTGCGCCGCTATCCGCATCAATTGTCGGGCGGCCAGCGGCAGCGCGTCGCCATTGCGCGCGCGCTCGCGACCAGGCCGAGGCTCGTGATCGCGGACGAACCGCTCACCGCGCTCGACGTCACCACCCAGGCCGAGATCATCGAGTTGCTCGCCAGGCTGCAGGCGTCCACCGGCATGTCCCTGCTGCTCATCGCGCACGACCTGCGCATCGTGCGGCGGCTGGCGACGCGGGTCGCGGTGATGCGCGCCGGGGAGATCGTCGAGCAGGCTTCGGCAGAAGAGATCTATCGGAACTCGCAGCATCCCTATACCCGGTCGCTGCTCTCCGCCGCGCTGTTCAGCGCGCAGCCGCGGAGCGCCTGATCATCCCAGCCGCGGATCGAGCGCGTCGCGCAGTCCGTCGCCCAGCAGGTTGAGCCCGACCACCGCCAGGGTGATGGCCGCGCCCGGAGCGAGCAGCAAACGCGGCGCGATGAAGAAATACGTCCGGGCGTCGTTGAGCATGGCGCCCCACTCCGGCGCGGGCGGCTGCGCGCCGAGGCCCAGAAAGCTGAGCGCAGAAAGCGCGAGGAGCACTTCGCCGAGCTCCAGAGTCGCCAGCACGGCCACCGGCGCGAGGATGTTGGGAAGCACGTGGCGCAGCACGATCTGCGCGCCCGTCCCGCCTACCGCGCGGGCGGCTTCGATGAACGGGCGTTCGCGCAGGGTGAGCACGAGGCCGCGCACCAGGCGGGCGTAGGTGGCCCAGCCCGACACGGTCAAGGCGAGGACCGCGTTGAAGACCCCCGGCCCCAGGGTGCCGACGATGGCGAGCGCCAGCAGCAGGGAGGGAAAGGCAAGGAACGCGTCGACGATGCGCATCAGCACCGCGTCGACCAGACCGCCGAGGTACCCGGCGGCGACGCCGACGACGATGCCGAGCGCGAGGACCAGCCCGGTGGTGAGCAGCGACGCGCCCAGCGACCAGCGCGCTCCGAAGACGATGCGGCTGAAGAGGTCGCGCCCGAGCGCGTCCGTGCCCAGCAGTGCGTGCAGCGAAGGCCCCTGCAGCCG
>JAYWAJ010000493.1:0-3245 GCA_043782525.1 Deltaproteobacteria bacterium | reverse complement strand
CGCGCACGCGGCTGGCGCCGACGCCGACGAACATCTCGACGAAGTCGGAGCCGGAGATGGAGAAGAAGGGCACGCCCGCCTCGCCCGCGATGGCGCGGGAGAGCAGCGTCTTGCCGGTGCCCGGCGAGCCCATCAGGAGGACGCCCTTGGGAATGCGGCCGCCCAGCTTGGTGAACTTCTTCGGGTCCTTGAGGAACTGGACGATCTCCTCCAGCTCCTCCTTGGCCTCGTCGATGCCGGCCACGTCCTGGAAGGTGACCTTGTTGTGGTTCTCGCTGAGGAGCTTCGCCTTCGACTTGCCGAAGCTCATCGCCTTCCCGCCGCCCGCCTGCAGCTGGCGCATGAGGAAGACGAAGAGGATGCAGAGCACGCCCAGCGGCATCCAGCTGACCAGGAACTGGGCCCAAAGGGACTGCGAGTCCTCCTTCTCGAACTTGAGCGCGACGCCCTTGGCCCGCATCTTCTCCAGCAGCGCGTTGTCGAGCGGCGAGACGGTGCGGAACTCCTGCCGGTTCTTGAGCTGGCCCTGCAGCGTGTTGCCCTTGACCGTGGTGGTGGAGACGTCGCCGCGATCGACTGCCGCGTAGAACTCGCTCGCGTCGATCTCCTTCGGCTCGGCGGTGCGCTGCCGGGAGAAGATCGAATAGAACGAGAGAAACAGCAGGATCAGGACTGCCCAGAGAAAGAACGTCTTGTACGACTGTCTCACTGGATTAGCTCTCCTCGTCTGGCGTTGGATCCATGGTAGCAGAACAGGATTCGGGCCGCCGCTTGTGAGTCAACCGGCCATCCAAAGCCTTCATTTCCGGACGGATACAGAAGCGGAGCTGCGACGGGCCGTCCCCCCGGCAGGGTGCCCCTTCGCGCAGGCCCTCCACCCAGAACAGCTGCCCGCCCGCGTCGCTGAGCAGGGCGAGATCCTGGCGCACCTCGCGGGGGACGTGGGCCTCGATCCAGAGCTCCGCCACCTTCCGGGTCCTGCCGCCCGCCGGCCGGAACCGGTCGCCCGGGCGATGACCGCGCAGGGTCCAGGGAAGAGGGGCTTGGGAGACGTCCACGGAAAATCCCTCTCCCGATGAGGCGACCGACAGCGCTCGGGGGCCCCAAGGGTAATGGCCGGGACCCGGCACCGCCACCTCGGGCAGCGGGCGCTCGGGCGAGGGCCCGCCGGGCTGCGGGACGCGGGCGAAAAACCGAAGCGCGTCGCCGTGGACCTCCGCGGTCCCGCAGGGGAGCGAGACCGCGCCGGTCCCCTTGGCGAGCAGCTTCTGCAGCGCGGCCAGGTGCTGCCGCTCCGGGTGGACGCCCGCAGCGACGGCGCCGCGCAGGAGCGCCCGGCGCAGGAGGGCCTTCGGCAGCGCCCGCAGCGTGTCGAGACGGAGGTCCGCGGGCAGCAGCGCAGTGAGCAGTTCATCCTCCTCGGCGAGCGCCACGGCCGCGCCAGAGAGCGCTTCTTCCAACCTGGGATTCAGCTCGAGGAGCAGCGGCCACAGTTGCCGGAGCCGGGCCCGTGTCCGCGCCGGGTCCGAGTTGTGCGGGTCGTTGCTGAAGGCGAGCCCGCGTGCTCGGCAAAAGGCCTCGGTGGCGGCGCGCGGGACGTCCAGCAGGGGCCGCACCAGCGCGAGGCCGGGCGCGAGCGCGCGGCTGCGGCGCACTCCGGCCAGGGCGCCCGGTCCGGCACCGCGGATGAGCCGCAGCAGCAGCGTCTCCGCCTGATCGCGCCGGGTGTGGGCGGTGGCGACGACCTGGGCGCCCGCCTGCGCCGCGAGCCGGGAGAGCGCGGCGTACCGTCCCACGCGCGCCGCCGCCTCCAGCCCCGGGCCGCGCACGTCCAGCCCTTCGAGCCGCTCGACGAAGCACGGCGCACCGAGCCCTCGGGCCAGCGCGCGCACCGCCTCCGCTTCGTCCGCCGAGGTCGCCCGCAGGCCATGGTCGACGTGGCCGACGGCGGCAGACAGCCCCGCCTCCACCGCGGCGGCAGCCAACGCGACGGAGTCGGCGCCGCCGGAGCAGGCGATGAGCACGGGCGCTCCCCGCGGCAGGAGACCGTCCGCCACCGCTTTCTCGACGCTCTCCGCCAAATCTCCCACGCCTGGCAGTCTAGCGCCCTTGCGTCAGAGCGGTTGCTGCTGCCGGAGAGAAAATGATCCGAATCTCCCAGCGGCCTTGCGCGTCGTCTGTTGAGAACCCAATCTTCTGGTGCAGGGGGCTCCGGATTGGCTGACGGGAACATCCAGCGAGGACAACTGTTCTGAACGGTGTAGCGGCCGAGGCCGCGCCAACATTCGAGAAGTGAGCCTGGGGGTCCCCCCCTCCCCCTCCAGGCTCATGGGCTGGCCCGGTCAAACGACTTGGCCAGCCTTTTTTTTCGGATTCTGCCGCAGCGACCAGGTCTAGTTCAGCTCGCAGACGCAGTTGAGGAAGGTGGTCCGCCTTCTCAGCAGGATGGCCACGCAGCAGCGCAGGTAGGCGCTCGCCCCGAATTCCCGGACGATGGTCGGACCGTGGCGGAGGACGTCCTTCGTCGTGATCAAACCGCAGATCGACATGGCCTCTCCCTTCGCCGCCAACTTGAGGAGAGGCACTGCGACCCTCGTGCCAGCCGACAGCTGGCTGCTCATGCGCTCCAGCCGCCGAAGTCGGCCCGCAGTCTGGTGCGTGCGTGTTCCAGTGGAGCGCGCGCCCGCAATCGAACGGCCGCGCGCAGGTATCTCAACGCAGTGCGCAACGCAATTGGTGCGGCAATCGGACGCAGTCTGTGCGCTGCTGAACAGCGGACCAACCGCTCCCCGCACCGGTTCCTCCTTGACCGCGGTGTCCTCGACGTCTAGACACAGGACCCAGCAGTGCTGGGGGCGCGCGCGCTTTTGCGGACGCCCCGGAAGGCACGAGAAGCTCTGGGAGGCCTTGATGGCGGGTACCGACAAGAGGAAGCAGAGTCTCTACTTCCCCGAAGACATGCTGCGCGAGATCCAGGAGGAGGCCAACCGGCAGGACCGGTCGCTCTCGTGGATCGTCCAGCAGGCGTGGAAGATCGCGCGCAACGAGATCATGCGGTTTCCCTCCGTCAACGACGTCATCGGCGAGAACCGCGGCGGCACCGGCACCGGCACTCCGGAAGAGCGGGAGTAGCCCATGTCCGCCAACGACGCGCGCAAGCAAAGCCTCTACTTCCCCGACGAGATGCTCTCGGAGATCCAGACCCAGGCGCAGCGCCTGGACCGCTCGCTGTCCTGGGTGGTGCA
>JAYWAJ010000492.1:0-3246 GCA_043782525.1 Deltaproteobacteria bacterium | reverse complement strand
CGTGCGCGGGCCGCACCCCGCGCCTTCGGGCGTCGACGAGGCGCTGCGCGCGAAGCTCGACGCAGTGCCGCCTGCCTCCGACGTCCGGCAGGTGCCCTCGATCGCCGTGCTACCGCTCGTGAACATGAGCTCCGACAAGGAGCAGGACTACTTCTCCGACGGGCTGTCCGAGGAGCTGCTCAACCTGCTCGCGCAGGTGCCGGGCCTCCAAGTCGCTGCGCGAACCTCCGCCTTCGCCTTTAAGGGACGGAACGTGAAGATCAGCGAGATCGGCCGCGAGTTGGGCGTGGCCACCGTGCTGGAAGGGAGCGTGCGCAAGTCGGGCGGGACCGTGCGCATCACCACCCAGCTCATCAACGCCGCCGACGGCTTTCACCTCTGGTCCGAGACGTACGACCGCAAGCTCACCGAGGTGTTCGCGGTGCAGGACGAGATCGCGCGCGCGGTGGTGACGGCGCTGCGGCTCAGGCTTCTGCCGGCGCAGGCGGCACAACGTGCGGTGAACCCGGAAGCGCACGACCAGGCCCTCCTCGCGAACCACCTCCTCTGGCAGGGCACGGCGGCGGCCACCGGCCAGGCCCTCGCGGCGCTGGAGAGGTCGGTCGCCATCGACCCCGGCTATGCGGCCGCCTGGGCGGCGCTGGCCAGTGCCAGGCAAACCGCGGCTGATCAGGATCCGATTCGCTTTCCGCCCGAACGTCTCATTCCCGCTGCCTTCGAGGCGGCCGACAAGGCAATCGCCCTCGCTCCCGAGCTCGCCTTCGGCTGGTGGGCACGTGGCAGCTTGCGCACCAACGTCAGCAAGGACTGGACCGGCGCCCGCAGCGACCTCTCACGCGCGCTCTCGCTGGGCCCCGGACTCGCCGGCATCCTCGGCGCGCTGGCCTGGCTCGACGGGATCCAGGGGCAGCTCCCGCAGGCCATCGCCGAGGCGCGCAAGGTGGCCGTCGCCGACCAGCTCGTCCCCGGGCCCTGGCTCCTGCTGAGCGGCTTCTATCTCGGCACCGGCGAGCTCGATCAGGCGGAGGCGGCCGCTGCGCGGGCGGTCCAACTCGCCCCTGGGCACTCGCGCGCGCTGCGTCAACTGGGCTTCGCCCAGCTCTTGCAGCACCGCCTGCCCGAGGCGCGCGCGACCTTCGCGCGCCTGCCGGACGACGGCGCCTCGGGCACGCTCTTCGGCCTGATGGGCGCGTCGCTGGTCGAGTACGAATCGGGGCACCTCGTTGAGTCGCGGCAGCTCGTCGAGGAGATCCTCAGAAAGCCCGGGCCCTTCGTGTCCGGCGGCGCCTACCAGATCGCGGAGCTGTTCGCCTGGCAGGAGAATCCCGACCGCGCCTTCGAGTGGCTGAAGAACGCCGTCGAGCAGCACGATGGCGGACTCTCCTATGTCAAGTACGACCCGCTCCTGCGAAAGGTGCGCCGGGATCCGCGCTACGCGGCGCTGCTGCAACAGCTCGACCTTCCGCCGGGATAGAGCCCAAGCCCCGCCTCAACTTCGATTCATCGATGGTGGTAGAAGGCGCCGTATGACGACGCCCCTGGTGAACGCCTCGAAGCACGAAGGCGTGATGGTCCTCGAGCTGACCAACCCGCCCGCCAACACCTACAGCTACGACATGATGCGCGAGCTGGATGCGCACATCCTCGACGGACGCATGGACGAGTCCGTCCACGTCTTGGTGCTGACCGGCGCGCGCCCCGCCCCCGCCGAGGCGGGCACGAAGCAGGCGCCCGAGTTCTTCTGCGCCGGCGCCGACATCAAGATGCTCGAGGGCGCCGATCCGTACTTCAAGTACAACTTCTGCCTCCACGCCAACGAGACGCTCTGCCGGCTGGAGCAGACGCCCAAGCTGGTCATCGCCGCGCTCAACGGGCACTGCGTCGGCGGCGGCCTCGAGATCGCGCTCGCCTGCGACCTCCGCATCGCGCGGGCGGGCGCCGGCAAGGTCGGGCTGCCGGAGGTCGCGCTGGGCGTGCTGCCCGGCACCGGCGGCACGCAGCGGCTGGCGCGGGCGCTGGGGAGATCGAAGGCCATCGAGCTGATGGTGGAGGGCCTCACCTTTTCGGTGGAGGAGGCGAAGGCGCTCGGGCTCGTCAACGCCATCGTCGACGCGCCGCCGGCCGACTTCCGGGCGCGCGCGCTCGAGTACGCGCGGCGCTTCGTCCCACCGGCCAAGGCCTCGCGGGCGGTGGGCTTCATCAAGCGCGCCGTCACCAGCGGAATCGAGATGACCCTCGAGAGCGGCCTCGCCCTCGAGCGCGAATTGCAGCAGCGGCTCTTCGAGGGGGAGGACGCCAAGGAGGGCATCGCCGCCTACAACGCGCGCCGCCCGCCGGCCTTCAGCGGCAAGTGACCGGCGAGGAGGAGCAGCTGCGCCGGTCGGTGGGTCGCACAGCTCCCGGGCGTCAGCGCAGCCGCCGGACGATCTCGTCCACCGCCCCGGCGACGCCGAGCTTCGAGGTGTCCACCGCCAGCTCCGCCTGCGCGTAGAGCGGCTCGCGCGACTTGAGCAGCGCCCGCAGCTCCTCCTGCGCATGCGGGCTGGCCGCCCCCGGCCGCACGTCGCCCTGCTCCAGCACGCGCTTCCAGTGATCTTCGGGCGTGGCCTGCAGCCAGACGGTGCGGGCGCGCCTGGCCAGGAGCTTGAACGCCTCGCGGTCGGTGACGATGCCGCCGCCCGTCGCCATCACCGCCGCGTCGGTCTCCGCCAGGTAGCGGGTCATCACCTCGCGCGCGAGCCGGCGGTAGTAGGCCTCGCCGTGCAGCGAGAAGAGGGCGCTGAGCGAGAGGCCCGCGGCCTTTTCGACCAGCCCGTCCAGCTCGACGAAAGGAACCTTGAGCCGCGCCCCGAGCGCCTTGCCGATGGTGCTCTTGCCCGCCCCGCGCAGTCCCACCAGCGCCACCAGCCTGCGGTCCTCGCCATCCGGCTGGGCGGCCACCAGGACTTCCGCGGCCGACGACCCGAGCGCGCGGGCCACCTCGTGCAGCCGCGCCACCGAGATGTTGCCGACGCCGCCCTCGAGGTCGGCGAGAAAGCGCTCCGAGACGCCGCTCTTCCCGGCCAGCTCGCGGCGGGTCAGGCCGCGCCCGTCCCGCAGGCGGCGAACCGCGAGTCCGATCGACGAGAGGAGTTGGTTCCGCTCCGTCTTCATTGCTGATGCAATATACTGCATCATTGCCGCGTTGACAAGCAGTATAGTGCGTGCTAGCTTCATCCGCACGATGGACACGCCCGTCTCCGCGCC
>JAYWAJ010000491.1:0-8581 GCA_043782525.1 Deltaproteobacteria bacterium | reverse complement strand
AGCGGATCAACGGCCGGACGCCCCGCGCTGGCGTGGCGGTCTCAGCCATGGAGGACCTTCTCCAGCACGTCGTCCACCGTCACCACGCCGAGGAGCCTGCCGTCCTTCTCCACCGGCAGCGAGAAGAGGTTGTACTTCGCCGCCAGCTCCGCGACCTTTCCGGCGCGGTCCTGCGGATCGAGCGGCGCGGGATGCTCGTGCATGATGGCGTCGACCGGCGCCTCGGGCGCGGCCAGCAGCAGGTCGCGCAGGCTGAGCACGCCCAGCAGGCGGCGGTCGCGCTGCACCACGAAGCAGTCGTGCACCTGGGCGACTTCTTTCGCCTGGTCGCGCACCGCCTGCAGCGCCGCCTGCGCCGTCATCGCCGGCTGCAGGCGGAGGAACTCCGGGTTCATCATGCCGCCCGCGCTGTCCTCGTCGTAGGTGAGGAGCCTCTCCACCTCGCGGGCCTCGGGGCCTTCCATGGCCGCGAGGATCTCGGCCGACTCCGCCGCGGGCAGCTCCGAGAGCAGGTCGGCGGCGGCGTCGGGCTGCATCTCCTCGACGATGTCGGCGGCCCGCTCCGGCTCGACCATGCGCAACAGCTCGCGCTGCAGGCCGGGCTCCGACTCTTCCAGCGCGTTGGCGGCGAACTCGACCGGCAGGTCGCGGAAGAGGACGGCGCGCTCGCGGCGGTCGAGGTCCTCGAGGATCTCGGCGAGGTCGGAGGGGTGCACGTCGGCGATGGCGCGCCGGGCCAGATCGAGGCGGACCTTGGAGGTCCCCGCCGCCAGCGGCTGCACGTGCTTCCAGGGGACGAACTGATCCTTCCGGAGATATTCGGCGCCGGGCCGCAGCGCCCGGAAGGCGGCGTCGACGCCGCGCTGCCAGCCCATCCGCCGGACCAGCCCGCGGAAGCCGACGTCGACGTGCGCCACCCGCAGGTCGCCGCGGGCGCGCAGCAGGTGCAGGTCGTTGACCCGCTCGACCTTGGCGTCGTCGGTGTCGACGATCTGCCGGTCGAGGATGTCCTGCGCGAGGGGGATCTCGTTGCCGAGCAGCTTGAGCGGCTGCATCGCCTCGAGTCCGCGCTTGAGCCGCGCGCCTTCCGGCTCGCAGGAGACGACGTCGTCCCACTCGACCCGCCGCACTTCGCCGCCGGCCAGGCGGATGCGCAGCGCGGTCACCTTGGGGTAGGCGAGCTCGGAGGCGTCGGCGAGAAAGTCGACGACCTTGCCGAGCCGCTCGCCGGCGGGCCCGAACGTCGGCCGGCCGAGCAGCTCGGAGAGAAAGACGAAGGTTCCCTCGCGCGTCGGCACCGGGGGCGGGTACCAGACCGCTTTGGCCCGGTCAAGGTGAGGTACGCTGATTCTCATGCCGCGTGCGCTGACCCTGGGAAACGGCGACCTGCTCGTCAACTTCAACGCGCGCTACCAACTCGTCGATCTCTATTGGCCCTATGTCGGCCGCGAGAACCAGACCGACGGCCACGCCTGCCGCCTGGGCGTGTGGGCCGACGGGAAGTTCGCCTGGGTCGAGGACGGCGCCTGGCGCAGGAAGATCGACTACCGCCCGGACACCCTGGTCTCCGCGGTGGAGCTGACCCACGAGGGCTTGGGCCTGCGCCTGCGCTGCTCCGACGCGGTCGACTTCCACGAGCCGCTCCTGGTGCGAGAGGTGGAGATCGAGGATCTCTCGGGCCGCCCGCGCGAGGTCCGCGTCTTCTGGCACCACGACCTGCGCCTCTTCGGCACCGATCTCGGCGACACCGTCTTCTTCGACCCGAAGACGCGCTGCCTCGTCCACTACAAGGACCAGCGCTACGTCATCCTCGGCTGCAGCGGGATGCACGGCTTCGGCGTCCGCCGCTGGGCCACCGGCAAGAAGGGCGTCAACGGCGCGCAGGGAACCTTCGTCGACGCCGAGGACGGGGTCCTCTCGCAGAACCCCATCGAGCAGGGCTCGGTGGATTCGACGCTGGGGGCCGATGTCCTGGTGCCCGCCTCGGGGCGCGCCAGCTGCAGCATGTTCCTCGGGCTGGGCCTCGACTACGCGGCGGTGCGCGAGCTGGCCGGGCGGGTGCAGGCGCGCTCGTCCCAGGCCTTCGTCCAGCGCACCGACGCCTTCTGGCGCCTCTGGGTGGCCCGCGCGCGCTTCGACTACGCGGAGCTGCCGGCCCAGGTCGTCGACCTCTTCCTGCGCAGCCTGCTCATCCTGCGCACCCAGATCGACAACCGGGGCGCCATCATCGCCGCCAACGACCACGACATCGTCGCCTACTCGCGCGACACCTACAGCTACATGTGGCCGCGGGACGGCGCCATCGTCGCCGCGGCGCTGGACGCCGCCGGGCACACCGACGTCACCCGCCAGTTCTACAAGTTCTGCGCCCGCTCCATCACCGCGGACGGGTATCTCCTCCACAAGTACAACCCCGACGGCTCGACAGCCTCGTCGTGGCATCCCTGGGTGGCCAAGGACGGCAGCGAGCAGCTCCCCATCCAGGAGGACGAGACCGCGCTGGTGCTCTGGGCGGCCTGGCAGCGCTTCGAGCGGCGCCGCGACGTCGAGACGGTCAAGCCGCTCTTCCGCAACTTCATGCGGGCGGCGGACTTCCTCGCCTCCTGGCGCGATCCGGCCACCGGGCTGCCCTGGCCCTCCTACGATCTCTGGGAGGAGCGCCGCGGCGTCCTCACCTGGACCTGCGGCGCCGTCGTCGGCGGGCTGCGGGCGGCGCAGAATTTTGCCACCGCCTTCGGCGAGACCGAGCAGGCCGGGCGCTACGGCCGCGCCGCCGACGAGGTGCGCCGCGGGATGGAGCAGCGGCTCTGGGATCCCGCCTTGGGCCGCTTCGTCCGCATGCTGGAGCGCAAGACCGACGGCAGCTATCTCGCCGACACCACCGTCGACGCCTCCCTCTACGGCGCCTGGCGCTTCGGGGCCTTCGCGCCCGACGACCCACGCATCGAGGCCACCATGCTGGCCATCCGCGAGAAGCTGGCGGTGCGCACCGAAGTCGGCGGGGTGGCGCGCTACCAGGACGACCCGTACCAGCAGCGGGCCAACGGCGACCCGAAAGTTCCGGGCAATCCCTGGTTCATCTGCACGCTCTGGCTGGCGCAGCACGCGATCACCAAGGCGAAGACGGTGGACGACCTGCGCGAGTGCATCCCGCCGCTGGAGTGGGTGGCGAAGCACGCGCTGCCGGGCGGGATCCTCGCCGAGCAGCTGCACCCGTACACGGCCGAGCCGCTCTCGGTCTCGCCGCTCACCTGGTCGCATGCGGAGTTCGTGGCCACGGTGCTGGCCTGGCTGGAGAAGCGCGAGGCGCTGGACATCTGCCCGGCCTGCGGCACGCCGAAGTTCTTCTACCGGCAGGAGCGGGCGGCGCTGCTTCCGCACGCGGGGCACTGAGCTCATTTCGTCCAGTTCTCGAGGCGCAGGCCGGGAACCCTGCCGAACTCGCGCTCGCGCCCGTCCGGGTCTCCCTGCGGCGGCCGCTCGAAGTCCGGCGGTGCGCTGGTAAACGACTCGACGTATCCGTCGGGCCACTGATCGGCGGGCTCCAGGATCACCGCCTGCCCTTCGCGGTGGACCAGCACCGTCTCGGTGTCGAAGCGAAACTCCTTCGGCAGCCGCACGGCCTGGCTCCTTCCCGACCAGAACACCTTGGCTCTCTTGCTGCCCTCCGATCGGCCATGCCCATCTCGCGGCGGTCGTCCCGGCTCATCCAGGCGCTGTGCCCTGACCGCCGCGCCGTCACGAGACCGCAGCTTTCCTGTGATAGAGAGGCGCGGTCCATGGCCACGCCTCCCTCTCTTGCCGACGAGCTGAAGAGCCTCCGCATCGACCGCGCTCCCGAGCGGCGCGGGCTGCCCGGCTGGGCCCTCACCGCGCTCTTGCTGGCCGCCGCTCTGTTCGTGCTGCTGGCCGGCTGGAAACTCTTCGGCGACCGGCTCTTCGCTCCGGAAGTGGAGACCAGCAGCGTCTCGCTGGTGACGCCGGCCCAGGGCGCGCAGCTCCTGGTCGCCACCGGCTACGTGGTCCCGCAGCGCAAGGCCAACATCTCGCCGCGCATCGGCGGGCGGGTGGCGAAGATCTTCATCGAGGACGGCAGCGTGGTGAAGGCGGGCCAGCTCATCGCGGTGCTCGAGGACGCCGACTACAAGGCGCAGCTGCTCCAGGCCCAGGCCGACCTGAGCGGAGCGCAGGCGCGCCAGAAGCGGTCGGAGGTCGACGCGCAGGACGCGCAGCGCCAGCTCGACCGCGAGCAGCTGGTGCAGCAGAAGGGCGTCTCGACACCGGCCGCGCTCGACACCGCCACCGCCCGGGCAGGCAGCGGCAAGGCCAACGTCTCCGCCGCGGTCGCCGACGTCGCCGCCGCCCGCGCCCGCGTGCAGGTCGCCCGGGTCAACCTGGAGAACTGCTACGTCCGCGCGCCCTTTGCGGGACGGATCACGCAGAAGCTCACCGACATCGGCGAGATCGTCTTCGGCTTCACCAGCGCCGGCAACGGCAACGGCGGCATCGCCTCGATCGCGGACTTCGCGACCCTCCAGGTCGAGGCCGACGTCTCCGAATCCCAGGTGACCAAGCTGACGCTGGGGACGCCGGCGGAGATCGCGCTCGACGCCTTCCCCGAGCGGCGCTTCCGCGGCAAGGTCGCCGAGGTCCGCCCCCGCGTCGACCGCGCCAAGGCGACCGTGACGGTGAAGGTCGCCTTCGTCGACGACCCCAAGGACGTCCTGCCGGACATGGGCGCCAAGGTGACCTTCCTCGCCCGCGAGCTCTCCGAGAGCGCGCAGAAGGCGGCCCCCACTCCGGCCCTCCAGCCCGACACGGTGGTCGATCGCGGCGAGACCAGGATGGTCTTCGCGGTGCAGGCCGACCAGACGGTGAAGGCCATCCCGGTGGTCACCGGCGCGCCGCTGGGAAGCCTCCTCTCGCTGCGGCAGGGGCCGCCGGCGGGAACCAAGGTCGTTCGATCTCCGCCCGCCTCGCTGCAGGACGGAATGCGCATCAAGGAGAAGCAGTAATGACCGAGCCCATCATCCAGATCCGCGACCTGCGCAAAGTCTACCGCCGCGAGAAGCAGGAGGTGACCGTGCTCGACGGCATCAACCTCGAGATCCCCGAGGGCGCCTTCGAAGCGCTGATGGGCCCGAGCGGGTCGGGCAAGACCACGCTGCTCAACCTCATCGCCGGCATCGACGCACCCACCAGCGGCAGCATCAAGGTCTCGGGCGAGGAGATCGGAAGGCTGAGCGAGACCGCCCGCGCCACCTGGCGGTCGCGGCACATCGGCTTCATCTTCCAGTTCTACAACCTGATGCCGGTGCTGAGCGCCTTCGAGAACGTCGAGCTGCCGCTCCTCCTGACGCCATTGTCGAAAGCCGAGCGGGCCCGCCGCGTCGAGCTGACCCTCAAGCTGGTCGGCCTCCAGGACCGCATGACGCACACGCCGCGCCAGCTCTCGGGCGGACAGCAGCAGCGCGTCGCCATCGCCCGCGCGCTGGTGGCGGATCCGGCCATCATCGTCGCCGACGAGCCGACCGGCGACCTCGACCGCAAGTCCGCCGAGGAGGTCCTGCAGCTGCTCAAGACGCTCAACGAGACGCTGGGCAAGACCATCGTCATGGTGACCCACGATCCGCACGCCGCCGAGGCCGCCAAGGTCCACCGCCGCCTCGACAAGGGCCAGCTCACATGACGCTCGCCAGCCTGGCGCTGCGCAACGCCTTCCTCCGCAACAAGACGCGCTCGCTCCTCACCCTGTTGGGCGTGATCATCGCCGCGGTGGCCTTCCTCTTCCTGCGCACCGTGCTCACCGCCTGGTACGCCTCCAGCGACGCCTCGTCGGCGGACCGCGTCGTCACCCGCAACGCCATCTCCATCATCCAGCCGCTGCCGCTCGCCTACGCCGACCGCATCAAGCAGGTGCCCGGCGTCACCAAGGTCACCTGGAGCAACTGGTTCGGCGGCGTCTACAAGGAGCGGCGCAACTTCTTCGCCCAGTTCGCCCTCGACGCGCCCAGCGCGCTCGAGGTCTTCAGCATCCGCTTCCGCCAGGGGAGCAAGGAAGACTTTCTCAACGACCGCAACTCCGCCATCGTCGGCAGGAAGCTGGCGGAGCGGTACGGCTTCAAGCTCAACGACACCATCCCGCTCTTCTCCGAGATCTACCCCGGCGACTGGAAGTTCCGCGTCGCCGGCATCGTCGAAGGCGCCGACGACGAGAGCGTGGCCAACACCATGTACTTCCACTGGGCGCGCCTCAACGAAGGCCTGCCCGCCCGCGCCAAGAACACCATCGGCGTCTTCACCGCCACCATCGCCAACGCCAACGACTCGCCCCGCGTCATCCGCGACATCGACACCCTCTTCGCCAACAGCGACAACGAGACGCACACCGAGACGGAGAAGGCCTTCCGCCTGCAGTTCGTCGCTGGCTCGGGAGCGATCCTCACCGCGCTGGAGGCGGTCTCGCTGGTGATCCTCGTCATCATGGCGCTCATCCTCGGCAACACGCTGGCGATGGGCCTGCGCGAGCGCACCAGCGAGCTGGGCGCCATGCGCGCCATCGGCTTTCTCCCCTGGCACGTGCGCTTCCTCGCCATCAGCGAAGGCACGCTGCTCGGCGGGGTGGGCGGCCTGCTCGGCGTCCTGGCCGCGCGTCCCATCCTCATCGGCTTCGGCAAGACCATGTCCAGCATGGGCTTCCTCTCCAACCTCGGCTTCAAGCTGCCGACGGCGATCGCCACCGTGGTGGCCGCGGCGGCCATCGGCGCCGCCGCCAGCGCCGGCCCCGCCATCCAGGCCGCCCGGCTCAACATCGTCGAGGCGCTGCGGAGGCAGGAGTGATCCCGCTCTCGTACAACCTCCGGTCGATCCTGCGGCGCCGCTTCTCCGCCTTCGCCACCGCGGGCGGCCTCGGGCTGGTCGTCTTCGTCTTCGCCGCGGTGTTGATGCTGGCGCGAGGCGTGGAAGAGACGCTCCGCTCCACCGGCGCGCGGGAGAACGCCATCGTCCTGCGCAAGGGCTCGACCTCGGAGCTGACCAGCTTCCTGCCCCGCGACGGCGCCAAGACCTTCGCCGCCGATCCCACCGTGGCCGTCGAGGGCGGCAGGCAGGTGGCCTCTCCCGAGCTCTTCGTCATCTTCCAGCTCTCGCGCTCCGACGGGAACGGGACCGCCAACGTCGGCCTGCGCGGCCTGACCAAGGACGGCTGGGAGCTGTTGCGATCGCGGACGGTCAAGCTGGTCGACGGCCGGGTGCCGCAGTGGGGCACGAGCGAGGTGATGATCGGCAAAGCCACGCGGGGCCGGTACCAGGGCGCCGGGATCGGCCAGGCCCTCAACATCGCGCGGCGGCAGTGGCCGGTGGTGGGCGTCTTCGAGGCCGGCGGCAGCGGCTTCGAGAGCGAGATCTGGGCCGACGCCGACCAGATCGCCGACGCCGCCCACCGCACCGGCTACTCGACGATGACGCTGCGGCTCAAGGCTCCGGCGGAGCTGGACGCGCTGCGCGCCACCATCGACGCCGACCCGCGCTGGAGCCTGGAGGCCAAGCGCGAGGACCGCTTCTACGAGGAGGCTTCGGGGCAGCTGGCCAACTTCATCCGCATCCTCGGCACGGTGATCGCGGTCTTCTTCTCCTTCGGCGCCACGCTGGGCGCGATGATCACCATGTACGCGCAGGTCGCGTCGCGGGTGCGCGAGATCGGGACCTTGCGGGCGCTGGGCTTCCGGCGCCGCGCCGTGCTGGGCAGCTTTTTGGTGGAGAGCCTCATCCTCTCGCTCCTCGGCGCCGTCGCCGGCTGCGTGCTGGCGATGCTTCTCGGCGCGGTGAACTTCACCACCACCAACTTCTCCTCGTTCACCGAGATCCGCTTCAAGTTCCACTTCGCGCCGGAGATCGCCATCAAGGCGACCCTCTTCGCCGTCGCGATGGGCTTGCTCGGCGGACTCTTGCCTGCCGCCCGCGCGGCCCGGCTGCAGATCGCCGAAGCGACCAAGGGCTGACCATCAGGGCTTCTAGCCCGGGGAAAGCGCATCGAAGGCTTCTGATAGCATGCGCCGGTGCGGTTGCGCCGCGGCGAGGGCCGCCTCTTCCTGCTGATGCTCGTCGCGTATGGCTGGCTGTTCGTCTTCTTCGAGAAGATCAACAACCCGAACGAGCTGGTGCGCATCTACGCGGCGCGGGCGCTGGTCGAAGAGCACAGCTGGTCGATTGGAAAACGGACGCGCGCCGGCGACCTGGGTCCGGTGCTGCGCGACTGGGGATCCGTCAACGACAAGGCGCTGGGCTGCAACGACCCCCGCCAGACGCCGCCCGCCTGCGAGGGACGGCTCTACGCGGCGAAGGCGCCGGGAGCGAGCGCGCTGGCGGCGCCGGTTCTGCTGGTGCTGCGGTGGTTCGGGCCGCTGCAGAAGACCTCTGCGGTGTTCGTCCTGCGCTGGCTGGTCATCCTGCCGACGCTGCTCTTCTGGATCCTGCTGCGGAGGTACCTGCTCGACCTCGGCATCAGCGAGGAGATCGCGCTCTTCTGCACGCTGGCCGGGGCGCTCGGGTCGTTGTCCCTGACCTACGGCCAGATGTTCGC
>JAYWAJ010000490.1:0-3260 GCA_043782525.1 Deltaproteobacteria bacterium | reverse complement strand
CCGAGCACGATGTCCTGCGTCGGCACGATGATGGGCTTGCCGTGCGCCGGGCTGAGGATGTTGTTGGTGCTCATCATCAGCACGCGCGCCTCGACCTGGGCCTCGATGGAGAGCGGCACGTGCACCGCCATCTGATCGCCGTCGAAGTCCGCGTTGAAGGCCGAGCAGACCAGCGGGTGCAGCTGGATGGCCTTGCCTTCGATCAGCACCGGCTCGAAGGCCTGGATGCCGAGGCGGTGCAGCGTCGGGGCGCGGTTCAAGAGCACCGGGTGCTCGCGGATCACCTCTTCGAGGATGTCCCAGACTTCGGGGCGCTCCTTCTCCACCATCTTCTTCGCCGACTTGATGGTCGTGACGTGCCCGCGCTCCTCGAGCTTGTTGTAGATGAAGGGCTTGAAGAGCTCGAGCGCCATGATCTTGGGCAGGCCGCACTGGTGCAGCTTCAGCTCGGGGCCGACCACGATGACGCTGCGGCCCGAGTAGTCGACGCGCTTTCCGAGCAGGTTCTGGCGGAACCGGCCCTGCTTGCCCTTGAGCATGTCCGACAGCGACTTGAGCGGCCGCTTGTTGGGGCCGGTGATGGTCTTGCCGCGGCGGCCGTTGTCGAAGAGCGCGTCGACCGCCTCCTGCAGCATGCGCTTCTCGTTCCGGATGATGATGTCCGGAGCGTTGAGCTCCTGAAGGCGCTTGAGGCGGTTGTTGCGGTTGATGACCCGGCGGTAGAGGTCGTTCAGGTCGGAGGTGGCGAAGCGGCCGCCGTCGAGGGGAACCAGCGGGCGCAGGTCCGGCGGGATGACCGGAATCACGTCGAGCATCATCCACTGCGGGCTGTTGCCGCTCTCGCGGAAGGAGTCGACCACCTTGAGGCGCTTCGCCAGCTTCTTGCGCTTGGCGTCGCTGGTCGCCTCCTTCATCTCCTTGCGGAGCTGATCGGAGAGAACAATGACGTCGATGGCCTTGAGCAGCTGCACGACGGCCTCGCCGCCCATGCCGGCGGTGAAGGACTCTTCGCCCAACTCCTCGAACGCCTTGTGCATCTTCTCCTCGGAGAGCAGCTCTCCGCGGACGAAGGGGCTCTCCTTGGGGTCGATGACGACGTACGACTCGCAGTAGAGGACCTTCTCCAGATCCTTGAGCGTGATGTCGAGCAGGTTGCCGATGCGCGACGGCAGGCTCTTGAGGAACCAGATGTGCGCCACCGGCGTGGCCAGGTTGATGTGGCCCAGCCGCTCGCGGCGGACCTTCGACTGGATGACTTCAACGCCGCACTTCTCGCAGACCACGCCCCGGTGCTTCATGCGCTTGTACTTGCCGCAGTTGCACTCGTAGTCCTTCACCGGCCCGAAGATCTTGGCGCAGAAGAGCCCGTCACGCTCGGGCTTGAAGGTCCGGTAGTTGATGGTCTCGGGCTTCTTCACCTCTCCGTGCGACCAGTTGCGAATCTTCTCCGGCGACGCCAGCGAAATACGGATGGCGTTGAACGAAAGCGGGTCCTTCGGCTTCTCGAAGAAATTGAAAATGTCCTTCACGCGACCTCCAAATCGTTTCGATAACTGCCAGGCGTCAGGCCTCAGACCTCGGGCCTCAGGGACTGCTTCGAGCCTGAGGCCTGAAGCCTGAGGCCCGAAGCCTGCTCTACGCTGCCGCCGGGGATTTCTTGACCGGCTCCGGCGCCGCGATCTCCGGCGCCTTCTCCATCAGCTCCACGTCGAGCCCCAGCGACTGCAGCTCCTTGATGAGCACGTTGAAGCTCTCCGGCAGGCCGGACTCCAGCGCGTACTCGCCCTTGACGATCGACTCGTACATCCTGGTGCGGCCGACCACGTCGTCGGACTTGACGGTGAGGAACTCCTGCAGCGAGTAGGCCGCGCCGTAGGCCTCCATCGCCCAGACTTCCATCTCTCCCAGCCGCTGCCCGCCGAACTGCGCCTTGCCGCCCAGCGGCTGCTGGGTGACGAGGGAGTACGGTCCGATCGAGCGCGCGTGGATCTTCTCGTCGACCAGGTGGTGGAGCTTGAGCATGTACATGATGCCCACCGTGACGTCCTGGTCGAAGGCTTCGCCGGTGCGCCCGTCGAAGAGGATCATCTGGCCGCTGCGGGGAAGCTCGGCGTGTTCCAGCTTCTCGAGGATCTCCACCTCGCGCGCGCCGTCGAAGACCGGCGAGGCGAAGTGGACGCCCTTGACCAGCTTCTGGGCCAGCTTGAGGACTTCCTTGTCGGCGAGGCCGTCGAAGAGGTCGGCCATCTCCTTGCTGTCGTAGATCTTCTTGAGGTCGCGCCGGACCGCTTCCGGGCTGGCCTTCTCGTCGATCATCTTCTGGATCTGCTCGCCCAGACCGCGCGCCGCCCAGCCCAGGTGGGTCTCGAGGATCTGGCCGATGTTCATGCGCGACGGCACGCCCAGCGGGTTCAGGACCAGGTCCACCGTGCGCCCGTCCTCGAGGTACGGCATGTCCTCGGCGGCGAGCACGCGGCTGACCACGCCCTTGTTGCCGTGGCGTCCGGCCATCTTGTCGCCCACCGCCAGCTTGCGCTTGATGGCGACGTAGACCTTGACCATCTTGATGACGCCCGGCGGCAGCTCGTCGCCCTTCTTCAGGCGGCTGATCTTCTCGCCGAAGACCAGCTTGACGAGCTCCTTCTGCTCGTTGAAGTTCTCGAGGATCTTGGCGACCTTCTCCTCGGCGCCGCCGACCGCGACCTCCGGCCAGTACTTCTCCGGGATCTCGTCGAGGAGCGAGTCGGTGATGGCCTGGCCCTTGTTCAAGAGGACCTTGCCCTTGTCGTCGACCAGCTTGTTGGAGGTCTCCTTGCCGTGCAGGAGGCGCTTGATGCGCTTGTACGAGGAGTCCTTGAGGATCTTGATCTCGTCGTTCTGATCCTTGAGGAGCTTCGCCTCTTCCTGGTTCTCGATGTCCTTGGCGCGCTCGTCCTTGTCGACGCCCTTGCGGCTGAAGACCTTGGCGTTGATGACGGTGCCGGTCACGCCCGGCGGGACCCGCAGCGAGCTGTCGCGCACGTCGCCGGCCTTCTCCCCGAAGATGGCCCGCAGGAGCTTCTCTTCCGGCGAGAGCTGGGTCTCACCCTTCGGCGTGATCTTGCCGACGAGGATGCTGCCCGGGCCCACTTCCGCGCCGATGCGGATGATGCCCGAGTCGTCCAGGTCCTTGAGGGCCTCCTCGCCGACGTTGGGAATGTCGCGGGTGATTTCCTCTTTGCCCAGCTTGGTGTCGCGGGCGATGCACTCGAACTCCTCGA
>JAYWAJ010000489.1:0-3263 GCA_043782525.1 Deltaproteobacteria bacterium | reverse complement strand
GGCGCGCCGTCCTCGTACTTCCCGCTGGTGAAGCCGCTCACCACGCTGGCCGCCGGCGCCGAGAGCGACCTGCGCGTCGAAGGGCTGCGCGGCGTCGTCGCCATCCAGTTCGACGGCAGCGCCTTCACCGCCACCGCCCTCGAGGGAGCGCCCCTCCTCGTCAACGGCAAGAAGCGCGGCCAGCACACCCTCGCCGACGGCGACACGCTGCAGCTGGGAGAAACGCAGATCGTCTTCCAGGCCGAAGACCGCATCCCCACTCCCGCGGAGGTGAGCCGCCTGGGCCGGCGGGATCCGGCGTCTCTCGCCACCGCCAAGCTCGCCGACTTCGCCCGCGACCTGGCCATGGAGCCCGGCACCGACCACGCCCTCACCCGGCTGCTCGACTCGCTCATCGAGGTGGTCCGCGCCGACAAGGGCTTCGTGCTGGTGATGAACGACGGCGTCCCGCAAGTCCTCAAGGCGCGCAACTTCCAGCGCGAGAACGTGGCCGACGCGGTCGAGCGGCTCTCCGACACCATCGTCAAGCGCGTCCTCGAGACCCGGCAGCCGCTGCGCATCGAGGACGCGCTGCACGACGCCGAGTTCAACGCCAGTGAAAGTGTAGTCAATCTCAAATTGTCCTCGGTGCTCTGCCTGCCGCTCTTGCTCCGGGGCGAGCTGCTCGGCGCCATCTACCTCGGCAACGACAAGCTCGCCAACCTCTTCACCGACCGGGAGCTGGAGGTGGCGCAGAGCTTCTGCAGCACCGCCACGCTGCTGGTCGAGCTGGGCCGGCAGCTCGACGAGCTGCGCGCCGACAAGAAGGCGCTCATCGACCGGCTGGAGGAGGCGGCCTACGGCGACATCATCGGCTCCTGCGATCCGATGCGGGACATCTTCCGCAAGATCGACAAGGTCGCGGCCACCGACATCAGCGTCATGGTCACCGGCGAGACCGGCACCGGGAAGGAGCTGATCGCCCGCGAGATCCACCGCCGCAGCCCGCGCAAGGCCGGCGCCTTCGTGGCCATCAACTGTGGCGCCATCCCGGAGAACCTGCTCGAGAGCGAGCTGTTCGGCCACGCCAAGGGCGCTTTCACCGGCGCCATCGCCACCCGCATCGGGCGCTTCCAGGCGGCGAGCGGCGGAACCCTCTTCCTCGACGAGATCGGCGAGATGCCGCCGCCCTTGCAAGTGAAGCTGCTGCGCGCGCTGCAAGACCGCACCGTGGTCAAGGTCGGCGAGAACAAGCCGGAGGCGGTGGACATCCGCGTCGTCGCCGCCACCAACAAGGACCTCGAGGAGGAGATGAAGGCGGGGCGGTTCCGCGAAGATCTCTTCTACCGCATCAACGTCGTCCACCTGCACCTGCCGCCGCTGCGCGAGCGGGGCGAAGACGCGGTGATGCTGGCCAAGTGGTTCTTGGGCCGCGCCATCCGTGAGCTGTCGAGCAAGGTGAAGGGCTTCTCGCCGCAGGCGCTGGTGGCCATCAAGCGCTTCCGCTGGCCGGGCAACATCCGGCAGCTGGAGAACCGCATCAAGAAGGCGGTGGTGCTGGCCGAGAAGCCGCTCATCACTCCCGACGACCTCGAGCTGCGGCCCGAGCAGCTCGAGCCCATCCTGCCCATCGCGGCCGCCCGCGACGAGTGGCAGAAGCGCTACATCAACGAGGTCCTCGAGCGGAACGGCGGCAACCGCACCAAGACCGCCAAGGACCTGGGGGTCGATCCGCGGACCATCTTCCGCCACCTCGAGCGCATGGAGGCCGAGAAGCGGGGCGAGACGCTGCCGCCCGACGAGCCGCTGGGCGAGGGAGAGACGTGACACCGATGTCGCGGCTTCTCAGGTGCGAGGGGTGGGAGATCCCCGGTAAAACCCTGATCCAAGGGGGATCCGGCGCTGGCCCGCGCCTTGCGTTCCAGGCAGCCGTGATCGTGTGCGCGCTCGCCAGCCACTCCTGCCTCGTGCCCCAGAGCGTCGACGCCATCCCTGAGGCGCCGCATCCGGCGCCGCGCTTCGTGCTCGAGAGCATCCCCGCCTATCTGCTCTCGCCGGTCATCCAGCTCTACCGGCAGGGCGCGTCCGACCAGACGGCCACGCCGCCCTGCCACTGCCGGCTCGACCTCGCCATCCCGCTGGTGGAGGAGGACGATCCCACCGTCTCGCTGGAGGCGCGCTGGTTCGTCGACTACGACCCCAACGTGCCGCGACTGCGCGCCATCCTGCACCGCGACCCGCTCGACGGCACTTTCGACGGCACGGGAAGCACCCTCCGCACCGTCTTCACCGGGCCGTACTCGTTCGACGCCGACGAGCTCGGCATCGTCACCGACGGCGTCCACGTGGTCGAAGTGGTGCTGGCCGAGACGGCGGCCTTCGACACCTCGACCACGCGTCCCAACCGCGCCATCAAGCCGGGGTACCCGTCGGCCGAGCACAAGTTCGTCATCAACGTCAAGGTGAACCCCGACCCGGCGCGCCCCACCTGCACGGCGGTTCCGCCCTCGGTGGTCAAGGTGTGCCAGTGAAGCGCGCGCCGCCGCCTTTACTCGCGCTGCCGCTTTTCCTCGCGCTCGGCGCCTGTTCGCTGCGCGCGCCGCGGGTGGAGAGCACGCCCTGCTCCAACACCGCGCAGTGCGATCGGCCGGAGGTCTGCTTCCTCGGCGAATGCCGCGGCCACTCGGCGGCGCTGACGCTGGTGGCGGCCGAAGTCCAGCCCCCCACCAACTCGCCGCTCGCGGTGGTGCAGGTCACAGGCATCGACCTGCACCAGAGCCTGGTGCACGACTTTTTGCTGGCGCCGCCCTTCACGGCCTCGGGAACGGTGACGCAGGCGCAGGACGCCGCGGCGCCACCGTCGCCGGTGCCCAACGCGCTCATCACCTTCACCGACCATGCGCCGGTGATCGCGGACCGCGTGCAGCAGATCCTGGCGCAGACCGACCCCTACGGCGTCTTCAAGGCCCCGCTGCCACAGGGAGCCTGGGACGTGCTGGTCAATCTGCCTCCGCCGACGCAGCAGCCGCCCTACCGTCCGGCCACGCCGCTCGTGACCTCCGCGCCTGCGCTGGCGCTGGTCCTCCCGCGGGTCGGATCGCTGGTGCAGTTCCAGGCAGCGCTCACGGCCGACGGCGGGGTCCTGGCCGGCGCCGACGTGACTGCCATCGACTCGAGCGGCAACGTCCTCTCCGCTCCGGCGGCAGTGCAGCTCGACGGAGGCTTCTCGCTCTACCTCCCGCCCGACACCACCGCGTATGATCTGCAGGTCGGTCCGCCGCCCT
>JAYWAJ010000488.1:0-3264 GCA_043782525.1 Deltaproteobacteria bacterium | reverse complement strand
CGGCGGCCTACGGGATCTCCAAGGCGGGCGTGGTCGCGCTCACCAAGGCCGTGGCCGAGAGCGGGCGCGGCGTGCGCTGCTCGTGCGTCGCGCCCGGCACGCTGCGCACGCCGCAGAACGCCTCGGGCACACCCGCTGCCGACCAGGGCCGCTGGGTGCCGCTCGAGGAGGTGGCCGAGGCCATTGCCTTCCTCGTCTCGCCGGGGGCGGGCGCGGTGAACGGCGCCGTCGTCACTCTGCCCTCGCGGTGAAGGTCAACCGGCGGTGTCGGTCGCGTGCGCCGCGCCGTGTGTCGGTGCGGGCGGGCAAGGCGGCAGGCGCCCGTCCGCCGCTGTGATTGCGCGGAGACGCGTCGATGCGCACGGTCAGTGGATGCGAACCCAACTGATGCGAATCTGCTCCGCGCTCTGTGCCGGCGCCTTCCTCATCACCACTGCTGCGTCTGCCGCGGACGCGACGGCGGCCCAGCCCGAGAAGCACCACAGCAAGATGAAGGGCGCCATCGTCGGCGGCGCTGGCGGCGCCGTGGTCGGCGGCAAGAAGGGCGCTGCGGCGGGGGCGGCGGGCGGCGCGCTCTGGCAGCACCACAAGAACAAGAAGGCCGAGAAGGCAGCGGCGAAAACCGGCCAGTAGTCGGCCGACAAGTCGCTAGCCAGCGGGACCGCTCGCGGAGGATCCAAAGGGCCGCGCAGGCCATTTGCCGGTCCTGCTCTGGATGGCGTAGTAGGCTTTGAACCGCCAATCTTCAATCTCAATGTCGGTTGTCCCCGCGGTCAGCCCATACGCCTCTTCGAGCAAGTCGAGCGGCATTGACGCCGGATCGGCCAACGCGATCGTCTGACCACCACCGCGATGGCGAGTCCGTGCCGCTCGACCGTGCACGCCTGCTCTCCCCGCGCGACGGCGTTGGCAATCTCCTTGAAATGCACCCTGAAATGCGACGCGCTGACCGTCTCTTCATTCATGCCCGCACGCTACCAAGGGGGTCTGACAACACCGGTCACAGGGGGAAAAAAATTTTTTTCGGGGAGGGTCCACATGGAGGGACCGGTGGGGGGTGGGGGTTACTGCTTCGGGTGGCCGGCAGCTGCTTGGCCGACGGGGTCGGGTGCGGCGCGGGTCAGCCGTTGCGCCTCTTCGGCGACGCCGGGCGCAGGGTCGTGCAGCAGGTCTCGCGCGCGGGTCCGCAGCGACTCGGTGCGGGGCGCGACTGCCAGCGCCGTCCGCACCAGGCCGTCGCGGCCCGCGCGCATCAGCGGCGTGCCCTCGTATCTGCGCCGAGCTTCTTCATGCGTGAGGGCCAGCGCGTCGTCCACGGCGATGGACGGTGTTCGCGGCCGCAGCGGCACCAGGGTCAGGGGCGGGGCGCGACGGTTCCAGGGGCAGACTTCCTGGCAGGCGTCGCAGCCGAAGATGCGGCCTCCCGCCTTGGCCGCAATCTCCGGCGGCAGCGCCGCGCGGTGCTCGATGGTGTGATAGGCGAGGCAGCGCCGGGCGTCGACGTAGCGCGGCTCCGGGATCGCACCGGTGGGACAAGCAGGAATGCAGAGCGAGCAGTCGCCGCAGCGGTCGGGTTGCGGCGCATCGGGTGCCAGCTTCAAGTCGGTGATGATGGCGCCGAGCAGCAGCCACGATCCGAGCCGCTCGTGGATGAGGCAGCCGTTCTTCCCGATCCAGCCGAGGCCGGCCTCCTGCGCCCAGGCCTTTTCCAGGACCGCGCCGGTGTCGACCTCGCAGTAGACCTGCGCGCCGGTGCCGCGCAGCCACGCGGCCAGCTTGCGGGCAGGCTTGAGGAGCACGTTGTGGTAGTCGCGGCCGCGGGCGTAGCGGGCGACGACGAGCTCCCCGGGCGCCGGCTGCGGATCGCCGGGCGCGGGCGCATACGACGACGCCACCACCACGACCGAAGCCGCGCCGGGCAAGAGCAGCGACGGATCGAGCCGCTCCGCCCGCCGCTCCCGCACGTAGGGCAGGTCGGCGTCCCAGCCGCGCGAGAGCCAGGCATCGAGGCGCTGCGGCTCGAGGCGGTGCGCGCGGGCGATGCCGCACAGATCGAACCCCAGCGCGCGGGCCCGCGCCTTCACCTGCGCCGCATCGGGCGGTTGCGCGGAAGCGGGCGGCACGGCTCACCGCTTCATGGTGATGGCGAGCCCGTCGCGCAGCGGGATGAGGGTCGAGACCAGCCGCTCGCTGCCGAAGATGAGGCGCGTGTACTCGCGCAGGCCGGCGCTGGCCGCGTCGCTCTCGCCCCGCGCCACCGCTCCGCCCCAGAGCACGCTGTCCGCCAGCACCAGGCCGCCCGGCCGCAGCTTGGGCAATGCGATGGCAAGGGCGCGCGGGTACTCCGCCTTCGACCCGTCGAGGAAGACCACGTCGAGGCCGGCCTCGGCCCGCGCCAGCGCCTCGAGCCCGTCGCCCGCCGGCTCGAAGCGGCAGCGCTCGAGCAGCCCCGCCTTGCCCAGCCAGGCGCGCGCCCGGTCGAGGTTCTCGCGGCCGAAGTCGGTCAGCGTCACCGTCGCGCCCTGCTCGATGGCGCGGGCAAACCAGAAGGCGGAGTAGCCGAAGCCGCTGCCCACCTCGAAGACGCGCCGGGCATGCACCAGGAGCGCGAGCTGCGAGAGCAGCTGCCCGACCGCCTGGCCGCAGATGGGAAAGCCGTCGCGCTCGTCGGCGTAGCGGCGCATCTCCGCCTCGACGGGGTCGGGAGAGCCGGCCAGCCGGGTGAGGTAGTCGTCGATGAGCGGGTCGACGATGTCCATGTCGCCTTGCATGCGGGGCACAAGGTAGCGCAAAACCGCGGCATGGCGACGGTGCTTTCGCAGGTCTACCGGCTATCGTGCGCGGCGCTCTTCGGGGCGCAGCTCTTCTTTGCCGCGGGCGCGGCGCAGGTGGTCTTCTCCCGCGAGGTGGCCCAGCTGCCCCGCGACGATGCCCGGCGGCTCTTCGCTGCCGACGCCGTCGGGGCCATGCTCCAGCGCCTCGACGCGGCGACGCTGGTGCTGACCGCGCTCGCCGTGGTCAGCGCCGTGGCGCTCTCCCGCAGCCGGGCGGCGGCGCTGCCGCTCATGGCGGGGCTGTGCGCGCTGGCCTCGGCGGCGCTGGTGACTCCCGCCATCCACGCCATGCGCGAGGCCGGCCAGGTGGGGCTGCCGAAGTTCGGCCTGCTGCACGCCGCGAGCTCGCTCCTGCTCCTGCTGGAGATGGCCCTGCTGGCGGTCGCCGCCTGGCGCGCGCCGTGAGATCTGGGGACACCATACGCAACCC
>JAYWAJ010000487.1:0-3266 GCA_043782525.1 Deltaproteobacteria bacterium | reverse complement strand
AGACGGCCTTGAGGTTGGGCGTGGCGTTGATGGCCCGCCACAGCTCGTCGGTGGGCCCGGTGTCGCCGGAGAAGGCGATGGCGCCGAACCTTCCCTCGATGATGTAGCCCACCGAGTAGACGGGGTGGTGCACGGGGATGGCGCGGATCTTCAGGCCCTGGCAGGTGACCGGCTTGTGGATCGGCATCACCTCGAAGGCGAGGACCGGCTTCTCCTTGGTGGGGATGACGCGGAAGTCGGGCCACACCCGGTTGTTGAAGATGTCCTTGTCCATCGCCTCGATGGTCTCGGTCGGGCCATGGACGACGACGGGCTTCGCCCGCTTGCCGACCAGCAGATCGGTCATCAAGGGAACGTCCTTGATGTGGTCGAAGTGCCCGTGGGTGAGGAAGATGTCGTCGATCTTGTAGATCTCCTCGAGCTCGAGCGCGTCGCAGATGGCGCCGCCGTCGACGGTCAGCTTGCCGTCGAGGAGAAAGCAGGTGGTCCGGAAACCCTTGAGCGACCCGCCGTGGCACCCGAGGACGCGGATCTTCACGGCCTCGCTCCGCTCGCCGTGGTCCCGCAAGGAGGCGCCTTTGGCGCGTTTTCGGTCGGGTTCACGTTAGTCCCCGAACCGCTCTTTCATCTCCAGGAACTCGAGGTACTTCTGCATCTTCCCGGTGTCGGGCACCACCACGCCCTCGGGAACCACCGCGATGATGCGCGCCTTGGCCGTCTTGTTGACCGCCTCCTCGACCTCAGCGCTGGTGAGGCCCATGCGGCCGCCCAGCTCGTTGAGGTTGACCGCCACCAGCTTGCCCTGCGGCGTGTCCTTGCCGCGCTTGAGCGCGGCGGTCATGAGGTGGTGCACGACGCGGCTGTTGGGATCGCGGAGCAGGAGGTTCTCGATCTGCTCGTCCGCTTCCTGCAGCCGGTCGGAGAGCTTCTTGATGAGGCGGACCGCGATCTCGACGTTACCGCGGATCATCGCCTCGAAGGTCTTGGGATCGATGACGAGGAGCTTGCCGTCCTCGGCCATGACCGCGCCGGCCGAGCGCGGCTTGTTGTTGAGGATGGCCATCTCGCCGAGGAACTCGCCGGCGCCCAGGGTGGCGAGGATCTTCTCGGTGTCCCTCACCTTCTTGGTGATGTTCACCTTGCCGGCCTGGATGACGTACATCTCCTTGCCGACGTCCCCCTCGAGAAAGAGGACCTCGCCGCGCTTGAACTCCTTGCCGAATCGCTGGAAGAGTGCGTCCTCGCCCGCCATGCAGAATTCCTATCAGTGCTGTGGAGCGGCGGTCAATTTATCTCACTGGTGATTACCGTCACGCTGAGGCCTCAGGCGTCAGGCCTCAGGCGTCAGGTGGAGGGCCTCAGGCTTTCGCTTTTTCTTCACCCCTGAAGCCTGAGGCCTGAAGCCTGAAGCCTGCTTTACTTGTGTTCCATCTTGAAGACCCCGTCCCAATCCTCCCCGGGCGGGCTCTGCGTCATGTCGTCGCAGCGGTTGCGGAAGAGCGCGCTCGGCCCGTCGTGCGGAAACCGCTCCAGCAGCGACTCGAACTGGAGCCGCGCTTCGGAGAACTTCTGCGCGCGGTAGAGCCGCAGCCCTTCGGCGTAGCCCTCGAGCAGGGGCACCTCTTCGGTGAGCGGCAGCCCGCGGCGGCGCAGCTCGAAGAGGCGCACCGGCTCCTTCTTGCCCTTGACCCGCACCGCATCCAGCTCGCGCACCACGTAGGCCGCCTCGTCCTGGAGCCCCTTGCGCGCGGCGCCGAGCGTCGGTTCGGTGACGAGGATGTGCGTCCCGTATTCCTTGTTGAGCCCCTCGAGCCGGGAGGCGAGGTTCACGTTGTCGCCCATCACCGTGTAATTGAAGCGCTGCTGCGAGCCCATGTTGCCGACCACCATCGGGCCGGAGTTGATGCCGATGCCGATGTCCACCTCGGGGATGTTGGGATCCTCGATGCGCCACTGTTCGCGCAGCCGCCCCAGGGTCTCCATCATCTCCAGCGCCGCGTCGCAGGCGTTGGCGGCGTGCAGCCCGGTCTGGACCGGCGCGCCGAAGAAGGCCATCACCGCGTCGCCGATGTACTTGTCGAGGGTGCCGCGCTTGCGGAAGACGATGTCGGTCATCGGCGAGAGGTAGGCGTTGAGCAGGTGCACCAGCGCCTGCGGCGAGAGCTTCTCGGAGATGGTGGTGAAGCCGCGGATGTCGCTGAACATCACGCTCAGCTCCAGCTCCTTGCCGCCCAGTTGGAGGCTGGCCGGCTGCTCGAGCATCTCCTCCATCACCTCCGGGTTGAGGTAGAGCTGGAAGGCCTTGCGCAGCTGCCGCTTGTCGCGCTCCTCGGTGGCGTAGCGGTAGAGGGTGACCAGCACGAACATGGCGCCCAGCTCGACCAGCGGCAGGGCCGCGAAGACGTTCCAGCCCTTCCAGAAGAGCAGCGTGGCGCCCAGCCAGATGGCCCCCGCGGAGACCGCCAGCACCGGCAGCGAGTAGTTCACCTTCACCCGGGAGAAGATGAAGGCGAAGAAGAGCGCCATGACGACGAGGAAGAGGACCTCTGCCGAGAGCACCAACGGGGTGCGCACCAGGTAGCGCTGCGAGAGGAGGGTCTCGACCGCGTTGGCGTGGGTCTCGACTCCCGGGGTGATGCGGTCGACCGGCGTGACCCGCTGATCGAAGGTCCCTTCGGCGGTGGCGGCGACCAGCACCACCTTGTCCTTGAGCTTGCCGTCGTAGACGCCGTTCATGATGTCGGCGATGGAGTCGTGGGCGAAGGTGCCCTTCTGCTTGCTGCCGAAGTAGTTGATGGCCATCAAGCCGCGCGCGTCGGTGGGCACCTCGCGCTTGTCGCCGAAGGCGACCGACCCGATGAGCCCGTCCTCGGCGGTGGTGGTGATGGGGATGATGTCCCGGGGCTTGAGGCCCAGCGCAATGGCGGCCAGCGAAGCGTCGAGCGAGGGGAAGACGCGGCCGCGCACCTGCATCGCCAGCGCCTCGTGGCGGATGACGCCGTCGTCGTCGGGGGTGGTGTTGAAGAAGCCGAACCACTTCGTGCCCGCGGCGATGGGCGGCAAGGGCGCCCGCAGGCCGGCGTACCACTTGAGCCAGGTCTTCCCCACCGGCTGCGCCATCTTGCCGCCGCCTTCGACCTCGTAGCGGAACTCCGGCGGGTGCAGCTTGACGCCGTCGATGCGCTTGACGTTGTCCTCGGCGACGGCGTCGGGGAAGTCTTTCATCTCCGGGTCGGTGAGCGCGATCCAGCCGATGACGACCTTGC
>JAYWAJ010000486.1:0-3271 GCA_043782525.1 Deltaproteobacteria bacterium | reverse complement strand
GGGGCTTCTGGCCGCGGCGCCGGGCCTCGGGTGGTACTTTTTCTGGCGCGGCCGGGAGCGTCCGGCGCCGCAGGCCGTCCGCGCTCCTTCCATCGCGGTGCTGCCGTTCGCCAATCTCTCCTCGGACAAGGAGCAGGAATACTTCTCCGACGGGCTCACCGAGGAGCTGCTCAACCTCCTTGCCCGGACCCCGGGCCTGCACGTCGCCGCGCGCACCTCCTCGTTCGCCTTCAAGGGAAAGAGCGAGGACATCAGCGCCATCGCGGGGAAGCTTCACGTCGCCGTCGTGTTGGAAGGCAGCGTGCGCAAGGCCGGCGACCAGATCCGCATCACCACCCAGCTCATCAACGCCTCCGACGGCTTCCACCTCTGGTCGCAGACCTACGAACGCAAGCTGACCGACGTCTTCGCCGTGCAGGACGAGATCGCCAAGGCGGTGGTGGGAGCCCTCAAGCTCGAGCTACTCGAGGCGCCCACCTCGAAAGATCGCCGCACCGTCGATCCCGAGGCGCACAACCAATACTTGCTGGGGCGGCAGTTCTTCCGGCGCGGCAACCTCGACGCCTATCGACGTGCGGCGCTGGCCTACGAGAGGGCGGTGCAGCTGGATCCGGCTTACGCGCCCGCCTGGGCGGGGCTCGCGGAGGCCAGGTTCTGGGTGGCCGACTCTGGAGAATCGGCGGCGGCCGTCGCGGAAGGCATGAAGAAGGCGCTGGCGGCGGCGGAGCGCGCCATCGAAACGGGCGGCGAGCTCGCGGACGGCTATCTCGCCCGCGCCTTCCTGCGCGCGGGCGTCCTCTGGGACTGGGAAGGAGCCGGGAGCGATCTGGCGCGGGCCCGCGCGCTCCGCGGAACCGACGATGCCGAGACCCTTTCCGTGGCGGTGGTGGCGCGGTTCCGGCCGATGGGGATGGTCCCCGAAATGATCGCGGCGCTGCGCAAGGCTTGCGAGCTGGATCCCCTCAACCCGCGGCCCTGGAGCGATCTCGGCACCGTCCTCACCTACGCCGGAGACTCTACGGGCGCGCGCGAGGCCAGCTTGCGCTCGCTGGAGATCAGCCCCGAACAGGCGAAAGCGCCGGCGGTCCTCGCCACCACCTATCTGCTCGAGGGAAAGGTGGCGCAAGCGCTCGAGGTCTCGCAGCGGTCGACGGAGCCGGTCCGCCGCGCGCTCGGCAGGGCCTTCGCGGAGCACAGCCTTGGCCACGCGGCCCTGTCGCAAAAAGCGCTCGACGAGGTGGTCGCCGGGTACGGGCATTTCGCCGCCTACCAGATCGGCCAGGTCCATGCGTGGCGCGGCGAGCTCGACCTGGCCTTCGAGTGGCTCGACAAAGCGGCCGCGTACCACGACGGCGGATTGAACTCGATGAAGATCGACCCGCTCCTGCGCAACTTGCACGGCGACCCGCGCTACGCGGCGCTGCTGAGGAGGATGAAGCTGCCGGCGGACTGAGCGCGGGTGTTCCACCAGGTGGGACCGACGCCGGGACTCGATTCTGCGCGGCGCCCGCCGGGAGCGCTCGGGTCCGGAGGAATGGAACTATCCGGCCTCCATGAACGCGCGCCCGTATCCCTTGATGCTGCAAGGGACTGTGCAGTCGATCGAGGCCACCGCGATCCTCCTGCCTGGGGGAGCTGGTGGCCTTGAACGGCGAGTCGATCGAGCAGGTCAGCAAGCTCTGACGGCCCTCGAGCTGGCTCGAGCTGCCCTGTGTGTTGACGCCCGGACAAGCATCAGGCCTGTGCTCGTACGTAGCGTCGGGTACCTGGGTAAACTGAGAACGCTACCGGACTTCAACCAAGCGACGGGTCTCTTTCGGTGACAAAGAATGCGCGGCCGCAGCCAGCCCCATCTCCGGCAAGTGCCGCCGAGGTGTCGAGCGCGCAACTGCAGGAGGAGATCAGCGACCGTAAGCAGGTCGAGGAAGACCTGCGCAAGAACCAGTGGCGCCTGCGCTACGCGACCGAGTCGGCACGGCTGACTTACGTCGAGGTGGACCTCGTCCGCGGCCAGGCGCGGACACCTGAAAACTTCGCGGCGGTGATGGGTTACGCTCCACCGCCCGAGCAAGAAAAGGACATTTCGGCGGGCACCCGGCTGCTGCTGGCGCATGTCGTTCCCCAGGATCGCGCGCGGGTGGCCGCCGCGCACGAGGAGTTCCTCGCCGGTACGCCAGCCGGCAAGCTTGACTATCGGGTTCTCGGCGACGACCAGGTGGAGCGCTGGATCGAGACCCGGTGGTCCGTTGAGTTTGCCCTGGATGGCACGCCGCTGAAGTCCTTCGCCACCAACCTCGACATCACCGAGCGCAAGCGCGCCGGGGAAGTGATTCGCGAGAGCGAGGCGCGCTATCGCAATTTGTTCGATTCGATCGACGAAGGCTTTTGCGTCATCGAGATGATCTTCGACGAGCTCGGCAAGCCAGTCGATTGGCGCTACCTGGAAGTCAATCCCAGCTTCGAGAAACAAAGCGGAATGCACGAGGTGGCGGGCAAGCGAGCGCGCGAGCTCCTCCCGGAGATTGAAAAGCATTGGCTTGAAATGTATGGCAACGTCGCGTTGACAGGCGAGCCTGTCCGCTTCGTGAACGAAGTAAAAGCGCTCGACAGGTGGATCGATCTCTACGCCTTTCGGATCGGCGGACCGGACAGCTGCAAGGTTGCCGTCGTCTTCAATGACATCACCGAGCGCAAGCGGGCAGAGATTGCGCTGCACGACAGCGAGGAACGCTATCGAACCCTCTTCGGTTCGATCGATGAGGCTTTCTGCGTCATCGAAATGATCGTCGACGATCACGAGCGGCCGATTGACTACCGCTTTCTAGAGGTGAATCCGACGTTCGCGAAACAGACCGGATTGCTCGAGGCGACCGGAAAGCGGATGCGCGAGCTCGTCCCCACGCTGGAAGCCCATTGGTTCGAGATCTACGGCAAGGTCGCGCGGACGGGCGAGTCCGTCCGCTTCGTGAACGTCGCCAAAGACATGGGCGGACGTTGGTTCGATGTCTATGCGTGCCGGGTCGGCGGGCCTTCCAGCCGGAAGGTCGCGATCGTCTTCAACGACATCACCAAGCGCAAGCAGGTGGTCGAGGCGCTCGGAGCGAGTGAACAGCGGCTGCGGTTCGTCATGGACTCGATGCCACAGAAGGTCGTCACCACCAGGGCCGACGGCGCCGTGGACTATTTCAACCCGCAGTGGAGCGAGTTTACCGGCCTGTCATTGGAGCAGATCAGCGAGGGGGGCTGGAAGCAGTTTCTCCACCCCGACGAT
>JAYWAJ010000485.1:0-8626 GCA_043782525.1 Deltaproteobacteria bacterium | reverse complement strand
AGGATGGTCGAGCGGCGCGACCACGTCTTCACGACCTTCTTCTGGCTCTGCCGGTTCATGTCCTCCACCTTCTTGATGAGGTGGCGGTCGATGAACGGTCCCTTCTTGACGCTTCTTGCCATTGTCTTCTTCCTTTTCCACGGGCAGGACTCTCGTCCTTCTTAGGTCGCCTTCGCGACGCCCACTTGTGTGTAGCAACCCTGAGGCCTGAGGCCTCAGCCCTAGCGCACTCCCTTGTCGCGGCGCTTGATGATGAACTTGGTCGTGCGCTTGTTCACGCGCGTCTTGTACCCCTTGGCCGGCTGCCCCCACGGAGAAACCGGGTGCGGATTTCCCTGCCCGGACTTTCCTTCGCCGCCGCCGTGCGGGTGGTCGACGGGGTTCATGGCGAGGCCGCGGGTGGTCGGCCGCCAGCCCTTCCAGCGGTTGCGGCCTGCCTTGCCGATGCGGACGATCTCGTGCTCGGTGTTGCCGAGCTGGCCGATGGTCGCCTTGCACTCGAGGAGGATCTTGCGGACCTCGGTCGAGGGCATGCGGATCTGGGCGTACTTGCCCTCTTTGGCCATCAGCTGGCCGAACGAGCCGGCCGAGCGGATCATCTGCGCGCCGTGCCCCTTCTTCATCTCCACCGAGTGGATGACGGTGCCGAGCGGGATGGCGTGGAGCGGGAGGCAGTTGCCCGGCCGGATGTCGACCGTCTCGCCGGAGTTGAGCATGTCGCCCACGTTCACGCCGACCGGCCAGAGGATGTAGCGCTTCTCGCCGTCGGTGTAGTGCAGGAGCGCCAGGCGCGCCGACCGGTTGGGGTCGTACTCGATGGAGGCGACCTTGGCGGCGACGCCGTCCTTGTCGCGCTTCCAGTCGATGATGCGCATGCGCTGCTTGTGGCCGCCGCCGCGGTGGCGGGTGGTGATGCGGCCGTGCACGTTGCGCCCACCGCTCGACTTGAGCGAGGTGGTCAGCTTCTTCTCGGGCGTGTCCCTGGTGATCTCGGCGAAATCCGGCGAGGTCGTCAGGCGGCGGCCGGGGCTGGTCGGCTTGTAGCTCTTGAGCGCCATGGCTTACTTCCCCTCGAAGAGAGAGATGGCGTCGCCTTCTTTGAGCGTGACGATCGCCTTCTTCCAGTTGGACCGCTGGCCTTCGCTGCGGCCGATGCGGCGGAACTTCCCGCGCACGATGGCGGTCTTGATGTCGACGACCTTGACCTTGAAGAGGCCCTCGATGGCCTGCTTGACCTCGGTCTTGTTCGCCTTCATGTCGATCTCGAAGGCGAACTTGTTCTCGCGGTCGCGCATGCGGTCGAGCTTCTCGGTGTCCAGCGGACGCTTGATGATGTCGAACCGGTTCATGGTGCCAGCACCCCTTCCAGCGCCTGGGCAGCGTCCTTGGTGAGGATGAGCGCCTGGTGCTTGAGGATGTCGTAGACGTTCGCGCCCTCGACGGGCAGGAACTTGTACTTCTGCGCGTTGCGGATGGACTTGAAGAGGTTCTGGTTGGCCTTCATGCCGAGGACCAGCACGCTCTCGAGGCCGAGCTTGCCGAAGGCGTTGACCGCCTCCTTGGTGGAAGGCTTGGCGGGCGCCCAGGCGTCGATGACGTAAAGCGCCTTGTCGGCGTTGCGCTTGGAGATCGCCGCCCGGATGGCCGCCTTCCGGACCTTCTTGGGCACGTGGTACTCGTGGTCGCGCATCTTCGGCGCCATCGCCTTGCCGCCGCCGACCCACTGGCTGGCGCGGATGGAGCCCTGGCGGGCGCGCCCGGTGCCCTTCTGCTTGTAGGGCTTCTTGCCGCCGCCGGAGACCAGCGAGCGGTTCTTCACGCCGACGGTGCCGGCGCGACGCGAGGCCAGCTGCGCCTTGACCACCTCGTAGAAGAGGTGCTCGTCCACCTTGGCGTTGACGATGTCGTCGGGCAAATCGATCGTCCCGACCTTCTGCTTCTCGAGGTTGATGACGTCGAGGGTGGCCATGGTTAGCTCTTGATTTCCACGTCGACGCCGGCGCTCAAATCGAGCTTCATCAGGGCGTCGAGCGTCTGCTGGGTGGGCTCGAGGATGTCGAGGAGCCGCTTGTGGGTGCGGATTTCGAACTGCTCGCGCGACTTCTTGTCCACGTGCGGGGAGCGCAGCACCGTGAACTTGTTGATGCGCGTCGGCAGCGGGATCGGTCCCACCACCTTGGCGCCAGTGCGCTTCGCGGTCTCGACGATCTCGCCGGCCGACTGATCGAGCAGCTTGTAATCGTACGCCTTCAGCCGGATCCGGATCTTCTGGGTCGCCATCATTACCTCTAGTGAATTCTCAAAGAACGACTGGCCTCGGGCCTCAGGCCTCAGGCCTCAGGCTGAAAAGCCTGAAGCCACCTGAGGCCTGAAGCCTGATGCCTGAGGCCTCTCCTACGCGATCACCTGCGTCACCACGCCCGCGCCCACTGTGCGGCCGCCTTCGCGGATGGCGAAGCGGACTTCCTTCTCCAGCGCGATGGGCATCATCAACTCGACTTCCATCTCGATGTTGTCGCCCGGCATCACCATCTCGACGCCGGTGGGCAGCTTGACCGAGCCGGTGACGTCGGTGGTGCGGAAGTAGAACTGGGGCTTGTAGCCGTTGAGGAACGGCGTGTGGCGCCCGCCCTCGTCCTTGGTCAAGACGTAGACGTTGGCCTTGAACTTGGTGTGCGGGGTGACCGAGCCGACCTTGGCGAGCACCTGGCCGCGCTCGATGTCCTCGCGCTTCACGCCGCGGAGCAGGAGGCCGACGTTGTCGCCGGCGAGGCCCTCGTCGAGCAGCTTGCGGAAGGACTCGACGCCGGTGCACACCGTCTTGGTGGTGTCCTTGAGGCCGACGATCTCGACTTCCTCGCCGACCTTGATCTTGCCGCGCTCGATGCGGCCGGTGGCGACGGTGCCGCGGCCGGCGATGGAGAAGACGTCCTCGACCGGCATGAGGAACGGCTTGTCGGTCTCGCGGACCGGCTCGGGGATATAGGTGTCCATCGCATCCATGAGCTTGAGGATGGCTTCCTTGCCCTGCGGACCGGTATCGCCGGTGAGCGCCTTGTAGGCGGCGCCGCGGATGATGGGAGTCTCGTCGCCGGGGAACTTGTAGGCCTTGAGCAGGTCGCGGATTTCCATCTCGACCAGGTCGAGCAGCTCGGCGTCGTCGACCAGGTCCACCTTGTTGAGGAAGACGACGATGCGCGAGACGTTGACCTGCGAGGCGAGCAGGACGTGCTCGCGGGTCTGCGGCATGGGGCCGTCGACCGCGCTGACCACGAGAATGGCGCCGTCCATCTGCGCCGCGCCGGTGATCATGTTCTTCACGTAGTCGGCGTGGCCCGGGCAGTCGACGTGCGCGTAGTGGCGCTTGGACGACTCGTACTCGACATGAGAAGTGGCGATGGTGAGGATCTTGGTCGCGTCGCGGCGGCCCTGCGAGGCCGAGGCCTTGGCCACTTCGTCGTAGGGGACGAACTTGGACCAGCCCTGGTCCGCGCTCACCTTGGTGAGGGCGGCGGTGAGGGTGGTCTTGCCGTGGTCGACGTGGCCGATGGTTCCGACGTTGACATGCGGCTTCTTTCGCTCGAACTTTTCCTTGGCCATGGACGTGCTCCTCGCTGGTGGTGCTTGAAAGTTGTCTACCGATTCAAAGTGGGGCGCGCTCTTTACGCTAAACCGCGGGACTTTGCAATGAGCTGATCTCCGATGTGCCCGGGCACCGGCGCATAGTGGTGAAACTGCATCGTATAAATGGCCCGGCCTTCGGTGGCCGAGCGCAGCGAAGTGGAGTAGCCGAACATCTCCGCCAGGGGAACGTGGGCGTCGACCACCTGCATGGCGGCCCGCGGCTCCATGTGGAGGATCTTGCCCCGCCGCGCCGAGAGGTCGCCGATGACGGCGCCCATGAACTTCTCGGGGACCACCACCTCGGTGGCCATGATCGGCTCGAGCAGGACAGGGCCTGCCTTCCTGGCTGCTTCCTTGAAGCCGATCGAGCCGGCGATCTTGAAGGCCATCTCGTTGGAGTCGACGTCGTGGTAGCTGCCGTCGAAGAGCTCGACCTCCACGTCGACGATGGGGTGGCCGGCGATGACGCCGCCGTCCAGGGCCTCGGCCACGCCCCGCTCCACCGGCGCCACGTACTCCTTGGGGATGGAGCCGCCCACCAGCTTGTTGACGAACTTGAAGCCGCTGCCGGGCGCGCCGGGCCGGACCCGCAGCCAGACGTGGCCGTACTGGCCCTTCCCGCCCGTCTGGCGGATGTACTTGCCCTCCGCCTCGACCTCCTTGGTGATGGTCTCGCGGTAGGCGACTTGTGGTTTTCCGACGTTGGCCTCGACCTTGTACTCGCGGCGCATGCGGTCGACGATGATGTCGAGGTGCAGCTCGCCCATGCCGGAGAGGATGGTCTGCCCGGTGTCCTCGTCGGTCCGCATCCGGAACGACGGATCCTCGACGGCCAGGCGCTGGAGGGCGACGATCATCTTCTCCTGATCGGCGGTGCCCTTCGGCTCGACGGCGATGTGGATCACCGGCGCGGGGAACTCCATCCTCTCGAGGATGATGGGCTCGTCGGCGTCGGAGAGCGTGTCGCCGGTGGTGACGTTCTTGAGGCCGACGACGGCGGCGATGTCGCCGGCGAGGATCTCGTCGATCTCCTCGCGCTTGTTGGCGTGCATGCGCAAGAGGCGCCCGATGCGCTCGCGCCGGTCCTTGGCCGAGTTGTAGACGGCCTGCCCGGTGGCGACGCGGCCCGAGTAGCAGCGGATGAAGGTCAGCTGGCCGACGAAGGAGTCGGCCATGATCTTGAACGCCAGCGCCGAGAACGGCGCCTGGTCGCTGGTCTCCCGGACGGCGTCTTCGCCTGACTTGGGCAGCTTGCCGTGGACCGGCGGGATGTCGAGGGGGCTGGGGAGGAAGTCCACCACCGCGTCGAGCAGGTTCTGCACGCCCTTGTTCTTGAAAGCGCTGCCGCAGAGGATGGGGAAGCACTTGATGGCGATGGTGCCCTTGCGCAGCGCCCGCTTGAGCAGGCCGGACGGCACGTCGCCGGTGTCGAGATAGGCGTGGAGCGCGTCGTCGTCGTACTCGGCGACTTCCTCGAGCAGCTTGTGCCGGTACTCGCGCGCCTGGTCGTGCAGATCGGCGGGGATGGGGCCTTTGACGACCTTCTCGCCCTTCTCTCCCTCGAAGCGCAGCGCCTGCATCTCCACCAGGTCGATGACGCCTTCGAACTTCTCCTCGGCGCCGATGGGCAGCTGGATGATGACCGGCTTGGCGGCCAGGCGGTCGACCAGGGTCTTGACCGACATGAAGAAGTCGGCGCCGACGCGGTCCATCTTGTTGATGAAGCAGACGCGCGGGACCTTGTACTTGTCCGCCTGGTGCCAGACGGTCTCGCTCTGCGGCTCGACGCCGTTGACGCCGTCGAAGACCGCCACCGCGCCGTCGAGCACCCGCAGCGACCGCTCGACCTCGATGGTGAAGTCGACGTGCCCGGGCGTGTCGATGAGGTTGATCTTGTGGACGGGGCGGCCTTCTTCGAGGGGCGCTCCCGGCGGCGGCCAGTAGCAGGTGGTCGCCGCGGCGGTGATGGTGATGCCGCGCTCCTGCTCCTGCTCCATCCAGTCCATGACGGCGGTGCCTTCGTGCACCTCGCCGATCTTGTAGCTGACGCCGGTATAAAAAAGGATGCGCTCGGTGGTCGTGGTCTTGCCCGCATCGATGTGCGCCATGATGCCGATGTTGCGGCAGCGCTCGAGTGCAAACGTCCGGGCCACGGGGAAAATCCTCTACGAAGGAGACGCCCTCGCGGGCGCCTTGGACTGGATGAAGAACTGCCTGAGAAAGACCGGCTCCCAGAGAGAGAGGGGGCTTTTACACAGGGGAAAGCGCTGCGTCAAGTCAGCGAAAGCAGCCCCGTTGACCGCGTTTCACTCAGAGTACGGGTTGATACGAATGGCGACTTCCGTTTCCATCGTGCAACCTCCGCGGGCATGACGCGGGGCAGGCCTGAACTGGCCGGGTCCATTCCGGCACTCGAGCGGTTCGCCTTCCTGCCCACCGGCGGGGCGACCGGTGCGCTGCTTCGTTCGATAGACTGGTCGACGCATCCCCTGGGGGCCTCCGAGGGGTGGCCGGCAGCCCTGAAAGTGACCCTCGGCATTCTCCTGGGCTCGCGCCACCCGATGTTCCTCTGGTGGGGTCCGGAGCTGTTCCAGTTCTACAACGACGCCTACCTGCCGAGCTTCGGCGCGGGCAAGCACCCCGCCGCGATGGGCCAGCGCGGCGCAGACTGCTGGCAGGAGATCTTGCCGCTCATCTGGCCGCAGATCGACGACGTCATGCGCCTGGGCAAGGCGAGCTGGAACGAGGACCAGCTGGTGCCGATCTCCCGCAACGGCCGCGTGGAGGAGGTCTACTGGACCTACGGCTACTCGCCTGTGCTCGACGAGGCTGGTGCCGTCGGCGGCACCTTGGTGGTCTGCACCGAGACCACCGCCCGCGTCCTCGCCGAGCGGCGGCAGCGCAGCCTGCGCGAGCTTGCCGACACCGCGGCTGCCGCCCTCGATTCCGACGCGGTCATCGACGCGGCGCTGCGGGCCTTGTCCGGGAATCCGGGCGATGTGACCTTCGCTCTCTGGGTGCATCCCGACCCGGCGACCGGACAGCTGGAGACGGCGTCCGGCGCCCCGCTCGCCGAGCCCGCCCGATCCGCGCTGCTGGGCCAGCTGCGCGAGTCCGACGCCGCGCGGGTGATCGAGCTCCCCCCCGGGTGCCCGGCAGGCCTCTGGCCCGAGCCCACCCGCCTGGCTTTCGTCTCCCTCATCGACGAAGAGAACCGCGCGCGCGGATTCCAGGTGATCGGCCTCAGCCCGCGCCTCCCCTTCGACGCCGCCTACCACGACTACCTCGCCCAGGTGGCCGAGCAGGTGGCGCAGGCGCAAGTCCGCATCGAGGCCTTCCTGGCTCGTTCGCGCGTCGAGGCCGAGCGCCGGAACCTGCTCGCCCAGGCCCCGGTTCCCGCCGCGTTGTTGACCGGCCCCGAGCATCGCTTCGAGGTCGCGAACAGCCTCTACTGCCAGATGGTGGGTCGCAGAGAGGTGGTGGGAAAGACGTTTCTCGAGGCTCTCCCCGAGCTGCAGGGGACGCCGACGCCCGACATCCTCGACCGAGTCTATCGAACCGGGATTCCTTTCGTGACCAACGAAAGCCTGGTCCCCCTGGACCGCAACGGCAAAGGCGTGGTCGAGAACGCCTGGTTCAAGTTCAACCTGGAGCCGATGCGCGACGCGCAGGGCGGCGTCTACGGGATGATGGCCATCGCCGTGGACATCACCGAGCAGGTGCAGGCGCGCCACGGCGCCGAGGAGCTCGCGGCCAGGCTGCGGGAGAGCGAGGAGCGCCTGCGGCTGGTGGTCGAAGCCTCGGGCACCGGCACCTGGGAGATGGCCATGTCCGACCAGTCCGTGAACGCGAACGCGCGCTTCCGGGAGCTCTTCGGACTCTCCAGCGATGAGCCCCTCACCCTCGACAGGTGCCTCTCCGCGGTCCATCCCGACGACGTCTCGCGCGTCGCCCAGGCCTTCTCTGCGGCGATGGGGGGCAGCAACGCCGGGCGCTACGACGACACGTACCGCATCCGCACGGCGCCGGACGAGCGACCGCGCTGGGTGGAGTCGCGCGGGCAACTGCGGTTCGGACCGGATGGAAAAGCGGCGCGCCTGCACGGCACCGTCGTCGACATCACCGCGCGGAAGGCCGAGGAAGCGCAGGTGCTGCAACGGGCCGACTTCGAGCAGCAACTGATCGGCATGGTCAGCCACGACCTGCGCAACCCGCTCAGCGCCATCCTGCTCTCCGCCGACATCCTGGCCCGCTTCGAGAGCCTGGACGACCGGTGCGCCAGGTCGGTCCTGCGCATCCGCTCCTCGGCCGATCGCGCCAACCGCATGATTCGCGATCTGCTCGACTTCACGCAGGCGCGGCTCGGCGGCGGGATCCGGCTCGACCCCAGGCCCATCGACCTGCGTGAGCTCGTGCGCGGGGTCATCGACGAGGTGGAGGCGGCCCATCCCGGCCGGGAAATCGTGGTCCGGCACCAGGGCAGCGAGCGCGGGGCGTGGGACGGCGACCGGATCGCGCAGGTCATCCAGAACCTCCTCGTGAACGCGCTCAAGTACAGCCCGCCGCAAAGGCCGGTGCAGCTCTCCACCTGGACGGAGCCGGGCTGGGTCCTGCTCTCGGTGCAGAACGGAGGTCCGCCCATCCCGGCCGGGAAGCTGCCGAGGATCTTCGAGCCCCTGCAGCGGGCGGTGGCCGAGGTCGATTTCTCGACCCGGAGCGTCGGGCTTGGGTTGTACATCGTGCGGCACATCGTCGATGCCCACCGCGGGAGCATCGCGGTGGAGTCCACCGACGAGGCAGGCACGACCTTCACGCTGCGACTACCGCGCGATTGAGGTCCGAAGCGCAGCGGGGCCGCCCCGAAAGGAGCAGCCCCGCCGTCCAGGCAAAGCGTGGTGACGGCCCTAGCGGCAATGCCGCTCAGTCCGGCGGCTCAGTTTAGGCGGCCTCTGCGAGCGGGCGCTTGCGCGGGTAGTTACTCATCTTGATCTTCACGGCTCTG
>JAYWAJ010000484.1:0-3279 GCA_043782525.1 Deltaproteobacteria bacterium | reverse complement strand
GCCTCGCCTCGCGAAGCGGCGTCGGAAGGCTTCATCACCGATGAGCCGCGGCAGCCTGCAGCGCCGGTGCGGGTCGCCGCCCCGAGCGGCGGCGGCGTCGAGTTGGCCACGCTGCAGAAGAAGGCCCAGTTCTTCGAGGAGGAGAACCGCAAGCTCCGCGGGCAGATCAAGCAGGTCAGCGAGCAGGCCGCGCACGACGCCGCCGCCGGCGCCCGCACCGACGCCGAGAAGATCCGCACGCTGCTCCGCCAGAGGGAAGAGGAGGTCAAGAAGCTGAAGAAGGACCTCGACGAGCGCGAGACCTACTACTCGCCCAGCGAGTTCGAGCGCGAGAAGAAGCGCATGGAGGCCGCGATCAAGGCCGAGAACGTGCGCGAGGTCGAGACGCTCCAGCGGCAGCTCAAGGAGCTGGAGCACCGGGTCGCCATCCGCGGCGCCGAGAGCGAAACCGTGGCCCGGCAGCTCAAGGAGAAGGACGACCTCATCAAGATGCTCTCGGAGCGCGAGGACGAGGTCCAGACCGAGATCAAGACGCGCGACGAGAAGGTGGCGGCGCTGCAGGAGGAGATGAAGGCGCTGCGGGAGGCCTCGAACGCCGCCGCCGGCAAGGAGAAGGAGCTCAACGACAAGGTGAAGCAGAAGAACGCGCAGCTGGCGCAGCTGGGCAAGGAGCGCGGCGAGCTGGTGCAGGAGCTGGCCAAGTCGCGGACCATCCTCGCCAAGGTGGGCGGCGCCGAGGAGGCCGCCGCCGCCGTCGAGGAGCAGTTTCGCGCCACCCAGCAGATGCAGGACCAGATCCAGAAGCTCGAAGGCGAGGTGGCGAAGTCGAAGGACGACCTCTCCACCCTGAGCGGCAAGATGACCTCGCTCGAGGCGGAGAAGAAGGATCTGCTCAAGCAGGCCGAAGAGCTGGAAGCGCAGATGACCGACGCGCTCGACGCCAAGATGAAGGTCGACTCGCAGCTGTCGGAGATGCTGCGCAAGTCGGGCGACCGCGACCAGCACGAGAAGCAGATGGCCATGCTCAAGGCCGACCGCGACGCGCGGGCCACCGAGGCGAAGTCGTCCACCGAGGCGCTAGCCGCCGCCGAAGCGCAGCTCTCGAAGATCCGCGGCACCTATGAGGACATCGTCCACGAGCGCGACGAGCTGAAGCTGCGGGTCGAGTCGCTCAGCTCCGACGCCCGCATGGCCGAGCAGGGCTCGCAGCTCTCGGGCGACTGGGAGGCGCGCTACAAGAGCGCCAGCGACCAGGTCAACGACCTCAAGCTGCAGATCTCGAAGCTCAAGGTCGAGATCTCCCAGCTCAAGGACACCGCTGCCAAGGGGGGCGGGGGCACCGGGAAGAGCGTGGACGAGGGGCTGCTCAAGCTCACCAACTCCCGCGCCGAGCTGCACGGGCACCTGGTCTCGCAGATGCTCGAGGGCGTCAACAACGCAGTCTCGCTCCTGCGCCGCAACTCCGAGCTGCTCAAGGGCTACGTCGACGACTGCGGGCTGCTCGCCAATGCGGTCCGCAAGATCGACTACACGCGGCTCGAGCCGGAGCAGAGCGCGATGCTGGTGGAGCTAATCGACCAGACCCAGCCCGACGTCATCATCAAGAACATGCAGGGCATCGGCGAGGAGAACTCCGAAAGCATCATCAAGGCCAAGAAGCTCATCCTCGACTACTCCGACGCCTTCAAGAAGGAGGACGCGCAGGGGGTGGAGATGGAGTCGGCGCTGGCCAAGGCGCAGGGACTCCTGCACGCCACCGATCCCAACACCGACATCGCGGTCAAGATCGAGGCGGTGTTGCCCGCCATCGACGCCGGCAAGGAGGAGGCGGTGCTCTTCGCCTTCGCGCTGCTCCGCGAGGCCAAGGGGCTCGCCCTCGAGGACAAAGCGCCCGCCACCGTCAACGTCAACACCGACGGCCTGACCATCACCTTCACCGTCTCCCCGGTGGATGCGAAGGCGAAGGAGCGGTACCGCGACCCGCCCGACGCGCAGTCGCGGCTGGTGCGCGGCTTCGCGCAGGATCGGTGCGGCGGCAAGGTGGAGGTGAAGGAAGAGGACGGCAAGACGGCTCTGGCGGTCACGCTCAAGGCGAAGATCCAGGCGGCCCATCCATCATGAAGAACATCTTCATCGCGATCTCCTTCTGCGCGGCGGCCTGCGCGGGCGCGCCGGCGAAGTCGCTGGCGGCCTGGTACACGGCGGCCAACGTCGACCATCCGCGCTATCCGCACGGGCGCTACCTGACCGGCGTCGGGCTCTCCGCCGCCGGCGCGCAGGACGCCGACGAGCGGGCCAAGGCCAACGTCAGCGCGCAGATCTCCGCGCAGCTGGAGAGCGAGACCAGCTCCTTCCAGAAGTTCAGCTCCCGGACCGGCGAGACCAGCGAGACGGTGAGCAGCAGGGTCTCGGTGCGCAGCAGCTTCGAGCGGGCCGACCTCATCGCCATCGTCGAGCGCGAGCGGGTGGGCGAGACCTTCTATTCCTACGCCGCCCTCGATCGGGCGACCACCGACCGCGAGCTGGGCAACCAGACCGGGGCCGATCTGGCCAGCTTCCGCGCCGCGGCCGAGAACGCCAAGCGGGGGCGCGCCGAGCTGAACAGCGGCGTCTTCTCGACCGCGCTCTCCGAGGCGGCGCGGCTGCGCCCGGCGCTGGACGCGAGCTTCATCGTGCGGCGCGCGGTGGCCGGGCGGCCGGCGCAGGAGGAAGCGGGCTACCTCGGGCTGCGCAACGAGCTGCTCGCGCTGCTCGAGGAGGCCCGCGCCCACCGCGTGGTCGGCGTGGTGCTGAAGAACGCCGGCTACGGCCACCTCGCCGACTTCACCGTCAACGCCGTCAAGCACCTCGGCTTGCGGCCCGACTCGGCCAGCTGCGACAAGCGCGACCGCAAGGACCTCACCGACGCCACCGAGCTGGAGGTGGCGCCCGAGGAGAATTGCTCCGAGGTCAGCCTCGGCGAGCGGTGCGAGGTGGTGGTGCACCTGACCGCGCAGGCGTGCTCCGGCGGGACCGCGGGCGCAGGCACGGTGGCCATGGTGCGCGGGGTCCATCCGTCGGACCGGGACAAGGCGCGCAGGTCAGCCTGGGACAAGGTCACGCAGCAGGCCATCGAGGCCGCGGTGCGCGACGCGCTCAAGAGCGCCATCCAGATCGGGGAGTAACGCAGATGAAGATCCTTTTTCCGTCGCTCGCTGCCGCCTTGCTCCTCGCCGCCGCGCCCACCGCCACCGTCCGGCTGCCCGAGAGCGGCGCCGCCAGGATCGGCAGCGCCGCACC
>JAYWAJ010000483.1:0-22917 GCA_043782525.1 Deltaproteobacteria bacterium | reverse complement strand
GCCACCGGCGAGCAATAAACATAGGCATAGGAAGCGCGCGATTGACCAGAGGCCCCGCGGCTCGAGGCAATCGCCGACTCGGAGAGGAAATCGCCGGCTCCGGTGGAGTCGAACTTGCGCACCCGCGCGTCCTCCGCCCGGGCGCCTTTCTCGGCGGCGCGGGCCGCCTGCAATTTCCATTCAGGCGAGATCTCCGCAATGGCGGGATCGTATTCGCCCGCGTCCCCCGCGCCCAGCTGCGCCCCGCGGGGCAAGCCATTGGCCGGATCCTTCGCGGCACCCTTGGCCAGCGCCACCGCCCGCTCGGCCAGGCTCTTCAGGCCCGCCCTGGAGAAGTCGGTCCCATAGGCAAAACCGAGCCGGCCGCCGCTGATGACCCGCAGCCCGACGCCCTTCGACGCCGCCTGCTGCAGTTCCTCCACCTCGCCGTCGCGGACCCGCACCGAGGAGTCGCGGGTGCGCTCGGCATAGGCCTCCGCCTCGGTAGCGGAAGCCTTTCGCGCCAGCTGCACCAGCTGCTCGCAGATGGCGCTTAGGGTGATCGGCTTCGAAGCGGTCTTCATGCGCCGGTCCCACCGACGGTGAGGTTGTCGATGCGCACGGTGGGCAGGCCGACGCCGACCGGCACCGACTGGCCGTCCTTGCCGCAGGTCCCCAGCCCCGGATCGTGGCTGGCGTCGTTGCCTACGGCGGTGACGTTCTTGAGCGCCTCCGGCCCGACGCCGATGAGCATGGCGCCTTTGACCGGCTTGGTGATCTCGCCATCCTCAATCAGATAGGCTTCGCTGATCTCGAAGACGAAATTGCCATTGGAGATATCCACCTGCCCGCCGCCGAACTGCCGGCAATAGAGGCCGCGCGGAACGGCTTTGAGGATCTCCTCCGGCGTCTGGTCTCCCTGCGCCAGGTAGGTATTGGTCATGCGCGGCAGCGGCGCGTGGCGGAAGCTCTGCCGGCGGCCGCTGCCGGTCGATTTCTGGCCGGTCAATTTCGCATTGAGATGGTCATAGAGATATCCGCGCAGGATACCTTTCTCAATGAGGACTTTTCGCTCGCCCGGATTGCCCTCGTCGTCGATGTTGATCGATCCGCGCCCGCCCGAGACGGTGCCGTCGTCGATGACGGTGACCAGCTCGCTGGCGACTTTTTCGCCCAGCTTGCCGGCGAAGAGCGAGGTGCCCTTGCGGATGAAGTCGGCCTCGAGCCCGTGGCCCACCGCCTCGTGGAGGAGGATCCCGCTCCAGCCCGGCGCCAGCACCACCGTCTGCGGTCCGGAGGGCGCCGCCACCGCGCCCAGCGTGGCGATGGCCTGCCGCGCCGCCTCGCGCCCCACCTGCGCCGGCGAGAAGTCGTCGAAGAAGCGGAAGTCCACCCGCCCGCCGCCGCCGTAGAAGCCGGTGCGCCGCTCGTTCTTCTTGCCGAAGGCGACCACCTGCACGCCCAGGCGGCAGAGGTCCTGCCGGTCTTCGGCGAGGTGGCCGAGGGTGTTGGCCACCAGGATCTCGCGGGTCTGGTCGGCGTAACCGCCCATCACCTGCTTGATGCGCTTGTCGTAGGCGCGGGCGGCCTTGTCGGCGGCCTTGACCAGCTCGATCTTGCGGGCGACCTCGACGTCGGCGAGCGGCGTGCGCACCTGGTAGTAGGTGGGCAGGGGCTGGCGCGACATCTTCACCGGGCCGGGCTCGCGGGTGCCGTCAGCGATGAGCGCGGCGGTCTGCGCGGTGCGCAGGAGCGCGTCGTCCTCGAGGTCGTCCGAATAGGCGTAGCCGACCTGCGCCCCGCGGATGGCGCGCACGCCGACGCCGGTCACCGAGCCGGACTGCGCGCTCTTGATCTGCGCCTCGTCGAGCTGGACGGCGGTGGTGGTGGACTTCTCGACGTACACCTCGGCGAACTCGGCGCCGCGCGACATGGCGGCGGAGAGAAGCTGCTCGAGGAGCGGGAGGGGAAGCAGGGGCAGTTTTCGCGCCATGGGCGGGAAGGGATAACGCCAGGCGGGCGCAAAGGCGAGTAGCATGGCCCATGCGATTGTTCTTTGCGGTGCAGCTTCCAGACGAGGTGAAAGAGGCGCTCCGGCCCTCCCTCGAGGCGGCGCGCGCGGTGGCGGGAGACGGCGTCGGTCTCAGCAAAGTCGAGCAGCTTCACTTCACGCTGGCGTTCCTCGGCGAGACCGATCGCCTCGACGACGCGGCCGCCGCCGGCGAGGCGGTGCGGGCGCTGCCGCAGTTCGAGCTGGCCATCGGGTCGCGCGGCGCTTTTCCCAACATGTCGCGGCCGCGCGTGCTCTGGATCGGCGCCACCGACGGCGCCGCCGCGCTGACGGCGGTCGCGGAGTCGTTGTCCGCCGGCTTGCGAGAGCGGGGCTTCGAGCTGGAGGACCGCCCCTTCCAGCCGCACCTCACCCTGGGCCGCGCCAAGGCCAACGGAGCGCGCGAGGCGCGGCGGGCGCTCGAGGCCCTGCCCAAGTCCACGCTGGCGCGCTTCCAGGTCCGCGAGATCGCGCTGGTGCAGAGCGTGCTGGGCGCGGGCGGAGCCACCCATACGGCGCTCCGGCGGTTCGCACTCGCGCCGCCCTAGCCTCATTGCTCGTGCGCGGACTACTCCTTCGCCTTGGCGGAGGCTGCGGCGATGATGGCCTTCGCCACCGCCGCCGGCTGCACCAGGAAGGGCGCGTGGCCGGTGGCGACCTCCACCACCGTCGAGTGCATGCGCTTCGCCTCGTACTTCTGCAGCTCGGGCGAGACCATGCGGTCCTTGGTGGTGAGCACGAACCACGACGGCAGCGTGTGCCAGCTGCCCGGGACCTTGGGCTTCTCGCCAAAGGCGGACTTGTGGATCGGCTTCTGCGCGTCGGCGAGCAGCTTCGCCTCGGGCGCCGGCACGTCCTGGCAGAACGACTCGCGGAAGGCGGCCGGATCGAGCCAGAGGTAGTCGCCGGTCTGCGGCTGGATGTGGGCGTCGCCGGCCACCGGCGGGAACTTGCCGAGCAGGTCGTTGGCCGACTCGTCCTGGTCGGGCGCCAGCGCCGCGACGTAGACCAGCGACTTGACGGTGGGCTCGCCTTCCGACGCCACGGTGATGACCACGCCGCCATAGGAGTGGCCGACCAGCACCACCGGGCCCTTGACCGTCGCGATCATCCGCTTGACCGCGGCCACGTCTTCCTGGAGCGAGGTCTCGGGAAGCTGCACGGCAAAGGCGCGCAGGCCCTTGGCCTCGAGCTTCGGGATCACCTTGTTCCAGGCGGCTCCGTCGGCGAAGGCGCCGTGGACGAGGACGATGTTGACGGGCTCCGCGGCGGGCGCGGCGAGCAGGACGGCGGCGAGCATGGCGAACATGAAGGGCTCCGGGAGTCGGTGGGAGCCGCACAGATGCCACAAGCGCGCGAAAAGGTGCGCTCCATGTTCTCGGATCACCCTTCGCTGGTGGGCGCCCAGGCGTGCGAGGAGATCCGCCAGCCGTGCTTCGTCAGCACCTCGGTCGCGACCCAGCGCGCCTGCATGCGGTGGCGGACGCCGCCCTGCGTCCAGGTCAGCGTCCCCTGCTGCACGAAGAAGGCGGCGCCGTCCTTGAGCTGCACGAACTCGGGCGGGCCGAGGTCGAGATGCTGCTGCGCGGCGCGGCGCTTCTCGTGGACCTCCTGCGTCGCGCCCATCAGCGCCGTCCACCAGGCGCGCGGCGAGCCCTTGCCCTGCCAGAGGAAGGTCGGGAACTGATCGAGGACCACCGCGTCGTCGGTGGTGAAGGCGACCTCCGGATAGGCGAAGTCCCAGCGGTTGAAGGCCTCGACCCAGGCGGTGACGGGCGCAAGCAGCGGGGCGGAATCGACCGGGGCGGCAAGGAGCAGCAGGAGTGCAAGCATGGGCTCTGGAACAGCGCCGTCGCCGTTCGATTCCCGCTTTGACTTTCCGCGCGGCGGTCCCGTAGGTTGCGCCGCCTGTGACGCTGGTCGACGACATCGCCCGGGCGGAGCTCGGGCAGCTTCGGGCCCGCGGCCTGCTGCGGGCTCTGGAACCGCTGCGCTCGCCGCCCGGGGCGGAGATCGAGCTGCGTCCCGGCGAGCGGCTGATCAACCTCTGCTCCAACGATTACCTCGGGCTCGCGGGCGACCCGCGGGTGGCCGGGGCCCTCTCGGAAGGCGCGCGGCAGTGGGGCGCGGGCGCGGGCGCGAGCCGCCTCGTCTGCGGTGATTTCCTTCCCCAGCACGAGCTGGAGGCGGCGCTGGCCGCGCTGGCGGGCACCGAGGCGGCGCTGCTCTTCGGCAGCGGCTACGCGGCCAACTGCGGCATCATTCCCGTCTTCGCCGGGCCGGAGGATCTGATCCTCTCCGATGCGCTCAACCACGCCTCGCTCATCGACGGCTGCCGGCTCTCGCGGGCGCGGGTCGAGGTCTTTCCCCACCGCGATCTCGCCGGGGTCGAGCGGCTCTTGTCGCGGACGCCGGCGCGGCGCAAGCTGCTGGTCACCGATTCGATCTTCTCGATGGACGGCGACCGCGCGCCGCTGCGCGAACTGCAGGCCCTCTGCGACGCGCACGGGGCCTTGCTCATCGTCGACGAGGCGCACGCCACCGGCGTCTTCGGTCCGCGGGGCGCCGGGCTCTGCGCGCAGGAAGGCGTGCAGCCGGCGCTGCGCATGGGCACGCTCTCCAAGGCGCTGGGCGTCGCCGGCGCGTACGTGGCGGCCTCGCAGGCGGTCTGCGATCTGCTGGTGAACCGCGCCCGGCCGCTCATCTTCTCCACCGCGCTGCCGCCGGCGCTGGCCTGCGCCGCACTCGAGTCGCTGCGGATCGCCACCAGCCCCGAAGGCGACGGGCGCCGCGAGCGCCTCTGGAACAACGTCCGCCGCTTCGTCGCCGGCCTCGAAGTCCTCGGCCACGCTGCGCGCGCAGACTCCCCCATCGTGCCTGTTCTACTCGGAGACCCCGACACGTCGGTGCGGGTCGCCGCCCGCCTGCGGGAGCTTGGTCACCTGGCCAAGGCCATCCGCCCGCCGACGGTGCCGGCCGGAACCAGCCGCATCCGCTTCGCGCTCTCGGCGGCGCACGGCGGGGCGCAGATCGACGCCGCCCTCGCGGCGCTGCGGACGGCGCTCTTGGTCAAATGACCAAATCGCGTGCTAGAAGCCCGCACCATGAGCGAGTTCTCCGGCCCAGAGGACGCAGAGGCGCGCCACCAGCGGCTGGCCGCGCTCGACCGCGCGCACGTCTGGCACCCCTTCACGCAGATGCAGACCTGGCTCGAGCCGCTGCCGGGCGACGAGCCCGTCATCGTCGACCACGCCCGCGGCAGCTGGCTGTTCGACACCCGCGGGCGCAAGTACCTCGACGCCGTGTCGTCCCTGTGGGTCAACGTCCACGGCCACCACCGCCCCGAGATCGACAGCGCCATCAAGCTGCAGCTCGAGTACGTCGCGCACACCACGCTCCTCGGCCTCGCCTCGCCGCCTTCCATCGAGTTGGCCGCGGAGCTGGTGCGCCGCGCTCCCCGGGCGGGCCTGCAGCACGGCGAGAGCGGGCTCACCCGGGTCTTCTATTCGGACAGCGGCTCCACCGCGGTGGAGGTCGCCCTCAAGATGGCCTTCCAGCACTGGCGGCAGCGCGGCAAGCCGAAGAAGAACAAGTTCGTCGCCCTGGCCGAGGGCTACCACGGCGACACGCTGGGCGCGGTCAGCGTGGGCGGAATGGATCTCTTCCACGAGATCTTCCGCCCGCTGCTCTTCGAGTGCCTGCGCGTCCCCACGCCCTACGTCTACCGCTGGCCCACCGGCCCGCGGCACTGCCTCGAGGCGGCGGCGCTGGCGGCGGAGTCGATGATCCAGGGGCGGCGCGACGAGATCGCGGCGGTGATCATCGAGCCCTTGGTGCAGGGCGCGGCGGGGATGATCATGCACCCGCATGGATATCTGAAGAGGATCGCGCGCGCCTGCAAGGAGAACGGCGTGCTGCTCATCTGCGACGAGGTGGCCACCGGCTTCGGCCGCACCGGCACCCTCTTCGCCTGCGAGCAGGAGGAGGTGGTGCCGGACTTCCTCTGCCTCGCCAAGGGGCTCTCCGGCGGCTACCTGCCGCTGGCGGCGACCCTGACCACCGACGCCGTCTACGAGAGCTTCCTCGGGCCGTTCGAATCGCGGAAGACCTTCTTCCACGGCCATTCGTACACGGGCAACCCGCTGGCCTGCGCGGCGGCGCTGGCTTCGCTCAAGCTCTTCGACGAGCAGCACACGCTCGAGCACGTGCGGATGATGGCCGAGCGCCTCGCCGAGGGGCTGCGCGGCATCGCCGAGCTGAAGCACGTGGGCGACGTCCGGCAGCGCGGCGTCATGATCGGCATCGAGCTGGTCAAGGACAAGAAGAGCAAGGAGGAGTTCGACTACAGCGCGCGCATGGGGCACCGCGTGGCGGTGGCCGGGCGCAAGCGCGAGCTCTTGCTGCGGCCGCTCGGCAACGTGGTGGTGCTCATGCCGCCGCTCGCCATCACGCCGGCGGAGGTGGACTTCCTCATCGAGGGCGTGCGCGAGTCGATCCGCGAGGCGACCGAAGGGGCGCCTTGAAGGGCTACTTCATCGCCGGCACCGACACGGGCGTCGGCAAGACCGAAGTGGCCCGCGCCCTCTGCACGCTCCTGCGCGAGCGCGGCTACGGCCCGCTGGCCTTGAAGCCCTTCGAGACCGGCTGCGCGCCCGAGTCCCCCGAGGACGCGCTGGCGCTGCGCGAGGCGTGCGGCTCCACGCAGGCGCTCGACGATCTCTGCCCCTACCGCTTCCGCCTCCCCGCCGCGCCGCTGGTCGCGGCCGAGGCGGAGGGGCGCAGCGTCGATCTCTTGCGCATCGAGCAGCTGGTGGCGCGGGCCGCGGCGCCCATCGTCGTCGAGGCGGCGGGCGGCCTGCTGGTGCCCATCGCCCGCGCCGCGCTCTCGCTGGAGGAAGTCGATCCCGCCGACCGGGCGCCCGCGCGCGCGCTCCTCACCAACCTGGATCTGGCCGTCCTCCTCGGCCTGCCCGTCGTCCTCGTCGGCCGCGCCGGGCTGGGCACCCTCAACCACTGCGCGCTCTCCGTCGAGGCGCTGGTGCGCCGCGGCCTCGCCGTCGCCGCCGTAGTGCTGAATCGGATCTCGGCGGAGGACGACCCCACGGTGGCCAGCAACGCGCGCTGGGTCTCCGAGATGACCGGCGTCCGCGTGCTCGGCCCCACGCCGTTCGTTTCCCAGCGCGCAGAGCGCCCGCGGGCGCTGGCCTCCTGCGTTGACAGCCTCGCCCCCCGCCGCTAGATTCCGCGCCCTCTTCTGAATGAATGGTCATTCAGTTTCGCCGGAGCTGCCGCAATGGCCGATCACACGCCCAAGTCGTACTTCGAGGAGAAGATCGCCAAGAAGCTGGCCAACACCCCCGACCTCGCCAAGCAGGTGCAGGGCATGTACGAGTTCAACATCACCGGCGACGCCGGCGGCATGTGGACGGTGGACCTGACCAAGGATCCGGGCTCGGTCTACAGCGGCGCCGCACCCGCCGGCACCACCGCCAAGGTCTGCAAGGTGACCTGCGCCGCCAACGACTTCATGAACATCGTCACCGGCAAGATGGCCGCGCCGATGGCCTTCATGAGCGGCAAGATCAAGGTCAACGACGTCTCGATGGCGATGAAGCTCCAGAAGGTGATCGGATAACCGCAGCGCTGAGCGGGGTGCGGGTCCTCGACCTGTCGCGGCTCCTGCCGGGGCCGTATGCGACGCTGGTGCTGTCCGACCAGGGCGCCGACGTGGTGAAGATCGAGGACCCCGACCCCGGCGATTACCTGCGCGACGTCTCGCCCGGCATGTTCGCCGCGCTCAACCGCGGCAAGCGCAGCGCGGTCCTCGAGCTCAGGTCCCCGGAAGGCAAGGCGCAGCTCCGCCGCCTCGCGGAACAGGCCGACGTCCTGGTGGAGAGCTTCCGCCCCGGCGTCCTCGAGCGCCTGCTGCCGCCGCCGTGGCCCGAGCGGCTGGTCGTCTGCCGGATCTCCGCCTTCGGGCAGACGGGTCCGTGGCGCGACCGGGCCGGTCACGACATCGGGTGCCTGGCGCTCTCGGGCGTCCTCGGACGCAACGCGGGCCTCCCGCTCCTGCTGCTCGCCGACCTCTTCGGCGGGGCGCAGCAGGCGGTGATCGCGGTCCTCGCCGCGCTGCTCGAGCGCGGGCGCACGGGCAAGGGCCGCCTGCTCGACGTCTCGCTGACCGACGGAGCGACCGGACTTTTGCTCCCGCACCTGAACGAGCCCGCCGAGGCCGTCGCCGCCCTCGACGGCTCGCGGCCCTGCTACCGCATCTACACCTGCGCCAGCGGCGCTTATGCGCTGGGCGCGCTCGAGCCCAAGTTCTGGCTGCGGTTCTGCGAGGCGGTGGGTCAGCCTTCCTGGGCGGCGCGCGGGTACGATGCCTCGCTGACCCCGGAGGTCTCCGCGCTCTTTGCGACCCGGACGCGCGATGCCTGGGCTGCGCTCCTGCACCCTGCCGACTGCTGCGGCGAGCCGGTGCTGGAGCCGGCCGAGCTGCGCGGGCACCCGCTCTTCGCCGCTCGCGGGCTCTTTGCTGGCGACCTGCCGCGGACCTTCCCGGCGCTCTCTGCGGAGATTCCCCTGGGCCCGGCTCCCGGCCGCGGCGAGCACACGGCCGCGGTGCTGCGCGACTGGGCGTGAGCTCGCCTGTCCCGTGCGATGACGGGGCTCAATGGCGACCCTTCGACCACGGAGGATTCAAAACAATGGCGAAGTTGACGACCGCCGCTCTCGCGGCTCACGAACTCGGACTGGCAGCAACTTTTGGCGGCATTCTCTTCGGGCAGTCGGGGCTCAACGCCTCGGCCCGGGCGATCTCGAATCCCGACGAGCGCTCCAAGGTCATGGACGTGGCCTGGAAGGCGTTCGCCGTCCCCAAGACGGTGGGGCTCATCACCACGGCGGCCACCTGGCTGATCGGCCGGTCGCTGTTCTCGGGCAGGTACCTGGGGCGCGAGCTGCGGCAGCTGGTGCTGGCGAAGGACATCGCGCTGGGGATCACGGTGGCTTCCGGCCTGGGCACCCAGTACGTCGGGCGGCTCATCTCCGCGGAGCAGCCGTTCCCGACCGACGCCGATGGCGAGCCTTCGCCCGGCGCGCCGGAGCGGGCTCGGACGCTGGTGCACACGGTCTCGATCCTCGGGACGGTGCAGATGATCGCCGCCGGAGTGGCCCTGGCGCTGACTTCGGCGCTGAACATCCAGGGCGCCCGCAGCGCCCGCTGGGGAGCGGTCTCGCGCTTCCTGCCGTAAGCTGTTGACACGCCCGGCGAGCGAGTCTATACGGGGCGCCACTCTGACGCGGGGTGGAGCAGTCCGGTAGCTCGTCGGGCTCATAACCCGAAGGTCACAGGTTCAAATCCTGTCCCCGCAACCAATTCCGTTGGCCCCATCGGTACTTGGCGGTGGGGCCATCGTTTTGGTCCGTCGCGGCCTGAGCCCGATGGGCGGCCGCAGTTGTTACAACGAGATATTCGTACTTCTGCCGCCGAGGGCGATCGATCGCAGGAATGATCTCTGGGACCCTTGTCTAGATCTTGTCCAAAAACTTCGCCTCATTCCTCGACCTTCGGAGGGCGGGGGGCACTGAGTCGGGGGACCCGGCCGCCCGCCGCGGCGAAGTAGGACGAGCTACCGTCGGCGCGCCAAGTTCTCAGAACGAGATCCGCGCGGGTCGACAGCCTAGCGCGCAGAGCGCCCAGCAGAGCGAGTGCGAGGGATAGTAATGTCCAGCCTCGTGCCGGCGCTACGCCGCATCGGCTTCAACCCCAGCGCGGCTGCTCGTCGGGGCTGATCCCGAGCGTGAGCTTGGCACAGAGCTCGTGCGTCAGCGCTGAGTTCGCCGGATGGATGCGGCCGAGCCGCGCGTCCCGGAACAGCTGCTCGAACGGGCCTCGGCGGAAGATGCCGAAGCCACCCGCGAGGTCGAGCGCGCGGTCCACCACGCGCCAGGCGCCCTCCACCGCGTGGTGCTTCGCCGATACGATCTTGATGACCCACGCGGCGCCGAGGTCGAGCCCGTCCGAGTAGTCGCGCGCCACCCGGTCGAGGTGCGGCTCGATCGCCTCGAGCTCGAGGACCATCTCGGCCACGCCGTGCTGCACCTCGGGATGATAGGCGAGCGATCGCGAGAGGGCGGCCGAGGTCTTTTTCTTCACCGTCTCCACTGTGAGATCGAGGGCGCGGCGCGCCATGCCGTAGTAGATGTTCCCGAACCCGAGCAGCGCCCAGGCGAAGACGCCGAGCACGAACGCGTCGAGGCCCGCGGCGCCGGCGGGGACGACCCGGGCAATGTAGCGGTCGGGCACGAACACGTCCTCGAGGATGGTGTCGTCGCTCCGCGTCGCACGCATGCCGAGCACGTCCCAGGTCTCGCGGATGGTGTAGCCGGGAGTGTCGCGGGGCATGAAGGCGTGCACCACTTTCGGCGCCTTCGGGTCGCTGGTGTCCAGCCCGTGGAGGCCGAGGTAGGTCCAGACCGGCGTGAGGCTGCCGAACATCTTGTGGCCGCTGAAGCGATAGCCGCCGCTGGTGGGCACTGCCTTGGTGGTGGAGAGGAGCACCGGGATGTCGTTGCCGGATTCGGCGTGGCCCGCGGCGAACACCGCGCCGCTCGTCGCCTCACGAAGCAGCCACTCCAGCGACCGGTCCCCGGCGCGCCAGAGGTCAGCGACGAGACCGGTCCAGTACACATGCATGTTCACCGCCAGCGCCGTGGCGGGCGCGAAGTAGCCGAGCTGGCGCTGCTCGCGGCAGACGTCGGCGAGCGTGTATCCCAGGCCGCCGAGCTCGCGCGGGACGGCCATGGTCAGATAGCCGGCTTTGCGCAGCTCCTCGAAGTCCTCGTCGAAGAAGCGGTTCTCTCGATCGTAGAGCGGGGCACGCTCCTGGAACCGGTGCAGCATCTCCTGCGTCAGCAGCGGTCCCGCCGTCGCGCCGGGGGCAGAGGGTGGGGTGTTCGGTCTTGCCGTGGATCGGGCCTCGGTAGCCGTCGTCATCGTATCTATCCTCCGCTCAGTGTTCGCCCGGCTGCAGCCGGATGCTGGGGTCGAAGAACATCATGTGGGGGCCGGCTGGCCCTACGGTGTTCTGCTTCCGGACGTTGGTGAAGCTCACCCACGCGTTGCCGTCCTCCGTGCTGGGCGTCAGGCCGCCGGACTCCTCATTCACCTGGAACAGCCAGATCCCGTAGCGGTCGTTGCGCGGCGGACCGAAGCGGGGATCGTCGTCCCAAGGCGTGAGCAGCGAGTTCGACACGTAAAGCCGCCGGTTGTCCGGACTCAGGCGCAGCATGTTCGCATGCGGCACGGAGACGGTCGCTTTCAGGACGGGATGGAAAGGATCCGTGACGTCGAACTGCTGCACCGTGTTCCCGAACCAGTTGGTCAGATACAGGTACCTGTGGTCGTAGGAGAGGAGCATGTCAACCGGCAGCACCAGCCCGTCGCCGGGGCCGAGCACCTGCTGGAACTCGAAGACTCCGTCCCGATCGTCGTCGTGGGCGAGCCAGACGGCGCTGGTGCCGGGCGTGTTGATGAACGCGCGGCGGACGCCCGGCTCGTCGATGAAGCGCACCTCCAGCGCACCGCTGTGGGTGCCGAGGTTGGCGACCTGGATGACCCGCTGCCGCTGGAGGTCCCAGACCGCCACCTCGTCGCCGAGGCAGGTCGGCTCGATGCCGCCGCCGCACAGCGCTGGCGGTCCGAACGTGGTGCTGATCCCGCGATTGGCCGCGGCGAGCGAGTCGAAGTCGTACATGTACACCGGGCCGAGGTCTCCGGGCCCGCGCACGGGACCGGGGCCGAAAGACGTCTCGAAGGCGCCGGTCTGGTCGTCGATCTCGACGATGCCTCCGGGTTGCGTCGTCCCGGTGGCGGATCCGATCATGGTGATCAGGGCCCGACCGCGCGAGCTGGCGATGACGCTGTGCGGGATGATGTACCCGCTCGCCGTCGCCAGCTGCTCGTTCATCGAGAGGAGCCGCATGCTCTTGCGGTCGCTCCCGATCTCGAAGATGTGGATGCGGTTCGAGAACAGCCCCGGCACGATCAGCCTCTCCTGGTCGCTGGAGTAGCCGAAGTGGTGCAGCTCGTCGCCCACCTTCGGCATGTCGATGCGGTTCACGATCGTGCCGTAGTCGGCGCGCCGGGGATCCGCGCCGACGACTGTGATGAAGTCCGGGTCAGACCCGCTCTTCGAAAGCGTGGCGACATACAGATAGCGCTCGTGTCGCGGCGGCCCCCTGTGTCGCTCATCGCGATCCTCGACCTGCCATTCGCCGGCGGACAGGTTGGCTGCAGCGGCCGACCGTGGCGGGGCAGGCTCGTCCGCGCAGGATATGGCACCGCCAATGAGCAGCAGCGTGGCCATCATCGCGCGCGTCCGGACCCTGCCTTGCGGATCTGGCATCGGGTTGCTCGGGAATCCACCGTGCATGTTTCGCATTGCCGTTCTCCCTCGTGAGTCGATCTCCTGCGTATCGATAGGCCGAAAACGCCGGCGAATCGGCTCACCGCCCCGCGGTGATGCCTGCGGCCGAGGGCCGTGCTAGCTTGGGCAGGTGGAGGAGCACCTCCGCTCGCTCCCGTCCGCGACGAGGATGAGGGATCCATGTCCGTCAGCCAGCGACATGACCCGCCCGGTGAGGTGACCCGCTTGCTCGCCGAGGCATGGCGTGGCGACCGCGACGCGGCGGATCGCCTGGTACCGATTCTGTACGACGAGCTCCGCCGCATGGCGCACGGGAGGATGCGCGGCGAGCGGGCGGGGCACACCCTCGATACCACGGCGCTGGTCCACGAAGCGTATCTCGAGCTCGCGGGGCTCGATCGGATGGAATGGCGCAGCCGGGCGCATTTTTTGGCGGTCGCGGCCATCGCCATGCGCCGCGTGCTGGTCGACTACGCCGTGCGCCGCAACGCCCGGAAGCGGGACGGCGGCCGCCACGCAGTTCCGCTCGAGGACGTCGCGGATATCATCCTCGTCTCCGACGAGCGCGCGGACGAGCTGCTCGCCCTGGAGGACGCGATGCGGCGTCTCGCCGCGGTGAGCGAGCGGCAGTGCCGGGTGGTGGAGTGCCGCTATTTCGCCGGGATGAGCATCGAGGAGAGTGCAGAGGCGCTCGGGATCTCGCCGGCGACGGTGAAGCGCGAGTGGACGGTCGCGCGGGCCTGGCTGCATCGCGAGCTCCAGTCATGAGCTCGAAACGGAACGACGGCTGGATCGCGGCGGTCCGCTCCGGCCTCCAACGCGTGCTCGGGACGCGAGCCGCCGGGGAGCGCTCGACCCTGACGGACGAATCGAGTATCCAGGGCGGCGCCGCAGGCGGGCTGCTGCTCGAGCTGCTGGAACGCGCGCCGGCGGAGCGGGCGCAATTCCTCGCGCGCGCCTGTGCTGGCGACGAGACGCTCCGTCGCGAGGTGGAGTCACTGCTCGCCGCGCACGAGGCCCCCGGCGCGCTCGACCGCCCCGTCGTCCGCTTCGCCGCCCTTGGCGCCGCGCCGCCGTTGCACGGAACCACGGTGGGCCGGTACGAGCTGCGCGAGCTCGTCGGCGGCGGCGGGATGGGCGTCGTCTACCGCTCGTGGGACGCCGCGCTCGGGCGAACGGTTGCTCTCAAGTTCCTTCTGCCTCGGATCGAGGCCGACGAGCGCGCCCGCCAGCGCTTCCGGGTGGAGGCTCAGGCGGCCGCCGCGCTCGACCACCCCAACATCTGCACGATCTACGAGATCGGTGAGACCGACGACGGCCAGCTGTTCATCGCCATGCCGTTCTACGAAGGCGCGACGGTGCGCGAGCAACTGGCGCGCGGTCGGCTGGCCGTCGGCGATGCAGTGACCATTGCCAGGCAGGCCGCCGACGGTCTCGGTGCGGCGCACGAGCGCGGGATCGTCCATCGCGACGTGAAGCCCGAGAACCTCATGGTGACCGCCGAAGGGGTGGTCAAGATCCTCGACTTCGGGATCGCGAAGCTCTCTCGCCTGTCGCTCACGGGCTCGGGCGCGCGGCCCGGCACCATCTCCTACATGAGCCCCGAGCAGGCGAACGGGGGTGCGGTGGACGGCCGCTCCGACCTCTGGGCGCTCGGCGTCGTGCTCTACGAGATGCTCGTCGGCGCGCGTCCGTTCGTCGGCGACACCGAGGCGGAAGTGCTCAACGCGATCCTCCACGGGGAGCCGCGCTGGACGGCTTTGCTGGACGCCGGAGCGCCGCCCGCGCTCGAGCGGGTCGTTCGCATCGCGCTCTCGAAGGAGTTGACGGAGCGGTGCGCCACCGCCGCGGACTTCGCGCTTCAGCTGGAGGCCGCAGTTCCAGGTGCCGCCGCCACCGCCCCGTCGCGCGTCGCTCGCCAGGGCGAGCCGTCCGGGCTGCATCGGAGTGAGCGCGCGACCGAGGCGCTCCTCGACGGCGAGCGGCATCGGGCGACCGTCGCGGCATGCCAGCTCACTGGGTATTCCGCGCTGGTGGAGCGGTCGGGGGCCGCCGCGGCCGAGCGGTCGGCGCGCGCGCTCCGCCAGGCGGCAGAGTCGATCACCTCGCGGTACGGCGGAACCGTCATCCATTCCGGCGCCGACACCGCAGTGCTGGTGTTCGGGCTTCCGGTGGCACACGAGGACGATTGTCTGCGCGCGACACGAGCAGTGCTCGAGCTGCGCGACCGCGCGCGCGAGATCGCCGCCGAGGTCGTGGACGGAGGCGGCGAGATGCTGGATTTTCGCGCCGGCATCGACGCCGGCGCGGTGATCGCGCAGGGACCGGCGACGCCCGGGATGCCGAGCGAAATCACCGGGCCCGCGGCGCGGACCGCCATCCAGCTCTCCAGCCTGGCGCCGCCGGGCGAAGTCTGGGCCACCGCCGAGTGCCGCCGGCTCGTCGAGGGGTTCGTGTGGACGGAGCCGCAGCCGTCGCTACCGCTTGGCGATCGCGACCAGCCGCTGGTCCCGTACCGCGTCACCGGCGAATCGGGGCTGCAGACACGCATCGAGGCCGCGGAGAGGGTCCGCGGCCTGACGCCGTTCACCGGACGCGAGCGCGAGATGGCGTTTCTCCTCCGTCAACTCGATGACGCCAAGGCCGGGTCGGGCCGCGTGGTGACGGTCGTCGGCGAGGCGGGGATGGGAAAGAGCCGCCTCCTCCACGAGTTTCGCCACAGCTTGCAGGAGCGCGGGGCCGCGCACTTGCAGGGACGGTGTCCGGCGCACGGAGGCGGTGCCGCGTACCTGCCCTTCGTCGAAGTGCTGCGCGAAGCCCTGCACCTGGGCGACGCGCGCGCGATCGAGGACCAGGAGCGGGACGCGGTCGCGCGGATCCGCGAGCTGGACCCGGAGCTGGAGGAGTTCACCCCGTTGTACCTGCACCTGCTTTCCATTCCCACCCAGCGCTTCCCGCTGCCACAGCATTTCCGCGGCGAGCAGTTCCGGGTGTCGGTGCAGGAGGCACTCGCGGCGATGATTACCGTCAGCGCCCGGCGACGCCCGACGGTCCTCCTGCTCGAGGACTGGCACTGGGCCGACAACGCCTCCCGCGCGGTGCTCGGCCAGGTGGTGGACCTGGTGCCGGAGCACGCGCTGCTCGTCGCGGTGACGACCCGCCCGGGCCGCGAGGACGACTGGGGCAACGGGGCGAGTCACCACACCTCGCTGACGCTGCGCTCGCTCGAGCCGACGTCGTCGCTGGCGATGCTGCGCGCGCTGCTGCGGGTCGCGCAGGTGCCGAGTGGGCTGGGGGAGCTGCTGCACGAGCGAACGGGCGGCAACCCGTTCTTCCTCGAGGAGCTCTGCCAGACGCTGCTCGAAGAGAACATCCTGCGGGTGGAGGGTGGCACCGCGGTGCTCGCGCGGAACCTCGACGAGCTGCATGTTCCCGACACCGTGCAGGCGGTGATCCGCGCCCGCCTCGACCGCCTGCACCGCGATGCCCGCGAGGTACTGCGCGTGGCGTCGGTGGTCGGCCGCGAGTTCACGCGCCGGATCCTGGAGCACACGATCCCGGACGAGGGACGCCTGCCGAACGCGCTGGAGGCGCTCAAGGCCTCCGGTCTCGTGCAGCAGACGCGCGTCGTGCCGGATGCCGCCTACCGGTTCAAGCACGTCCTGACGCAGGAGGTGGCCTACGACGGGCTGCTCGACCATCGCCGGCGCGAGTTGCACGGGCGGGTGGGCGCCGCCATCGAGCGGCTCTACGCCGATCGGCTGGGCGAGCACCTTGACCGCCTCGCGCACCACTTCAGCCGCGCGGAGGCATGGCCGAAGGCCGTGCAGTACGCGGTGCAGGCGGCCGACCGCGCCAGCGCGCTCGCTCAGTTCATCGAGGCGCTGAACACGCTAGAGCGCGCCCGCGCGTGGCTGGCCCGGCTGCCCGACGCGCCCGAGCGACGCGACACCCTGACGGACATCCTCCTGCGGCAGGAGCGGCTGTGCGAAACGCTGGGTCTTCGCGAGCGACAGCAGGGCATCATCGACGAGCTGGTCGCGTTGCTGGAAGCGTCGGGCGACCGCGCCCGGCTCGCCGAGGTGTACGTGCGCCAGGGGGATCTGTTCACGCTCCTGCGCCACTTCGACGCCGCGGACGCGGCGCTGCAGCGGTCGTTGCGGCTCCGGCGCGAGCTGGGCGACGCAGTCGGCGTGCGGAACACGCTACGCAGCCTGGGGCTGCTCCGCTGGCACCAGGGGCGCGACGCGGAGGCGCTCCCGCCGGTGGAAGAGGCGCTCGCCATCGATCGTTCGCTGGGCGACGACGTGGCGACCGTCGGCGACCTGTCCAACCTCGGCCACGTGCTGGAGGGGCTCGGAGAGCACGAACGTGCCCGCGCCCAACTGCTCGAGGGACTCGAGCTCAGCGAGCGCATCATCGCCGCCTCCACCGAAGCCGCCATCCACGACGACGTGAAGCTCAAGCAGTGCTACCTCCTCCATAACCTCGCCAACCTGAGCCGCAGGGGCGGAGACATGGAAGGCGGACTGGCGTACCTCGAGCGGGCACGGCGCACCGCGGGCAAACGGCTGCCGATCCAGCTCTCGTATCATTACACGTCGCTCGCGCACGTACACCTGGCGATGGGCCGGATCGACGAGGCCGTCGATTTCTATCGCGCGGCGGTCGAGCTGACCCGGCAGGCGAGGTTCGTCCCCGGGCTCGTGCAGTCGCTCCGGATGCTGGGCGGGATCCTCCTCGGTCTGGGGCAGCGGGCCGAGGCACTGCCGCACCTTCAGGAGGCGATCGTCCTCTTCGCGCAGCTGAAGGATCGCGACGGTGAGGCGGAGGTATGGGCCCGCCTCGCCGCGGCGCACGAGCTCGAGGGGAGCCATGCGGAAGCGATGGCGGCGTGGGCCAAGGCGCGCGCGCTGCGACACCAGTCGGCCGACTCCGTGGGCGAGCTGGAGGTGCTTGAGGGCCTCGCCCGCGCGACCCGCCGCCACCTCGCCGACCCAGCGCTGGCGATCGGATATTACCGGGAGGCGCTCGAGCTCGCGGTCGCCCTCGCGGATGCGCGGGCGGAAGGGCGAATTCGCAACATTCTCGGAATCCTGGAATGGAGTCGAGGCGAGTACGGCGAGGCGCTGGCGCACTACGGACGCGCGCTCGAGATCTTTCGCGCGCTCGCAGACGACGCTGGTGTGGGCCTGATGCTCAACAGCCTGGGCGCGACGCTCAAGGCGCTGCACCGGCTGCAGGAGGCGCGGGAGCACCTTCGCGAGGCGCTGGCGGTTCACCGGCGGGTGAACCAGGCGCAGCTCGAAGGGCATGCCCTGGCGCTGCTCGGCGAAATCGCGCTCGAGCTGGATGAGTCGATCGATGCGGTCGCGTGTCTGGAGGCCTCGCTGGCCATCCGCCAACGGCTGGGCGATCGTCGCGGCGAGGGCTGGATGTTCCACCTCCTGACCCGGGCGCACACCGCGGGCAACAGGCCGGAGCGGGCGCGAGAGTCAGTCGCGCGCGCCGAACTGGCCGCGGCGGCGAGCGCGGACGGCGAGTTGCTCGCGGCCTGCCAGCGGCTTCGACGCTCGTCGGGGCTCTGATCGTCGGCACTTCACACGGAGGGCACCATGGCTCGGTACATCATTGAACGCTCGGTGGGCCGCCTGTCGCGGGCGGATCTGGAAGCTGCGGGCCGCCGCTCGAACGAAGTGATCGAGGGCATGCCCGGAGTGGTCTGGATCCGCAGCTACGTTTCCGACGTCGAGGGGAAGATCTATTGCGAGTACGACGCGCCGAGCATCGAGGCCGTGCTGGAGCATGCGCGCCGCGCCGGGCTGCCCGCCGACCGCGTGAGCGCGGTCGCGCTCGAGATCAACCCGGCGATGTTCCGCTAGCCCGCTGTCGTTGGCCAAAACTCGATCCTGGCGGTTGAGCCCATGGGACGCCCGATCAGCGGTGCCGATCGTGGCTGCAATCGGGTACGCCGATTGACGACCATGTGGCGCGAACTATCGGGTTGAATATCACCGCACGTCGACGGTGCAGCTCGGAGCAAGAGCGTCGCGCGAGCGCCGATCGCGCTCGGACCTCTTCGACGCAGGCAGAGTCGTCGACGGCGGCTATGCCGCGCGGCGGACGTAGCGGTGGTGAAGTCCGCCGACCTGTGGCAGGGCGACGACGCATCCCTGGTCGGGCAGCTCGACCGTGCGGGGCTCGGGCGCATCCTTCTCGAGCGAAAGGTGCGTACGCGAGCCGTGGTAGTAGCGGAGGTAGCTGCGCAAGCGACGACGGAGGTGTCCCTCGTTCAGGACGATCACGTGGTCCAGCAGCTCGCGGCGGATCGTGCCGATCACGCGCTCGGCGAAGGGGTTTTGCCACGGACAGCGCGGTGCCGTCAGAACCTCGGCGATGCGCATGCCCTTCACCCGTCGTCGAAACTCGCCGCCATAGATGCTGTCGCGATCGCGAAGGAGATAGCGCGGCGCCGAGTCATCGAGGAACGCCTCGACGAGTTGCTGAGCGGTCCAGGCGGCGGTCGGGGAAGCAGCGACGTTGTAGTGCACGACCTGGCGGCGATGATGCAGCAGGACCACGAAGACGTAGAGCACGCGAAAGGTCGCGGTCGGCACGACGAAGAAGTCGACCGAGACGAGGTCGGCAACGTGGTACTCGAGGAACGTGCGCTAGGTCTGCGAGGGTGGTTTTGGCCGACGCGGCATGAGCCTGGCGACGGTGCGCTGCGAAACGTCAAGGCCGAGCTTGAGCAAATTCGCCATGAATGCGTGGCGCGCCCCAGAGCGGATTCGCAAGCGCCATGGTGCGCACGAGATTCGCAAGCTCCGAGCCGACCGACGGTCGACCCGTTCGCCCGCGGCGGGACTTCCAGGTCCAGAAAGCGCGGAAGCCCTGCCGGTGCCAGCGAATCACGGTCTCGGGGCGAACGAGGTGGAGCGCCTCTGGCCACCCGCCCCAATGGTTGGAGAGCCACACCCAGAAGAGGCGATCGAGGCGCCCGAATTGTGGTCGCGTCGAACGGCGACGGAGCAGGGCAAGCTACTGCCGGAGCGCCAGGTTCTCGAGCGTGAGATCGGTGCGGGTTCTGAGCGCCGCGCGCAGGGCGCCCAATAAAGCGAGTACGAGGGACATGGGCCTCATGGCTCGCACGCCGCCTGCCCATCGTCCAGTCTTGGGTTCGAGTTTTGGCAAACGACAATTTCGTCGCCGTCGCGGAAGAGCTGCACTTCGGGCGCGCGGCCGCTCGGCTGCGTGTCGCGCAGCCCTCGCTCAGCAAGCAGATCCGGCAGCTCGAGGGAGAGGTGGGCGCGGAGCTGATCGACCGCTCCGATCGACAGCTGCGCCTGACCAAGGCAGGAGCGGAGCTCTTCCGAGGCGCGTGTGAGATCATCGCGCTGGCAGAGCGGGCTGTGGGCGATGCGCGTCGTGCCGCGGGCCGCGAAATGGGACACCTCTCCGTCGCCTTCGCGCCGAGCATCCTGCATTCTGCGGTGACCACTCGCGCCCTGCGCAAATTCGAGTTGTCCTGCCGGAGCAGCGACTCGGCGAGCGGAAGGATATCCTCGGCGCACCGGCGGCTGGGCACACAAAAAGGCGGGCGGCCCGAAGACCGCCCGCCCATTCCCTACAACTTCTGAATCAGTCTACTGGCAGTCGGGGAACCCTACTACCTGGTTGAACCACGGTCCGTCGCAGCCACCGCCCAAGCACGAACTCAGGGCATTCAGGTAGTTTGCCTGTTCGTGAAACTTACCGTAATAGCCGGGCTCCGCTCCGAAATTCGGATTGGCAGAGCTATTCATGGGGTAGGTATCCCACACAAGCGTGTTGGGGTCCTTCGTCATGCTGCCCCAGGTGCCCTGTGTATCGAGGTTCCGCATGGACAACAGCGCCTTCGGTTTTGCGTTGCACAGAGGTTGGCAGACATCGTAGCAGGGCCAGAATATCGCGTCGTTGTTGCACTTATCCCAGGCCCAAAACGACGCATGCGTTATCGCGGCGATGAAGAGGTCCGGAACTCGATTCTTGTCCGGCATCGTAGTTTTGCTGTCCTGAATGACAACGACCGTCTGGCTAGAGTGATGGTTTGCCTTGCCTGCGAAGACGGCCCAGGCATTTACGTCAGTGCGGGCGTTCTCCCAGGAGGTCCCGCCATAAGCGGTCCCGTAGTAGGGCGCCCGGCCGACGAGCACCTCCACGTACTCCGAATCTCCTGTGTGAGAACCAAGTCCGCACTTTGCCCGTTGGTAATCGTAAGGGAGGGCGTACTGAATGAGCAGGTACTGCCCCACCTCGGTGAAACCAACCACCTGATTGACCCTATAGGGCATGCCGCCCCCGGAAAAGGCGTAAAGCTCATCCCTGTCGGTCGTGTTCGACATCCAGAGCTTCGGCATGAACTTCTGAGCGAGCGCCAATTCGAGAGCGTCCGGAACACCATCGTAGTCTACGTCGGTGAGGCCACCCGCTGAGGCCCGGGGATATGCGCAAGTCACCCCAGGTTGGCTGCAGGTGCCAATGCACCCGTCCGAAGTACCGCACGCTTGGTAAATGGAGCAGTAGGGTGTGCAAGTTGGCGGAATCATTATTGGGTCAACGTGGGCGCCGAGCTCATCGACCGGGAGCCCAGGGCCACTGCATCCGGCCAGCACTACTGCTGCGACCAATCCGACGGCGCCCCAATATCTTTCGACCTTCAATTGGTAGAACATTCTTTAAGCTCCTTTTCCGTAACGGGGGCTGACTCGGAATGAGTCCCCGTGATTTTGCGTCTCGATCGTAGGAAGACCAGCACGCGGCCGTGCCGTGCATCGGCCGCGCAGGCTGAATTCAAGGCGAGACAGGATTCAGGGCGAGGCAATGCGCGCTGAAGGCAGCCCCCTCTGCTTGCATCAACTCCTCAACTGGGGGTGCCGTCAAGAGCGATAATCAGTCGACCGCCGGGGCGAACGCGGAGCAACGGCGGGCGCGGCGTGATACCGACTGACGTTCATTCGGTGGAGCCCATGGTCTTTCCGAAAAGGATACCAGCGCCTCGAGCGCACCGAAGTGGACGCGGCACTTGTTTTTCTGCGATTCGTGCGGTCGGCAGTACGCGGTGTGGGGGGGCTGGACGCCGGGAGCGGCCGAGCGGGACGAGTGAGCAGGGTTAGATCCTTCAAGGCTTTCTGCCAGTAGGATTCCGAGACGGAATGACGACGCCCGGAGGCGCGCGGAGGGCGTTGTGGCCTGTCCGAGAGGCAGGCGTCGTCGGTGCGTAGCGCGACGCGGGGCCGACGGGCCTCGGCGGCGGCTGCGACCATCCTCGTCACGGAGCATGTGAAGTTTACATCGCTCTGCATGGCCCCTGTGGCTCGCCGGGGAGCCACAGGGCTCATCTTCTGGCTGTTGCATCCAACCAGACGCCGTGCCGAGTCTCGTCCGACGGGAGGTGGACCCATGGACGAGTACCGGATTCTCGCACTCGACGGTGGCGGGGTACGCGGCGCGTACACGATCAGGTTGATCGAGCGTCTGAACGACGCGACGGGCTTCCTTGAGCACACGGACCTGGTCGCTGGGACCTCAACCGGGGGCATCATCGCGTTGGCCCTCGCAGCTGGTCAGAAGCCGGAAGCGATCACCGCACTGTATCGAGACAAGGCTGGCGCAATCTTCTCGACGCCATTCTGGAGGCGGCTCCAGGCGGGCGTCCTCATCTCCAAGTATCCGGCCGATGGTCTGCGGGCGGCGCTGACGTCGGTCTTGGGGTCGTTGAAGCTGGAGGACCTGAAAGCTCACAGCGTGCTGGTGCCGACATTCGACCTGGACAGCGAGGCGACCGATGAGCCGCGTTCATGGAAGATGAAGTTCTTTCACAACCTGCCGAACGAGGACTCCGACGGGCATGAAGTCGCAGTCGAGGTGGGCCTCCGAACTGCGGCAGCGCCAACCTACTTCCCGACGTCCGGCGGCTACATCGACGGCGGCGTTGCGGCGAACAACCCGGCAATGGCCGCGCTCGCCCTTGCCGTCAACCCCGACACGACTAAGGGTGCGGGCAAGAGTTTGTTTCAGGTGCGCATGCTGTCCATCGGGACTGGGCGGAACTGCAAGTGGGTCGAGGGCGACCATGACTGGGGCGCGGTGGAGTGGGGCAAGACTCTGATCGACATTTTGATCGAGGGCACGATGGGCGTCGCGAGCTACGAGTGCAAGGCGATCCTCGGGCCACATTTCCAGCGGCTTGACCCGGTCCTGCCCGAGGAGGTCAATCTCGACGACGCAGCATGCGTCGAGAAGCTGGTGGACTGGGCGTCGAAAGAACGCCTGGACGAAACCATCGACTGGATCCAAACCGACTTCTTGGGGCCGGAGGTGTAGACCACAGCGAGCGCCCAGATCTCCTGCGCCACGCCACGCGGCGACTGGCTGCGCAGCGCCTCCTCGCGGTCGAGCATCTCCGTCTTCACCTCG
>JAYWAJ010000482.1:0-8669 GCA_043782525.1 Deltaproteobacteria bacterium | reverse complement strand
ACCAACACGACGTCGGCCACGGCAAAAGAGGACGAGCGCGAGCACGGCCGTAAATGGATCGGTCCTGGGTCTTGCGGCAGTCCTTACTTCAAGTAAGGACCCTTCACGACGCCCCAGTCCCAGCGGGGCATGGGGGCGTCCTCCGCGATGTCCGCGCCGGGCTGCGAGTTGATGACTGCGAGGCGCGTGCCCCACTCGAGGTAGGCGACGAAGGCGGAGCGGAATTCGGGATCGTCGGGAACCTGGCACTGGTCGGCGCACTCGAGCAAGAGCTGCATCCACCGCTGCCGCTGCGGCTCGGTCAAGCCGCGTCCGACGTGTTTGCGGATCATCGCCGGGTGACCCCCGAGCCTCTTGCTGTAGGCGGCGGGCCCGCCCAGCACCTCGGCGACGAAGGTCCCGACGTGCGCGACGTGCTCGGGCGCCATGTTGGCGAAGAGCGGCGCGAGGAGTGGATCTCCGGGAACGCGGTCGTAGAACAGCGTCATCAGGCGCTCGATGGCGGGCATTCCGCCCATCCAGTCGAACAGCGTGGGAACGGTCATGGGCTCCTCAATCCGCGTGCGCCTGCACGGTCATCGCAGCGCCGGTGGCCGCGGGCAGCCGACATCAGCGGTCGTCGAGCAGGTCCTGGGCGGTAAGATCTGGCGCGGCGCGGAGGTGCTCGTATTCGAGCAGGCCGAGGGCGGCGTAGCGGGCTCGAACGCGGTCGGAGAGCAGCCCGATGCGCTTGAGATTGGGAATGATGCGGCGGAACATGGTGCGGCGGAAGAGCGACATCATCTCGCTCTCCAGCACCAGCTTGTCCCACTGCGCGCGGGAAAAGGCGTGGGCCCAATGCTCCTGGTAGAACTCGTGCGCGAGGAAGCGGTTGCGGAGCAGGTAGGCGACCTCGAAGGCCCAGTCCTCGCGCTCGGCGCGCTCCCGGGGCGAGAGCTCGGTGGCGTAGAACTTCTGCAGCGCAAGGACGCCGTAGTGCACGTGCCGGGCTTCGTCGGTGATGACGTAGGTGAGCAGCTGCTGGAGCAGCGGCTCCCGGGTGGCGGCGCGCAAAAAGCCGAAGGCGCCCAGCGCCAGGCCCTCGATCATGATCTGCATGCCGAGGAACTTGAGGTCCCAGCGCGCGTCGGTCATGAGCGCGTCGATGACCACGTAGAGGTTGTCGTCGATCTGGTAGAGCTTCTCGAGCTTGGTGGTCAGGTAGGTGTGGAAGGTCTCGACGTGGCGGCCCTCGTCCACCACCTGCGTGCTGCCGAAGAGCTTGGCGTCGAGCCAGGGCGTAGCTTCGGTGACCTGCGCGGCGGCGAAGAGCGCGCCCTGCTCGCCATGGAGGAACTGGGAGAGCATCCAGGCCATCAGCGCCCGGCGCTGCTTTCCCTGCTCCCGCGGCGTCAGGCGCAGGTAGGCCGGGTGCCTGGCCAGCGGCACGATGGCGTCGGGGATGATGGGGAGCGCGGCGCTCTCGGGATCGACGGAGGTGGACCAGGCGAGGTCGGTGCTGGCGTTCCATTGCGAGGCCTTGGCCGCCTCATAGAGCCGCGCCATCTCCGGCTGGTCGCGCTGGTACCGCCAGTCGAACTGCGCGCTGTAGCCGAGGCGCAGGGGCGTGCTCGCCTCGTTGCGCCCGCGCTGCTGGACCAGGCCGCGGAAGGCCGGCCCCAGCAGCGAGGCGAGCACCCGGAGGTTCCGGCTCTGCACGGCGTCGCGGAGGAGCGGCCCGCTCCCGGCGAGGTTCTGCATGCTGCCCGCGAAGTTGCGCAGGAGGGGGCTCACTTCTTGCCTCCCCGGCGCTTCTTGGCCGTTTGACCAAGGGCCTTGGGGCGGCCCGGAGGTTTCCTGGCGGCCGCGGGCCGCTTCTCGTCGGCAAGGAGCCCGAAGGCGAGGTACGACCAGAAGGTGTCGGCGATCTCTTCCGGCGTGCGCGGATCCGACTCGTGCCGCCACTGGGCCACCCAGTTCATGGCGCCGATGCCGAACTGCCGCAGCAGCTCGACATCGAGGTTGGGCCGGGCCCAGCCGGAGCGGACGGTCTGCCAGATGAGGTCGTCCCAGAAGGCCTCGTAGCGGGAGCGCAGCCGCAGCACCGCCTGCATGGAGGGTCCCTGCAGGGAGCGCCAGTCGTAGAGGAGGACGTAGAAGTCGTCATCGCCGGAGAGCAGCGCCTCGAGGTGGGCGCGCAGGCCGAGGCGCAGGCGCTCCGCCGGATCGCGGGCCCGCTCGACCGCGGCGCGGCCCAGCTCCAGCACGCGGGTGAGGGCGCGCTCCATCAGGTCGAGGAGCAGCGCCTCCTTGCTGGGATACCGGTAGTGGAGGCTGCCGGGCAGCATCCCCGCGGCCTGCGCCACCTCCCGCACGGTGGCTCCGCCGTAGCCGCGCTTGCGGAAGACGTGGGCAGCGGCGTCCAGGACCACGTCCTCGTCGAAAGTGCGCCGGGCGAGGCTCTTGGTCATTTGACCAAGAAGCTTGCGCGCGGGTCCGGAGGGAGTCAAGACGCTCTTGGTCAAATGACCAAGGACGTGCGAGAAGGGCCGCCGATGTCCCGCCACCGGCTCTTCGCCATCTGCGCCGCCTGCCTCTGTTGCTTCGCCGCCAATTCCCTGCTCACCCGCCGCGCGCTGGGGGGAGGCCTGGCCGGCGCGGCGGCCTTCGCCGGGCTGCGGCTCCTCTCGGGCGCGGCGGTGCTGTGGATCCTCTCGCGCCGCCGGCCGCGCCCCGGAGCGGAGGCGGGATGGCGCTCTGCCGCCGCGCTCCTGCTCTACGCGGCGCCCTTCTCCTGGGCCTACCTGCGCCTCTCGGCCGGCGTCGGCGCCTTCCTCCTCTTCGGGACGGTGCAGGCGACCATGTTTGCCACCGCGGTGGTGCAGGGCGCGCGTCCGCGGCCACTCACCTGGGGCGGCCTGCTGCTCGCCATCGGCGGTTTGGCGGCGCTGACGCTGCCGGGCGCCCAGGCACCCGCGCCCGCAGCCGCGGCGTCGATGATCGCGGCCGGCATGGCCTGGGGCTGGTATTCGCTGCGCGGGCGGCGGGCGCGCGACGGCATCGCCGCCACCGCCGATGCCTTCATCCGCAGCGCACCCTTTGCCGCGGCGCTCTGGCTCCTGGCGCTGGTGGCCGCGCCCGAGGCCGCGCGCCTCACCTGGCCGGGCGCCGCCCTGGCCATCGCTTCCGGCGCGCTCGCCTCCGGCCTCGGCTACAGCCTGTGGAACACGGCGCTCCCGCACCTCGCGGCCACCACCGCCGCCCTGCTCCAGCTCTCGGTGCCGGTGATCGCGGCAGCGGGAGGCGCGGCGCTGCTCGGCGAAGCGCCCTCCCTGCGCCTCCTCCTCGGCGGCGCCGCCATCCTCGCCGGCGTCGCGCTGGCGGTGGTGCCCCGCCGGCAGCCTGGCTGATTTCCGCGCCGCGAGCCGAGCCATTTGGTCATGTGACCAAGAGTCGGATTCGCGTCGCACGCCGGAAGGCCCGCGTGTACAGTCCGCCGCCGATGAGCGACCAGCCCAAATCGCCCAAGGAGGCGCGGCGTCTCGAGCGCGTGAAGCAGGGATCCCGCGCCGCCCGCGACCTGGGGCCGCCGTCCCCGGGGGCGCGGGCGGCGGGCGCGTCCCCCGGAGCGCGCAGCCAGGGTCCGTCCACCCGCCCAGCCGGGTCATTTGGTCAAATGACCAAATCCGCCCCGCGCCGCCCGCCGCCGGTGCTGGGCAGCATCGGCGAGAGCACCGGCACCTCCGGAGAGCCCACCGTGGTGGTCTCGCGCCGCGCTGTCGAGCGCCTCGACCTGGGCCACGTCTGGGTCTACCGCTCGGACATCGCCGCGCCGGCCGGGCTGGCCGGAGGAGAGGTGGTCCGCCTCGCCGACGAGCGCGGCTGGTTCGTCGGCAAAGCCTTCTACGGCGCGCAGAGCCAGATCGCCGTCCGCCTGCTCACCCGCGAGGACGAACCCGTCGACGACGACTTCTTCGCCCGCCGCCTCGCGCAGGCCAAGGCGCTGCGCGACGCCATCGCGCCGGATCCCGAGCGCCGCCGCGCCGGCCGCCTGGTGCATGGCGAAGCCGATCTGCTGCCGGGCCTGATCGTCGACCGCTACGCCGACTGCCTCAGCATCCAGACCCTGACCGAGGCCACCGACGCGCGGCGCGACCTCTTCGCCGGGCTCCTCCAGGATCTGCTGCAGCCGCGCGCCATCGTCGAGCGCAACGACGTCCGCGTCCGCGCCCACGAAGGCCTGCCGCAGCGCAAGGGTCTCCTGCGCGGCGACCCTCCCGGCGCGGTCGAGTTCCTCGAAGGCGAGGTCCGCCTGGTCGCCGACCTCCTCGAAGGACAGAAGACGGGCGCGTTCCTCGACCAGGCGGAGAACCGCGTCGAGGCGGGCCGCCATGCCCGCGGCCGCGCCCTGGACTGCTTCACCTACGGCGGCGCCTTCGCGCTGCAGCTGGCCCGCCGCGCGGAGAGCGTCACCGCGGTGGACATCAGCGAGCAGGCGGCGGCGCAGGGCCGCGAGGCCGCCGCGCGCAACGGCGCCCAAAACCTCGAGTTCAAGGTCGCCAACGCCTTCGACCTCCTCAGCGACGAAGCGGAGAGAGGCGAGCGCTACGACACCATCGTGCTCGACCCGCCGGCCTTCGCCAAGTCCAAGGCCTCCCTCGACGCCGCGCTGCGCGGCTACAAGGAGATCAACCTGCGCGCCTTCCTCATGCTCAACCGGGGCGGCGTGCTCATCACCTGCTCCTGCTCGTTCCACCTCGACGACCTGCAGTTCGAATCGGTGGTGCTCGCCGCCGCCACCGATGCCAGGCGCAACGTGCAGGTCATCGAGCGCCGCGGCGCCGGGCGCGATCACCCGACGCTGCTGGGCGTGCCGGAGACGCGGTATCTCAAGTGCCTGATCCTGCGCGTGCTCTGAGGGCGGCGGAGGGCCTGGGATGGCAGAGTCACCCCAAGAGCGGCTCCACCACCGCCGGCAGCAGGTCGATCAGCTGCGGGTCGAAGCGGAACACCTGCTCGGTGGTCATGATGCGCAGCGCCTCCTGGTGCGAGCGCGCCGGGCGAAAGGGCCGCTCCGTCGTCAGCGCGTCGTACGACTCGCAGATGGAGAGGATCCGCCCGAGCAGGCCAATCTCCGGAACCGGATCCTCCGCCGCCGGCACCAGGTCGAGGTGGCATTCGTACGCCGCCAGCGCGCGCTCCAGGGCCGCCGCGTGCACCTCGCGGTCCCGCAGGATGGCCCGCGCCGCGAAGAGCGGTGAGGCCTTCAGCGCCGTCTGCGCCCGCGCGTCCAGCTTCCCCTGCCGCTCGAGCAGCGCCGCCGGGATCGCCGCCATGCCGACGTCGTGGAAGAGCGCCGCCATCCCCAGATCGTAGCGGCGCCCCTTGGCCAGCCCGAGCCGCGCACCGAAGGTGATGGCCAGCACCGCCACGTTGGCGGCGTGGAAGCCCCAGTACTCCTCGCTAGCCGCCTTGCTGCGCGCCAGCTGCAGGAAGCGCGCGGGCATCGCCCGCTGCAGGTCGACGAGGTCCTGCACCACCCGCGACGCCGCCCAGAGCGGAATCAGCTCGCCCGCCACCCGCAGCTGCTGGATGGTGTGATCGACGAAGAAGACCGCGTGCGCGTACGCCGAGACCAACCGCGACGACCGGTCCTCGGCGGCGTCGGCGGCGGCGCTGGCCACGCCGACGGTCAGCCGCAGCGCCGTGAACGGCCGCGCCGTGTCCCCGCGCGAGCCCAGGCTCTTCGGCCCGCGCGGGGAGAGCACCCGCACCAGCTGGCGCAGGTCGCCCTTGGGCGGCGCGACGCTGGCGGAGAGCCCGGCGACCCCGCGCTTCTTCAAATCCTGCCGCACCAGCTCGAGGAGCGGCAGGTTGAAGGCGTCGACCCGCAGCGCCTGCCGGTTGAGGTAGACGCCGTCGTCGAGCAGCGCCAGCTCGAAGACCCCGTCGGCCTCGAGCAGCGTGTAGATGGCCTTCTGCAGCTGCTGCAGCATGGGGTTGAAGACGGCGTTGTCCTCGCTGTAGCTGCGGGCGTTGCGGACCACGGAGCTGAGCGCGACCAGCACCTGCTGCCCCAGCTGCTGGCGCAGGTCGCGGGTCGCCTGGCTGGCCTTGGCGTCGAAGACGCTGCGGTCGCTGCTCACGCGCTCCTCCCCCGCGGCGCGGCGCGCAGGTGCTGCGCCGCCGCCTTGCACGCCGCCACCACCGCCGGCGGATACCCGCGGGTCGGCAAAAGCGCGTCCTCGAGCGCGCGCACCGCCTTGCTGGTGCCGTCCTCGGCGAGGCCCTGCACGGCGAGGAGCTGCCTGTCGATGATCTTCCTCCGCCCGAAGATCTTCTTCGACCGCCGCGAGAGCTGCTCGAGGAGGAAGGTATAGCCCGCGCCGGAGCCGAGCTTGCCCAGCGATCGGTAGAGGAGGGTCCGCTCCTCCTTGTCCAGCGAGGAGAACTGCGGCCTCGAGATGGCGGCGACGATAAGCCCGGCCGCCTGCTCGGCCACCGCCTGGCAGTGCGAGAGCGCCAGCGCCGCGGCCACCCGGAGCGGGCGCGCCGGCGAGGTGAGCGGCCCCCCCAGGGTGCGCACTGCGATGGCTGGTTCGGCCGCCACCAGCGGGATGGCCTCGAGGCGCACCGCCGCCTCCCGATGCTCGAAGGCCGGAGCGGCCAGCTCGGCGCGGCGCGGCGGCGGCAGCGTCACCAGCGCCGCCAGGACCGCCAGCGCCTCCGGGGCGGCGCCTTTCCGCAGCAGGACGGGGAGCAGCGCCGCGCAGGAGTCCACCCGCGCCACCACCGCGTTGGCGAGCAGGAGGCGCGCTGCCGGATCGAGCGCCTGCGGCAGCGCCGCCAGCACCGCCGGTCCCGACTCGGCAGGCAGCAACGCGAGCCAGGGCGAGAGCAGCGGAGGTCGGTCTGTGCCGGGGCTGATCTGGACCACCCGCTCCAGCCGCGCCGGATCCGCGAGCCAGCTGCCCACCGCCTTGCGGAACTCGCCCGCGTGCGATCCTTCCAGGTACCGCAGCCGCTCCAGCGCCTGCGCGATGGCCGGCGGGTGCCCGCGATCGAGGAGCTGACCGAGGAGCCGCCCGAAGGTCTCCAAGAGCGCCTGCAGATCCCAGCCGGCGTAGTCCAGCTCGACGATGCGCAGGATGGTCAGGGCCGCCCGCCGCGAGAGCGGGCCGTACTCCTGTGGATCGCCCCTTGCCCTCTGCCCGTCGCTCCACAGGGGCGGCTGCGGGTCCAGCTCGACGAAGCGCGCGCCGGCGTGGCGGTCCAGCGTCTCCTGCGCCCGCGCCGAGATCTCGCCCAGGCTGGAGAAGGTGTCGCCCGCGCTCTCGCCCATGCGGTAGCCCGAGCCGGCGCTGTAGGAGAGGTGCGGAAGGTCCGCCTTCCACAGCTCGGTGACCGCGTCCTCCCGCCCGCCCTCGGCCTGCGGATCGGCCATGGCCACGTGGGCGAGGGCGAGCAGCTCGTCGAGGCCGACGCCGCGGCGGAAGGTGAGCGAGCGCACGCCGTCCCGGTGGAGGCGGAAGCAGAAGCCGGTCTCGCGAGCCGGCTCGGAGTGCACCGACTCTCCCTCGAAGACCAGCGCCGTCGGCTCGACGATGACGGTGACGCTGGGCAGCTCATCGAGCAGCGAGCGCAGCTCGGCGGCGGCCGGCTCCAGGTAGGCGAGGTGCTGATCGGGCGCGTGCCGGTAGACCGAGATGCGCTTGAACGATCGCGCCAGCGACGCCAGCGCGTCGCGCACCGCCTGGGTCATCCCCGCCATCGGCCGCCCACCTTAGCGCCGCGGGCCGCGGAGACGAGCGCGCGGGCCTCGGCGACGGCGCGCTCGACCGCCTCGCGCTGCACCTCGACCAGCTGGTCGCGCTCCTCGATGGAGTGGCCCAGCACCGGAATGGGCGGGCCGAAGACCACCGCCACCGGGCCCGGCTGGAAGACGGAGAGCCCCTTGGGCTTGAGCACGTCGCGGGCGCCGGCGAGGCCGATGGGCACGCAGTCGAGGCCGGTCTCGATGGCCGCCACCGCCGCGCCCTTCTTGAAAGGCAACAGCGCGTCGGTGGTCGAGCGGGTCCCCTCGGCGAAGAAGAAGAGCGCCACCCCGCCCAGCCCCTTGTCGATGCGGCTGCGGATGGCGCGGGTCGAGCCCTTCCGGTCCTTGCGGTCGATGAAGACGTGCCCCATCCGCCGCGCCGCCCAGCCGAAGACCGGGATGCGCGACAGCTCCTGCTTGGCGATGAAGCGCAGCGGGCGGTCGACGGCGGCGAGGATGGCGGGGGCGTCGAGGTTGGAGGTGTGGTTGGAGATGTAGACGTAGCTCTTCTGCGGATCGAGGGGCAGGTCGCACTGCACGATGAGGCGGGCGCCGGTCACCCAGAGGAAGAAGCGGGCCCAGCGGCGCAGCACGCGCTCGGAGAAGCCGGACTCGCCCCCGAGGACGATGAGGAAGGCGTGGGTCATGGTGGCGACGAGGATGGCCAGCCAGCCGAAGACGGTGCGCAGGAAGAGGAGGACGATCACGTGCGCGCCCTCGGGTATTCGTCCGCCGCCGGAAAGAGGAGCACGTCGGCGATCGAGGCCGCGCCGGTGAGGAGCATGAGCAGGCGGTCGAAGCCCACCGCCACTCCGCCGGCGGCGCCGATGCGGTCGAGGGCCTCGAGGAAGGCCTCGTCGAGGGGGAAGACCTC
>JAYWAJ010000481.1:0-3305 GCA_043782525.1 Deltaproteobacteria bacterium | reverse complement strand
CGGCCCATAGCTTCGAGAATTCGGTCAATGGGCATTTCCTCACCACCAAGGGCATCCAGGACGACGGCGGCGGGCTACCGAACCCCAATACCTTCCTCTTGCCCGATAATCCCTATTCCCAGGTCGACGGTCCCTTCACCGCACCCGCGACCAGCCCGTTCCTGGCGGTCTCCGGCCTGCTGCAGTCCATGGGTCTCTCGCCCGGCAGCGCCTTCAAGGGCAACGGCGTGAAGCTGGTGCAGGCCACCGCCGCCCTGGGTACGGACAACCGCATCGCCTACCTCACCGGCTTCCTCGATGGCGTGCCCACCAACGGCAAGGTGAGCTATCTCGCCGGCCACCAGTATCCGGTGGCGCTGCCGATCTCCACCAATCCCGCGACCAATGGCGTGCGCCTCTACCTGGACGCGACCTACCAATCGACCTGCACCGCGGCAGAAGGGCAGCCCGATCCCTCGCTGACCATGACCGCTCCCGCCTTCAGCGGCGGCACCACGCTGACCTTTACCGTCAGCTATACCAATCCGGGCCCGGGGTCGGCCGGCAGCGCGGTGCTCGTCGATACGCTGCCCGCGGGCCTGACCTTCCTCTCCGCCTCGCCCGCCGCCATCGTCACCGGACAGACCGTCACCTGGAACCTGGGCAACCTCAAGCCGGGCGCGAGCGGGACCTTCACGGTCACCGCCGGCGTCGCCGCCGACGGCACGTACATCAACCAGGCCCGGCTGACCTTCCTGGTCAGCCTGACGCCGCGGGCGGTGACCGGCTCCGCCACCAGCACGGTGCGCGACACCACCCCGCCCCGGACCAGCATCACCAGCGGGCCCGGCGCGGAGACCCACACCGCGGAGCCGACGTTTGGTTTCATCTCCTCGAAGCCGGGCTCGACCTTTCAATGCGCGCTGGATGGCGCGTCCGCGGCCTGCACTTCTCCCGTGACCTATCCATCGGTGAGCCCCGGAAAACATCTCTTCACGGTGACCGCGACCGATCCGGCCGGCAACGTCGATCCCAATCCTGCCTCCTTCACCTGGACCTTCGTGCCGCTCTCGAGCGTGCTGGCGCTCACCGGCGGAGGGTGCTCCTCGGGCGGTGGTGCGGAGCTGCCGGCGGGCCTCGCGCTCCTTGCCATCGCCGCCCTGCGCCGCCGCAAGGCGTTGTTGAACGCTGCCGCCAGCTGATCGACGCAGTGGCTAGGTTCCGATGCGAACCAGCTCGATGAGCGGCGCCCCGGCCACGCGCTCCGCGCCCAGATCCACCCGGCACTCGAGCGTCCAGTCCGCGTCCTCCGCCTCCTCTCGCGCCTCGGCCTGCGCGGCAGCATCGGGATCGGCGGCGACGGCCTCGTGCTGCTGCAAGGCACGCGGCGGGGGACCAAACCGCTGCTGCGCGCGAAAGACGCCGGGAGATTCTTCGCTGAGCACCGTGCGGTCGGGCCGGCGCGCGCGGGGCGCCTGGTCGATCCTGGCGTGGGCCGCGAAGTAGGGTTCGAGCTCCTCTTGCAGCCGCGCCGGCGGCCAGTCCACGGGCGACCCCGACGCGCGCGACGCCTCCTCCCACTCCTTGCGCGCCAGCGCCGCGAGCAAGGTGTGCAGCTCGCTGCGGACCCGGGCCGTCCTCCGCTTCGGGTCGCGCCGGAACAGCTCCCGCTCGTCGACCGGCCGCGCCGGCGCAGGGTCCGCTGCCGGCGGGCGCGGCCGGGCGCTCCCCGGGTCCATCATCCGCTCCCATTCGTCGAGCAGGCTGGAGTCGACGCCCCGGACGATCAACCGGAGGTACTCGATGATCTCGAGGAGCTCCTCGTCCCGCGCCTCCTCCGGCACGCTCTGCACCAGCGTCTTGTAGGCGTCGGTCAAGTAGCGCAAAAGCTGCCCTTCGGATCGCTGTATTGAATAATCGCGCACATATTCATTGAAGCTCGCATAGGTCTCGAACATCTCCCGGGCGATGCTCTTGGGCCGGATGTTCTCGGCCCCGACCCAGGGATGCTTGTCGGCAAAGGCATTGAAGGTCTGATAGACGAACTCCCGCAGCGGCTTGGGATACTCGACCTTGTCGAGCTCGTTCATGCGGTCGTTGTAGTCCATTCCCCGCGCCTTCATCTCGGCGATGGCGATCCCCTTGGCCCGGTCGAGCTGCGCATAGAGCACCGCCTGGGGATTCTCGAGGATGCTCTCGACCAGCGTCAGCACGTCGCGCGGGTAGGACTCCGAGGCGCGCTCCAGCCGGGGCAGGGTGTCGTAGAGCCAGAGCGCGAGGGTCTGGTTGAGGGAGAAGTCGTCTTGCAGGTGCGCGCCGGGCTTGAGCAAAGGCTTGCGCCAGGAATTGCCGCGCACCAGCTCGACGACGCCGGCCTTGCGCAGCGTGCGGACCTTCTCGGCCGCGCTGCGCAGGTGCAGGCGGCGGTTGCCCTCGTGGCCGTGGCTCTTGCGGATGAGCTGCACCAGCCGCGCATAGCCCTGCGCACCCGCGCGCGCGCTGGTCAGCTGTTCCGCCTGGACGAGGTGCAGGATCATTCCATAGGTGACCTGAAAGCGGCTCTCCAGCGGCTCGGGCGGCCTTTCTTGCAGGCGCTCGAAGAGCGCGTTGTCGTAATGGACATATCCTTTCTCGGGCGGCTTCCTCTTGGGCGTCTTCTTTCCCTTGGCCTCGATCTTCTTGTTCTCGATGACGTGCTCGGGCGCCTGCGCCACCACGTAGCCGCGCTCGTCGAAGCCCTTGCGCCCGGCCCGCCCGGCGATCTGCCGGAAGTCGCGCACGCTCAGCTGCCCCAGCTTCTCGCCGTCGAACTTGAAGAGCTGGGTGAAGACCACGGTGCGGATGGGGATATTGACCCCGACGCCCAGCGTATCGGTGCCGCTGACGACCTTGAGCAAACCCTGCTGGGCCAGCTGCTCCACCAGCAGCCGGTATTTGGGAAGCAGCCCGGCGTGGTGCAGGCCGATGCCGTGGCGGAGGAACTTGAGGAACTCCTTGCCGTACGGGGTCTCGAAGCGGAAGCCCTCGGTGGCCGCCTTGAGCGCCTCCTTCTCCTCCTTGCTGGAGAAGTTGGCGGACATGAGGTCCTGCGCCCGCTCCGCCGCGGCGCGCTGGCTGAAGTTGACCAGGTAGACGGGCGCGCGGCCCCGCTGCACCAGCTCCTCGAGCGTCTCGTGCAGCGCCGTCTCCCGCCACTCGAACTCGAGCGGCACCGGCCGGGTGGCGCTGGCGACGGTGGCGGTCTCGCGGCGGGTCGATTCGGTCAGGGCCCTGGCAATGGCGCTGGTCTCGCCCAGGGTCGCGCTCATGAGGAGGAACTGCGTCCC
>JAYWAJ010000480.1:0-3308 GCA_043782525.1 Deltaproteobacteria bacterium | reverse complement strand
CGCTGGGGCTCTTCGCCGAGCTGTTCCGCGACCGTCCGGTGATCGGCATCGGCGCGCGCGACCTGGTCTGGGGCCTCGGCACGCTGCACTGCCTCTCGCAGCAGGAGCCGGCCTGACTGAGGGGCCCCGCGCGCGGGCGGGCAGCGGCCTTCAGCGGACCACGCGCTCCAGTCCGACTTCCGCCGCCAGCCGCGCGGCGGCTTCGTCGAGGCGGTCGTCGCCGCGCCGGGTTCCTTCCGGATGGAAGGCCTTGATGCGGAGCACGCCGGTGGTGCGCTCCGCTTTCACATCGGCCCGGCCGGCCATCCGATCGCCGACCAGGAGCGGCAGCACGTAATAGCCGAACCGCCGCTGCGGCTGCGGCTTGTAGACCTCGATCAGGTGATCGAAGCGGAAGAGGCGCACCGCGAAGTCGCGATCCCAGAGGAGGTTGTCGAAGGGGCTGAGCAGGACCGCGCGGTCGGGAACCCGGTCGTCGAGGCGCGCGGCGGCGTAGACGGGCGCCTCGCCGTCCTCGAGGGCGAACCGGCGCAGCTCGCCCTCGGCCACCAGCGCCTCGAGGTGCGGCAGGATGCGCTTCTGGCCGCCGCGCAGCCGGTAGTGCTCGAGGACGCCCGCGGCGGTGAGCAGCCCGCGCGCCCGCACCGCTCGCAGCGCCAGCGCGCGCAGGAACTCCGCCTCGCCGGGAAGCGGCGCCTCGCGGTAGCGCGCGGGGATGACCCGCTCGGCCAGCTGATAGCGGCGCTGGAAATGCTCGCGCCCGGCAATGGCCAGGTCGCCGGCGGTCCAGAGCGCGTCCAGCATCCGCTTGGCCGGCTTCCAGTTCCACATGCCGCCGCTGCCCTGGCCCTCGAAGTCGCGGCTGCCCAGGGGGCCGCGCTCCCGGATGGCGTCGAGCACGCGGCGGGCGAGGCGCGGGTCTCTGTCGATGACCGGCCCGTACCAATGGTGCACGCGGCGCTCGCGCATGCGGTAGCGGAAGAGCGGATAATCCTCGATGGGCAGGAGGCAGGCTTCGTGCGCCCAATATTCGAAGGCCTTGCCCTGCTTCAACAAGGCCCATTCGGCGCCCTTGGGGTAGGCGCCGATCCGCGAGGCCAGCACGATGCGGTGGCTGCGCTCCACCGCCGAGATGGAGTCGAGCTGGACGCAGGAGAGCCGCCGCAGCGCGGAGATCAGGGACGATGGGTCGCCGAAGCGCTGCGTGGCGACGGCGGCGCGACGGGCGGCGGCCAGGGAGATCCCGGCAGGGAGGCCGCGCCGACGCGGCGCTCGCGCGCTACCCACCCGCCTCTTCTTCCGCGAGCAGGAGCAGCTCCGACTCGAGGTCCATCGGATCCATCGGCGAACCGGAGGTCCGCGCCTGGCGCTGCCGGCGCAGCAGCCCGACCAGCTGCCGGTTCTCCTCGGCGAGCGCGATCACCTCGAAGGCGAAGTGCAGGATGGTCTTGAGGTCGGCGTTGTTCCAGGGCTTGCGGAGGAAGCGATAGACCTCGCCCTCGTTGATGGAGCGGACCGTCACCTCCGGATCCGGGTCGCCGGTCAGCATGATGCGCAGGACCTGCGGGTAGCGGACCCGCACCAGCTTGAGGAAGTCGATCCCCGCCATCTCCGGCATGTAGTTGTCGCTGATCACCAGCTGGATCGGGACCTGCTGCAGGATCTTCAGGCCCTCATCGGCCGACTCCGCGGCGGAGACCTGGTATCCGGCCGCCTCGAGGGTGCGCCGCAGCGAGACCCTCACCGACTCTTCGTCGTCGACGACGAGGATGCTGCGGGAAGGGGGAGCCATGCGATGCCTCCAGCATTGGACTCCCCCTGCTCTAGCACAGGCTACTGGACGCTGACGTCGTCGTAGTCGGTGTAGGTGGCGTCGCCCGTGTAGTTGTCGTCGTGGTTCTTCAAGGTCAGGGTGACGCTGTGCCCGCGCATCGAGGTCACCGAGGTGCTGGCCTGCACCCAGGTGTTGGTGTTGGTGCAGGTGTTGGGGAGCACGGTGACGGTGGTCAAGGTGACGTTGTCCTTCAGCGTCGCCGAGGCATAGTCGTAGGTGACCGTGTCGGGGCAGAAGATCCGGTACCAGAACGTCAGGGTGTTCGCGCCGACGGGCAGGGTGAAGGTCTGCGCGAGCGAGCTGTCGGTGCTGGGGCTGGAGCTGCCCAACGAGCCGCTGTAGCTGCCGCTGTGCGGATAGAGCCGGGCCGCGGCGACGCCGGTGGCCGTCCAGCCCGAGAGCGTGCCGGTCTCGAAGCCGGGGTTGACGACGGGGTTGGTGACGGCGCCGTTGCTCACCGTGACGCTCACGGCGCTGCTGGTGCCGAGGTTGCCCGCGGCGTCGTACGCCTTGGAGGTGAGCGAGTGGGCGCCGTTGGCCGCGCCGGTGGTGTTCCACGAGGCGCTGAAGGGCGAGGCGGAGCCGCTCGCCAGCAAGGTGCCGTCCACGTAGAGCTCCACCTTGGTGACGCCGACGTTGTCGCTGGCGGTGGCGGTGACGGTGACCGTCCCCGAGACCGTGCTGCCGGCCGCGGGCGCGGTGACGCTGGTGGTGGGCGGCGTGGTGTCGCCCGGGGCGGAGGTGGCGATGGCGACGTCGTCATAAAAGGTATAGGTCGGGTCGCCGGAGTAGTTGTCGTCGTGGTTCGACAAGGTGAGCGTGACGCTGTGCCCGGCGGTCGCGGCGGCGCTGGCCTGCACCCAGGTGGCGGTGTTGCTGCAGGTCTTGGCCAGCATGGTGGTGGTGGTGCCGGTGGTGTTGTCCTTCAGGGTGGCGGTGGCCCAGTCGTAGGTGACCGTGTCGGGGCAGTGCACCTGGTACCAGAAGGAAACGCCGGTGGCGTTGGACGGCAGCGTGAAGGTCTGCGCCACCGAGCTGTCGGTGCTGGCGGCGGTGCTGCCGACCAGGGCCGATTGCGCGCCGCTGTGGGCGGTGGTGCCGACGGAGGTTTTGCCGGTGGAGGTCCAGCCGGTCAGCCCCGACTCGAAGCCGGAGTTGGTGAGCGTGCCGCCGCCGCCGCTGCCGGCGATGGTCCAGGAGACGCTGGCGCTGTGGCTGAGCGTGCCGCTGGTTCCGGTGACGGTGACCGGATAGGTGCCGGCGGCCGCGCTGCCGGGCGCAAGGGTGAGGGTGGAGCTGCCGCTGCCCGCCACGCTGGTGGGGCTGAGCGTCGCGCTCGCGCCCGAGGGCGCGCCGCTGGCCGCGAGGGAGACCGTGCCGGTGAAGCCGTTGAGCGCGCCCACGCTGATGCTGGAAGTGCCGGAGCCCGAGACGCTGGTGGGGCTGGCGGCGAGCGAGAAGTCGGGGGTGGCGG
>JAYWAJ010000479.1:0-3309 GCA_043782525.1 Deltaproteobacteria bacterium | reverse complement strand
GGGCTGGTTGCCGACCACCCCGTCGCCCCGCACCTCCTCGCGCTTGCCGTTGCCGTCGACGATGATCCAGTGGCGGCTGCGCAGCTGCGCGGTGACCGTGCCCACGTTCTCGATGCGTACCGTATAGGCAAAGGCCCAGCGCCCCGCCGACGACTGCTCGGTGAGGAACCGGCTCTTCACCGTGATGCGGATTCCGTGGGTGACGGCGGTCGACACGGGCAGAGGTTGCCAGCAGCGGCGGCTTCGGGCAACTGAAACACCGGAGGGCGCCATGCCCGCGGGCAAGAAGTACATCACCAGGACCGGTTTCGAGGCGCTCCGCGAGGAGTTCCGCCGCCTGCTCCACCAGGAGCGCCCGCGGGTCACCCGCGAGGTGACCATCGCGGCGGCGCACGGCGACCGCAGCGAGAACTACGAATACAAGCTGGGCAAGAAGAAGCTGCGCGAGATCGACGGCCGGCTGCACCGCCTGCAGAAGCAGCTGGAGAACTACGAGGTGATCGATCCCGCGACGCGGCCCCGGACCGACCGGGTCTTCTTCGGCGCGACGGTGACCGTCGAGGACGAGGAGGGAAAGACAACCAGGTATCAAATCGTGGGCGGCGACGAGCTGGACGACGCGCTCGGGCCGGGCCGCATCAGCTACGAGGCGCCGCTGGGCAAGGCGCTTTTGGGCAAGCGGGAGGGCGACACCGTGCGGGTGCAGAGGCCGGCAGGGGAAGTCGAGCTGACTGTCGTCAAAGTCGAGTGGAAGGGGTAGAAGGCGGCCACACTTGAGGAGGACATATGGGCATGATCCGAACTGGTCTGGTCCTTTCCCTGCTGGCGGCACGGGTGGCGCTGGCGCAGGCAGACGCGGGCGCCGCCGCGGCCCCGGCCCCGGCCAGCGCCGCGCCGGCCAGCGCGACGGCGAAGCTGATCGACGGCAAGAGCCAGCCGGTCGGCACCGCTACGCTCACGCAGACGCCGCATGGCGTGCTCATCTCCGTCGACCTGCACCACCTCACGCCGGGCGTGCACGCCATCCACCTGCACGAGACCGGCAAGTGCGAGCCGCCCTTCAAGACCGCCGGCGGGCACTTCAACCCGGCGCACAAGCAGCACGGCTTCAGGGTCGAGGGCGGCGCGCACGGCGGCGACCTTCCCAACCTCGACGTGCCGGCGGACGGCAAGGTCAAGGCCGAGTTCATCGCCCACGACGTCAACCTCGAGGGCGGGCTGCTCGACGCGGACGGCGCCGCGCTGGTGGTCCACGCCAAGGCCGACGACTACAAGAGCCAGCCGGCGGGAGAGGCCGGCGATCGGGTCGCGTGCGGCGTGATCCAGAAGTAGCTAGAGCGCCGGAGCCCCGACTGCGATCAGCCGGGGCTCGCGCACGGGCGGCCGGTAGATGCGGTCGGCCGGCTCCGGATGCCGGTGCGGCGCAGGCCAGGAGAGCTTCAAAGGGCGGTTCTCCCGCGCCGACTTGAGCGCGGCGGCGATGATGCGCACGTCGCGCAGGCCTTCTTCTCCGTCGGGCGCGATGGGCTGGTCGTCGAGCACCGCCCGGGAGAAGGCGATCAGCTCGGGAGCGAACTGGTCGGAGGCGCGGAAGGTCCGCACCCGCTCCTTCCCGCCCGTCGAGAGGTGCAGCCGGCGCGGCCCTTCGTACGCGTAGGCCTGGTCGAGCTGGATCTGCCCGCGCGTTCCGACGATGCGGTACTGGTCCAGCGCGCAGGCGCCGAAGCTGACCGTGAATTGCGCCAGCCGGTCGAAGGGAAACTTGAGCAGCACGCTCATGCCCTCGTGGATCTCCTCGAAGCGCGGGTCGCCGGGGCGGTCGGCGCGCAGGGCAAAGACCTCCACCGGGTCGGCGCGGAAGAGGGTCCGCGCGGCGTTGATGCAGTAGACGCCCAGGTCCCAGATGGCGCCGCCGCCGCGCTCCGCCGAGGTCCGGATGTTCCCGGGCTGCACCTGGTAGGCGAAGGTCGAGGAGAAGAAGCGCGGCTCGCCGATGCGCCCCTGCTCGATGAGCTTGAGCACCTCGAGGTTGGCGGGCTCGAAGTGGAGCCGGTATGCCGTCATCAGCTTCACGCCCCCGTCGCGGCAGGCGTCGATCATCCGCCGGCACTCCTCCTCGGAGATGCCCAGCGGCTTCTCGCAGAGGACGTGGACGCCGGCGCGGGCGCAGCGGACCGCGAGGTCTCCGTGCTTGTCGTTGGGCTCGGCGAGGTAGACGGCGTCGACCTCGGGGCGGGCGAGGCAGGCGTCGAGCGCCTCGAGCGGGAAGGCGTCGCAGCCGTAGCGGCGGCCCAGCTTGCTGCGCTTCTCCTCGTCCGACGAGACCAGCGCCACCAGCCTGGCGTTGCGGGCATGCGCGAAGGCGGGCAGCACCGCCGACTGGGCGATGTGTCCCAGCCCGATGACCGCGTAACCGACCTGCCGCTTGCCCGCTCTGCGCCGTGCCATGCCCTGAATCTACGCACGGGCGGCATGGACGACCGGCGCCCAGCGCAGCGCCAGCGCGTCGGCCAGCACCAGCTGGCTCTCGCCGGTGAGGAGCAGCTGGCGGAAGGGCGAGCCGTTGTAGATGCGGGTGCCGTTGGTCGAGGCGGTGTCGATGGCCCAGACCTCGTTCTCGACGCTGAGCAGGACCAGGTGCACGCGGGAGAGGTTGCCCTCCTCGAGGCCGCCATGGCTGCAGCGGTCGTCGCGCCCGACGAGGATGCCGCGCTCGAGCTGGTCGCTCCAGACCGCGTGGGTGGAGGTCAGGTCTCCCGCCTGCGGCGAGCTGGACTGGATGGTGATGGTCGCCAGCCGGACCGCATCGGGCGACGGCGCCGCGCGCGACTTGAGCGGCTGCGGCGGCGGCAGGATCTCCTGGTCGCGCGGCGCGAACCCGCGCCAGGTGTCGTCGGCGTCGTGGGTCCAGGGCTTCACCGTGGGTCCGGTGGGCAGGAAGAGGATCACGTAGCTCGACACCTGGAGGAAGAGCGGCCCCCTGCTGGCGATGGCCTCGCAGCGCTTGCCGTCTTCGGAGAGCAGGCCGCAGCGGGAGCGCAGGTCGATGGCGCGCAGGTGCAACTGCCCGTGCGGTCCGCGGGTGGCGCGCACCAGCAGGTGCCGCAGCGACACGTCGGTGTCGCGGGAGAGCACCACGTCGCAGCGCTCGTGGCGGCCGATGATGAGGTGGGCGATTCCCGAGGTGGGGAGGCGCAAGTGGGCGTGCGCGTCGAAGACGCCGTTGCCGTCGATGGCGGCGATGAGGACGCCCTCGTGCGGCTGCGCCTGGTGGGCGGCCCGGAGCGCGGCGAAGTGCTTGCGGAAGAC
>JAYWAJ010000478.1:0-8726 GCA_043782525.1 Deltaproteobacteria bacterium | reverse complement strand
GTAGATGGTGATGAGCACGGGGACGATCAGGCCTTCCTTGGCCTGCGCCTGGGTGGCCGCGTTGAACTCCTTGCAGAAGCCCATGATGTTGACGCCGTGCTGTCCCAGCGCCGGACCGACGGGCGGCGAGGGGTTCGCCTTGCCCGCAGGCAGCTGGAGCTTGACGAGTCCGGTGACCTTTTTTGCCATTGCACTTCTCCTGTCGGTGGTCCGAGCGGCTCTTCGCCTCCCACCGTGTTGTGTTTCGGGCCTCAGGCCTCAGGCTGCAGGCCTCAGGTTGACTGCCTACGTCTTCTCCACCTGCATGAAGTCGAGCTCGACCGGAGTGGCCCGTCCGAAGATGCTGACCAGGACGCGGACGCGGCCCTTGTCCGGGTTCACTTCCTCGACGGTGCCGTTGAAGTTGGAGAAGGGCCCGTCGACGACGCGGACGTTGTCGCCCTCCTCGAACTCGACCTTGGGCTTCGGCTTGAGCGCGCCCTCGGAGAGCTGGGTGGTCAGCCGCGCGATCTCGTGCTCGCTGACGGCCGGCGGCTTGGTGGCGTTGCCGACGAATCCGGTGATCTTGGGCGTGTTCTTCACCAGGTGCCAGGTGCGGTCGTTCAACTCCATCTGCACCAGGATGTAGCCCGGGAAGAACTTGCGCTTGGAAGCGCGCTTCTCGCCCTTCACCATCTCGACGACGTTCTCCATCGGGATGAGGATGTCGCCGAAGAACTCCTCGAGGGTGGCCTGCTTGATCTTCTCCTCGAGCGACTTCTTCGCCTTGTTCTCGAAGCCGGAATACGTGTGGACCACGTACCACTTCTTGTCGATCTTCTTTGATTCAGCGGCGGACATGGGTGGTCTCAGAGGGTCGGGTTCTGGATCTTGTCGGTGAGGAACTGCCAGAACACGTCGAACAGTCCGAGCAGGACGGCGGCGATGAGGCTGGCGACGATGACGGCGATGGTGGCGGCCCGGGTCTCGGGCATGGTGGGCCAGGAGACCTTGCGCAACTCGGCGGCGATCTCGACCGAGGTGTCGTGCGTCTTCGGGGTCAGCCACAGGTAGAGCGCGACGGCGGTGGCGACGGCGAGGCCGATGACCGTGCTCCAGGTCCAGTCGCCCCCGAAGAGCGGCCGGGTCAGCGGCTGGGTGGGCGCAAAGGCGCCGAAGCCCGCCAGCAGCAAGTGCTCGAGGAAGAGGCCGGCGGCGAGGGCCAGCAAGACATAGCCGATGGCGACCAGACGCGTATTGGTCATGAGTCAATCGAAGCGATTGGCAGGCCAGCCAGGACTCGAACCTGGAACATGCGGTTTTGGAGACCGCCGCTCTACCATTGGAGCTACTGGCCTAGGCCTTCTACTTCGTCTCCTTGTGGTCGGTGTGCTTGCGGCACGTCGAACAGAACTTCGGCAGGACCAGCTTGTCGGTCATGGTCCGCTTGTTCTTCGTGGTGGTGTAATTCCGGTTCTTGCACACCGGGCACTCGAGCGTGATGATGGTGCGGTTCATTGCTTCAGCTCCTCAAGTTTGGAGCCCACAACCGGAATTGAACCGGTGACCTCTTCCTTACCAAGGAAGTGCTCTGCCAACTGAGCTATGTGGGCGCTCCTCTGAATCCGTGCCTCTCGAAAGTTCCTTCTCGTGGAGCGGGAAACGGGATTCGAACCCGTGACATTCAGCTTGGAAGGCTGACGCTCTACCAGCTGAGCTATTCCCGCAGCTCCTGTCGTTTCCCGAAGTTGGTGGAGGGAGAAGGATTCGAACCTTCGAAGGCGTGAGCCGGCAGATTTACAGTCTGCTCCCTTTGGCCGCTCGGGCATCCCTCCGTGGACATTTCCTAGACCGCCGACCGTGACTCCCTCTTAGCCTTGCTGTCGATCACATTCGGGGGGCGACTCGCGTCTCCCCCCGAGACCCCCCACGCGTTTCGTGCGACGCGTTCGAGGATCTCTGTGTGCTCGCTGTTTCGAAATCTGTTTTCCCGCCGACCCTCACGCCCGCTCAGTTTTCCGCTACCGACACCGCTTCTCGCCCGCCACCACTCGTCAGCCGGTTGGAGCTGGCGACAGGATTTGAACCTGCGACCCGCTGCTTACAAAGCAGCCGCTCTACCGGCTGAGCTACGCCAGCCTAAATGCCTGAAAACACAGCGTTGTTGGTCTTTGAAGACACCTCCCCAACGCAGGGAGGCAGCGTTTTAGGGGATCTTGCGCACGTTGTCAAGCGGACGGCCGGTCGGGCCGGACGATCCTCACGAACGCTGGCGCGCCACCTCATATAAGGAGATGGCGCCGGCCGCGGCCACGTTGAGCGAGCCGACTTTCCCTTCCATGCCGATGCGGGCCACGTGGTCGCAGGTCTTGCGGACGAGCGGCCGCACGCCCGACCCCTCGCTGCCCATCACCAGCGCGATGGGGGAGGTGAGGTCGAGGTGTCCCAGGTCCTTCTCTCCGTCTGAGGCGAGCGCGACCGTCCAGACGCCGGCTTCCTTGAGCTGCTCCAGCGCCCGGGTCAGGTTGGTGACCCGCGCCACCAGGCAGTGCTCGAGCGCCCCCGCCGCCGCCTTGGACGCCGCCGGGGTGATGCCGACCGCGCGGTCCTTGGGCAGCACCACGCCGTGCGCGCCCAGCGCGTGTGCGCTCCGCACCAGCGCGCCGAGGTTCTGCGGATCGGTGACGCCGTCGAGGAGCAGGATGAAGGCGGGCCGGCCGGACTTCTTCGCTGCCTCGAGCAGGTCGGGAAGGTCGGCGTAGCGGAACTCGGCCAGCTCGGCGCCGACGCCCTGGTGCACGCCGCCCGAGGCGCGCCGCTGGATCTCGTTGTGCGGGACTTCCTCGATGCGGACGCCGGCGCTCTCGGCTTCCTGCGCGACCCGCTCGGCGCCCTGCGAGCGGCGCCCGTCGCGGCCGCGCTCAAGCAGCACGCGCACCACGTCGCCAGGATGGGCCCGCAGCGCCTCGACGACCGGGTTCACCCCGTAGACGAACCGGCTCACTCCGCGTCGACCCGGACGGCGATCTCGCGCTTCTGCCGCTCGCAGAGCTTCTCGGTGCAGATGAAAAAGCTCAACGCACCCTTCACCTCGCCGGAGGCGGTGGCGGTGAACGGCACCGCGAACTCGACGCCCTTGACGCTGGTCTCCCTGGCTTCAGGGCGGCCCAGCTTCGCCTTGGCCAGCTGCACCGAGGGACCGGCGGTCAGCGTCAGCGAGATGGGCGCGTCGGGCGAGACGTGCGCGTCGGCGCGGGGCACCACCGCGATGAGCGCCTGGGCGGCAGCGCCCTTCTTGACCTTCACGACGGCGGGCGCCTCGACGCGGTAGCTGTTCGAGACATCCGGGGGGGCGGCCAGCAGCACGAGGGCGAGGATCAGCATGGAGTCAGTCTAACGCCGCGCCAGCTCTTCCGCGCGGCCGATGATGGGGAGCGCCAGATCCTTGCCGGTGGCCGCTTCGAGGCCCTTGAGGCCGGGGCTGGAGTTGACGTCGAAGACCATCGGGCCGGTGTTCGCCTCCAGCAGATCCACCGCCGCCACCTCGAGGCCCACCACCCGCGCCGCCTCGACGGCCAGGTCATCGAGCGCGGCAGGGACCCGGACGGCCTTGAGCGAGGCGCCTCCGGCCAGCGTGTGCAGGAGCCGCCCCGGACGCGCGCGCCGCTCCACCCAGGCGACCACCTGGTCGCCGACCACCAGCGCCCGCAGGTCGCGCTCGCGCTTGCGCCGCACGTAGCGCTGCACGAGGAGGTTGTGGCCCATGGAGAGCACCGCCTCCAGCGCCGCCTCCATCGACTGCATCGTCTCGCAGACCATGACGCCGGGCTTCTCGCTGGGCGTGATCAGCTTGATGAGGACCGGCACGCCGCCCACCAGCTCGACCAAAGCTTTCAGGTCGCTGGCGTTCGAGGCCATCACCGTCGGCGGCACCGGCACGCCCCGCGCCGAGAGCAGCTGCAGCGCGCGCATCTTGTTGCGGCTGGCGGCGATGCCGCTCGCGTCGTTCAAGGTCGGGATGCCCATCATGGTGAAGTGGTTGACCACCGCGAGGCCGTACGCCTGCACCGAGGGCGCGATGCGGGGGATGACCACGTCGGTCCGCTTCAGCTTCTTGCGCTGGTAGGAGACGCCCGGCTCGGCGTCGAGCACCAGCTCCACCCGCAGCGGATCGAGGATGCGGACCTTGGCCCCGCGCAGCCGCGCCGACTCCGCCAGCCGGCGCGTGGTGTAGATGCCCGCCTTGCGCGAGAGGATGGTGAGGTGCATGAGGGGTGCCGGGCATTTTGTACCGATCGTACAAAACGCAGGGAAGAGTCGCGCGCGGTGCGCGGGCGGTCAAGCCTGCGTTATCTTCCTTCCGTGCTCACGGTCATCTCCTGGTACGCGGCGCGCCGCTCGCGCCGGCAGCTCCACGAGTGGGTGCAGCGCGCGCTCACCGACAAGCCGACCCTTGTCGCCATCGTCTCCGACCAGTACACGCAGGAAGCGCACCTGCGCCCATTCGCGCCGGTGGCCGAGCGGTTCGGCGATCGCCTGCACGTCATCCTCGCGGCGGAGTGGGAGCAGGAGGACCGCGAGCGCGACGGCGAGGCGGCGCTGCGGCAGCTGGGCCTGGCCCCGGCCGCGCGGCACCGGGTGCTGCACGACGAGGGCAAGGCGCGCACCGGCCTGGTGCTCCGGCAGAAACAGCCGGTGGCGCTCATCGAGCTCTTCTTCGAGGAGCGCGGCTTCACCACCCTCGACGGGCGGCCCGATCCGCGGGGCGCCGAGATCGCCGCCCGGGAAGACCATGTCGTCCGCCAGCTGGAAGAATTGCTGGTGCGCCTGCCGCCGCCGGCTCCTCCCCCGCCGCGGACGCTGCAACCCGGCGAGCACGACTTTTCCGCCCAGGGCCTCTGCCGCTTCTGCGGCCAGGGCAAGTCCACCCTCTCCCTCTGTCCCGGCACGAAGCGCGACGACGGTCCCCGCCGCGATCGCTTCGAGCTGATCGAGCTCGACTGATGCACGCCCTCTTCGCAGCGGTCCTTCTGGCGGCCATGCCGGTGCGTCCCATCGCCGAAGCGCCGAAGCTGATCCACGAGCTGGGCCGCGGCAGGCCGCTCGTCCTCCATTTCTTCGCCAGCTGGTGCGGGGCCTGCCGCGAGGAATTTCCTCGGCTGCGCCCGCTCCTGCTCAAGCTGCCGTCCCGCGGCGTCGAGGTGGCGCTCGTCACCATCGACCGGCCGGAGGACCGCGGGAAGGCGGAGGAGATGCTGAAGACCTTCCACCTGGGGAAGCTGCCGGCGCTCCTGCTCGACGCGCCGGAGCCGGAGCCGGTGGCCCGGGCGGTGGGCGAGCCGAGGTGGGAGGGCACGCTGCCGGCGACCTTCCTCTACGACGCGCGGGGAAAGCTCTTGCGCAGCTTCATCGGGACGGCGGATCCGGCGGCGCTGGAGGCGGAGCTGCGCAAGCTCGCGCCCTGAGCCTCACTTCCGCCAGGCGGCGGCCTGGGCCGCGCTCGGATTGACGATCACCTCGCCGGTGTCCGCGTCGAGCGCGACCCGGTTGCCCTGCGAGGTGGACTCGAAGATCTGCCGCAGCCCGCAGACCACCGGCAGCCCGAGCGCGGTGAGCAGGGGCACGCCGGTCGAGTCCTCGGGAGGGGTGGCGCAGACGGCGCCGGTCGCGCCCGCCGCCCAGCCCCGCAGCGCGGTCAGGCCGGGCAGGTGCACCGAGACCAGGAGCTCGCCCCGCCGCACCCGCTGCGGCTCGGTGCCCGAGAGGCGGTGGGCGACGGCGCCGAGAAAGGCCTCGATGTCCACCGCGCGCCGCGCGGCCGGACCATGGCTGCCGAGGGACCGGGCCACTTCCCCCGCGATCCGCTCCAGCGCCAGCGCGGGAGGGACGCCGGCGGCGAGGTGCTCCTGCGCGCGCTCCTCGACGCGCACGTCCTGCAGCGTGCTGCAGGTCTCCTCCAGCTCGCGGCAGGGGGCGGCCAGCGCGGCCCGGGCGCGGTCGGCCAGCTGCAGGATCTCCTCGCGCACGGCCTTGAAGGCGGCGGCGAGCTGCCCGGGCGGCGCCTGCCGCGCGTCGCGCCGGGGCAGCGCGCGGGAGAGCAGCGTGGCGAGGCCCAGCGCGCGGCCGCAGCGGTTGCCGGCCCCTTGCAGGATGAGGTGCGCGCCCTCGGGACGCTCGGCCTCGATCGCCGCCGTCAGCGCCCGGGTCGCGCCCGCCGCCAGCACCATGTCCTCCTCGGTGAACGGCCCGCTCTCGCGCTGCAGCACCAGCGCGCCGCGCGGCCGTCCGCCCGAGAGCAGCGGCACCGCGAGGAAGGCGGGAAAGCGCTCCTCGGCCAGCTGGGGAAAATATTCGAACTGCGCCGAGACGCGGGCGTCGTCCACCGTCACCGGCCGCATGGTCTCGACGCAGGTGCCGGTGATGCCCTGCCCCACCTTGAGGCGCACCTCGCCCAGCACCTCGCGCTGGTAGCCCCAGGTTCCGCGCAGCACCAGCTCGTCGCCCGGCTCGAGCACGTAGGCGGAGGCGATGGGCGAACCGGTCATGGCGGCGAGCTGCTCGCAGAGGAAGCAGAGGCTGGTCGAGAGCGAGCTGCCCGGCGTCGGACCGGCCGCGAAGCGCAGCGCCGCCTGCACCCGCATGGAGCGGGAGGGGATCTGCACCGGGACCCGCGGCGTCGTCATCGGCCAAGGATAGTACCGGAATGTCACGACGCAGGCTCCGCGATAGAATCGGTCGCGCCTGAGGCCCGACGCCTGAGGCCTGGGGCCTGTCTGGATCGAGACGCCGAACAGCTGGGGCAACTGGGCTACGCGCAGCAGCTCTTGCGCGACCTGGGCGGGTTCCAGAGCTTCGCGCTCAGCTTCTCCATCATCTCCGTCCTCACCGGCGCCATCACCCTCTATGGCTACGGCCTGAAGTCGGGCGGCCCGCTGCAGATGCTGCTGGGCTGGCCGCTCGTGACCCTCCTCACCCTGACCGTCGCCGCCAGCCTCGCCGAGCTGGCCTCGGCCGCTCCCACCGCGGGAGCGCTCTACCACTGGTCGGCGCGGCTGGGCGGGCGCGGGGCGGGCTTTTTCACCGCCTGGCTCAACACCATCGGGCAGTTCGCCATCACCGCCGGCATCGACTACGGCCTCGCCGAGTTCCTCGCCGCCATGCTCGGCTGGACCGGCCGCCCGCGCACCCTGCTCCTCTGCGCCGCGCTGCTGGCGTCGCACGCCATCCTCAACCACCTCGGGGTGCGGCTGGTGGCGCGGCTCAACGATCTGTCGGCGTGGGTGCACCTCGCCGGGGTCGCCGTCCTGGTGGGCGCGCTCTCGGCGCTGGCGCCGCACCAGCCGGCGCAGTTCCTCCTCGTCTCGCACGCCGCCGACGGGCACGGCCTGCCCTATTCGCTCGCCGTCGGCCTGCTCCTCGCCTGCTGGACCTTCACCGGCTACGACGCCAGCGCCCACGTCAGCGAGGAGACGCGCGATCCGACCCGCAACGCGCCCTGGGGCATGGTCCTCTCGGTGGCGGTGAGCGGCGTCGCCGGCTACGCGCTCCTCCTCGCGGTGACGCTGTCGATCGGAGACCTTCCCGCCGCCCTCGCCGCCGACAACCCCTTCATCTTCGTCCTGACGTCTTCGCTCGGGGCGCGGCTGGGCAACGCGCTGGTCTGCGTCGCCATGGCGGCGATGTGGTTCTGCGGGCTCGCCAGCGTCACCTCCAACTCGCGCATGCTCTTCGCCTTCGCCCGCGACGGGGGACTGCCCTTCTCGCCGCGGCTGGCCAGCGTCTCGCCGCGCTTCCGCAGCCCGCACGTCGCCGTCTGGACCAGCGCCCTGGCCGCGCTCGCCGTCGCGCTCTGGGCCGACGCCTACTCGGCGATGGTGGCGCTCAGCACCATCGCCCTCTACGCCTCCTACGGCCTGCCCATCTTCTTCCGGCTGCGGGCGCGCCACCGCCTTGCGCCGGGCCCCTGGAACCTGGGAGCCTTTTCGCCCCTGGTGAACCTCGTCGCCCTGTGCTGGATCGCCGTCGCGGCCGCGCTCTTCGTGCTCCCACCCAACCAGCTGGCGGGCTGGACCTTCGCGGGCTGTCTCGCGGCCCTGGCCCTCTACTGGCGCCTGCACATGCGCGCCCGCTTCCAGGGTCCGCCGGGCGCGACACCGCGCACCGAAACGAGGACGAGCACGGGTCGAACTGAGAGGCATCAGAGCTAAGGGCGCCTGAGCATCACCAGCAAAGCCCCGAGCAGCAGCAGCAGGGCCAGCAGTCCGGCCACGGCGAGGGCGGTGGACGGCCCGCCCGACCGCCGCGGCTTGCGCGGCGCGCGGCGCGACAGCTCGTCGGCGAGCCCGTACTTCTCGATCCGCGCCAGCGCCGCCGGGGCGTACCCCTCGAGCTCCCAGTCGCGGACGAAGCGCGGCAGCTCGGAAGCCATCAGCCGCGGCAGCCGCTGGCAGCTCTCGGCAAAGAGCTCGACCGCCGCCTCCACCTCGGGTCCGGTGGCGTCGGAGAGCAGCCAGTAGCGGCCCGCCTGCGCCGGCTCCTTCAGCTCGACCGACAGCCGCGCCACCCGGGCGAGCCGGGCCGGCTGGTAGGGCTCGGCGGTGACGAAGGCCGCCAGCCTGCGCCGCGTGGCGGCAGGATCGACGCGCGCCGACTCGGGGTTGGTGTTCGACACGCCTGCCAGCTTAGCAGGAGCGCAAGCCGGCGACCCGCCGCAGGCGGACATCGGTTAGAATGCGGGCGAAGCCTTT
>JAYWAJ010000477.1:0-8732 GCA_043782525.1 Deltaproteobacteria bacterium | reverse complement strand
GATGGAGTCGAGCGTCTGCCCCTCCTCGATGGAGAGCTGCATCTCCCGCTGGAAGGCGCTGGTGACGAACTCGCCGACGAAGAGGAGGATGAGGCCGGCGTGGACGATCCAGAGGCCGGTCTTGCGCCAGCTCAGCTCGAGCCGCCGCACCTGGGCCGCGACCAGGTTCACCAGCAGCACCAGGCCGACCAGGCCGCCGCCCGGAAAGATGGGGATGGAGAAGCGGGTGCCGGGCACCGCCCACCAGACGAGAAAACTGCGCACGTAGGCGTTGACCGCGGCGAGGGTGCCGAGGTTCACCTGCGCCAGCGTGCAGGCCACCACCAGCCCCATCAGCAGCACCAGGCAGACGAGGGTGAGCTTGAGGGAGGTGACCGCGTCCCAGATCCGCGAGCGAAGTTGCGTCGTCATGGCCGGAGGCTCTCGATCAGGTGGATGAACTCGGGCCGCGCCGCGCCGACCGGGCCGGCGTCGCCCACCATCTTGACGAACCAGGTGCTGCCGCCGAGGACGGTGAGCCCGGCCACCAGGCGGCTCTTCTTCGCGCCGCCGCTGGTGAAGTCGTAGAGCGAGATGGTCCCCGCCTGGCTCTGGACCGCCTTGCGCGCGGAGGCGAGGGAAGCTTCATCGAGCGCGCCCAGGCCCAGCTGGCCGCGCCAGCGGTTGACGTTGGCGAGCTCGCCGCCAGCGGGGCCGGGAAGGACCACCACCGAGACGTCGACGCCGCTGCCGGGCTTGAGGGTCGCGTAGCGCATGCCGTCCGCTCCGCTCTCGGTCCAGCCTTTGGGCAGCGTCCACCCCAGCGCGCCGTCGGGCGCGGGCGGCGGAGCCACTTCGGGGCTGGCCGGGACGGCAGCCTGGGAAAGAGCCGGCGCGGCGGACTTGTTCACGCGGAAGTGCGTGATCTCGTCGCGGCGGCACCCCGCTGCGCTCGAGAGCACGGCGACGAAGAGGAGGAGGCAGCGGTGGATTCGAGCTTCCGGTTCCATGGCTTCAACCCATTGCCACAGACGTGCCAAAGCCTTTTCTCCTCATCCGCGGCCGCGGAAGGCGCGCTTCCTCGGGAAGCGCGGGCTGCTGGCCGGGAAGAGCGGGCTAGCGCAGAAGGGCGCGCAGGTTTTGCGCGCACGCTGCACGATCTGCGCGAGCCGGCTTCAGTTGGCGCGCTTGGCCCGAACGACGCGGGCCTTCGCCCGGGCGCTCTTCCGCGTGCCCTTGGCGGCGCGGGGCACCTTGACGGGCGCCTCGAGGGAAGACCGGAAGGCGTTGAACGCCGCCGAGGTGCGCGCGACCGCGTCGTGCGACGCCCGCTGGACGTCCCTGGCGAGCTTCTCCACGCCCGCGATCTGCGGCTCGAGGAAGTGCTTCCACTGCTTGCGGGCGTCCACTCCAGCTGTTCGCAGGTCGGCGCGGATCCCGCTCCCCAGCTTCTTCAGCTCGTCGATGCTCTTGCGCAGATCCTGCTTCAACACGTCGGGACTCAGGTTCATGTGATTCCTCCGCGGTCAGACCCTGCATAACCCACGCCGGCCGCGCTCACCGGGCGGGGGAGGCCTCGCGCGTGGCTTCGTCGAGCAGGTACCAGATGGAGCGGTACGGCTTGCCGGTGGCCCGCTCCATCCCGACCTCGCAGGTGCGGCTGCTCGAGTAGTAGCCGGCGTGCTCCTGCCCGCGCAGCTCGGCCGCCTCCCGCGCGGTGGCCGACGCGGTCAGCGCCGGGACCAGGTAGCCGCGATCGCCGGCGAAGCCGCAGCAGCCGGCGTCGCGCGGGACGCAGACGCTGTCGCTGCAGGCGCCCGCCACCCCCTGCAGCTTGGCGGAGAGTCCCAGCTTGATCAGCGAACAGACCGGATGCAGCGCCACCGACGGGACCGTGCGCTGGATGCGCAGCCGGGGGAGCAGCGTGTCGTGCGCGAAGGCGACCGAATCGAGGATGCGCATCCCGGCCAGGCGCGGGCGGTTCTCCGCGTCGAGAACTTCGCTGCAGTGCAACAAGCCGTAGCTGCAGGGGCTGGTGTCGACCACCACCGGCAGCTGGCCGCCCTGCGACCACGACCACATCCGGGCGATGGTCTGGTTGGCGGCGAGGGCGTGCGCGGCCTGGTAGCCTTTCGAGGAGAAGGGCACGCCGCAGCAGGCCCCGCCCACGTCGGACGGGAGGTGCAGGGGAACGCCCGCCCGGGCGGCCACGCGCACCACCGTTTCCTGGAGGTCCCCGCCCATCGTCCGCGAGATGCAGGAGGGGAAGTAGACGGCCTGCGCTCCCGCCGCCGCGGTCCGCGGGCGACGCGCCGCCTGCGCGGGCATCTCGGGAGCGCCGACCGCCCGTCCGACGCCGAGCACGCCGCGGATGAGCAGCTCCACTCCGGCGAATCCGCCGGCCACGCTGCAGGCGATCGCCTCCGCGGCGCCGCTGTGGCGCTCTTTGCGGTGGCGCTTGGTCAGCTGGCCGGTGTCGATGCCCACCGGACAGGAGGTGGCGCAGAGCCCGTCCACCGCGCAGGTGTCGAGCGCCAGCCAGGGCCACTCCCGCTCGAGGTCGTCCAGCGACGCGCCCGCGGGCGCGCCTCCCGCGGCGAGGCGGGCCATCTCGCGCCGCAAGACGATGCGCTGCCGGGGCGTGGTGGTCAGCTCGCGGCTGGGGCAGCGCGGCTCGCAGAAGCCGCACTCGATGCAGGCGTCCACCTCTTCCTCGACGGTGGGCATGGTCTTGAGGTCGTCGAGATGCGCGCGGGGGCCGGCCGGCAGGATGACGCCGGGGTTGAGCAGGCCGCGCGGATCGGCGAGCCGCTTGAGCCGGCGCATGATGGCGAGCGCCTCGCTGCCCCACTCCGCCTCGACGAACGGCGCCATGTTGCGGCCGGTGCCGTGCTCGGCCTTGAGCGCCCCGCCCTTGTCCAGGACCAGCGGCACCAGGTCGTCGATGAAGCGCGCGTACCGCCCTACCGCGACGGCGTCGTTGAAGGACTGGGTGATGACGAAGTGAAGGTTGCCGTCCTTGGCGTGGCCGAAGACGATGGCCTCGTCGTAGCCATGTTTGGCGAAGAGCGCGGTGAGCCCGTCCGCCGCGTCGGCCAGGTGCTCGAGAGGAAAGGCGACGTCCTCGATGATCACGGCGGTGCCGCTCTTGCGCACCGCCCCCACCGAGGGGAAGAGGCCCTGGCGGACCAGCCAGAGCCGCGCCTGCTCGGCGGGATCGGCGGTGAACCGCGCCGGCTCCAGGAGCGAGAGCTGCGCGCAGGCTGCCGCGGCAGCGCGCAGGAGCCCTTCGGGATCGGCGCGGCGGTCGGCCTGGAACTCCGCCAGCAGCGCGGCCGCCCGCGGACCCAGGCCCTTGAAGGACGCCGGCATGCCGGGCTTGTCCTGCACCGATCGCAGCGAGGCGCGGTCCATCAGCTCGAGGGCCTTGGCGCCCCCGTCGCGGAGCGGAGCAATGGCCGCGCAGGCGGCGTGCAGATCGGGAAAGAGCAAGAGCCCGGTCAGCTTGAGCGGCAGGTCGGGGACGGTTGCGAGCACCGCCTCCGAGACGAAGGCCAGCGTCCCCTCGCTGCCGACGAGGAGGTGCGCGAAGATCTCCGCCGGCCGGGCGTGGTCGAGGAAGGCGTTGAGCGAATAGCCGGTGGTGTTCTTCATCCGGTACTTGGCGCGGATGCGGCCGCAGAGCGTTGCGTCCGACTCGATGCGCTCCTTCAGCTCGAGCAGGCCCTGGTGCAGCGCCGGCTCGCGGGCGCGCAGCGTCTGGTCCGCGTCCGGCGCGGCGGTGTCGATGCGGGTGCCCGACGGCAGCAGGAAGGTCAGCGACTGCAGCGTGTGGTACGCGTTCTGGGCCACCCCGCAGCACATGCCGCTGGCGTTGTTGGCGAGGATGCCGCCCATCCGGCAGGTGTGGATCGAGGCCGGGTCCGGTCCGATCTTGCGCCCGTATTTGTGCAGCGCACCATTGACGTGGCCGCCGATGGCGCCGGGCTGCACCCGGACCCGCAAGCCCTCCTCCTCGACGCGGATGCCGTCGAAGGTCCGCGACAGATCGACGAGCAGGCCGTCGGTGATGGCCTGCCCGGAGAGGCTGGTTCCCGCGGCCCGAAAGGTGAGCGGCAGGTTGAGCTCGTGGCTGAGCGCGAACAGCCTCGCCACCTCGGACTCCGAGGCCGGGAAGACCACCGCCTTCGGCACCAGGCGGTAGAAGCTGGCGTCGTGCGCATGGGCGATGCGCTCGGCGGGCGAGTCGAGCACGCGCGACTTCCCGGCGATCTCCTCCAGGCGCGCGCGCAGGCGTGCGGTCATGCGTAGCTCAGGTACGCCGGCTGGTACATGGCGGAAGCAACCTCTCCGCGCACGTTGGGGGGCCTTGCCTTCCGCGTCAAGCCGCGGTTCCACGCCACCGTCGCCACCGTGGTCGCGATCTCGAGCGAGACCTCGCGGATGCGCGAGAGCGAAGGATAGACCCGGCCCAGTTCCAGATCCGCGGGCCCCACCAGCGCCGCCAGCGTGCGCGCCGAGGCGGAGAACATCTCGTCGGTCACGCGGGTGGCGCCGCTCGCCACCACGCCCAGCCCCACGCCGGGGAAGATGTAGGCGTTGTTTCCCTGGCCGGAGACGAAGCGGCGGCCTTCCACGGTCACCTCGGGGAAGGGACTGCCGCTGGCAAAGACGGCCTGCCCGTGGGTCCAGCCGTAGGCCTGCGCGGCGGTGCACTCCGACTTCGAGGTGGGATTCGAGAGCGCGAAGACGATGGGGCGCCGGTTGAGCCGCGCCATCTCCTCGATCACCGGCTGCGTGAAGGCGCCGCTCGCACCGGAGACGCCGATGAGCGCGGTCGGCTCCAGCGCCCGCAAGGCCGGCAGCAATCCCTCCAGCTGCGGGGCGTCGTGGGCGTAGGGCTTTTTGTGCGCTGCCAGATCCTGGCGCGAGGCCACCACCAGGCCTTTCGAATCGACGAACCAGCAGCGGCGGCGTGCCTCGGCCTCGGCCACTCCTTCCTTGACGAGCATGGAGACGAAGAGATCGGCGATGCCCGTGCCCGCCTCGCCCGCGCCGAGGAAGAGAATCTTCTGATCGCGCAGCTTGCCGTGGGTCAGGCGCAGGGCGGAGAGGATCCCCGCCACCGCCACCGCCGCGGTGCCCTGGATGTCGTCGTCGAACGTCGGGAGGCGGTCGCGGTAGCGCGAGAGCAGCGCGAAGGCGTTGTGGGTGGCGAAGTCCTCGAACTGCAGCAGCGCGCCCGGGAAGACTTCCTCGACGCCGGCGACGAACTCCTCCAGGAGCGCGTCGTACTCCGGCCCGCGCAAGCGCGGCTCGCCGACGCCGAGATAGAGCGGGTCGTCGCGCAGGGCCGCGTTCCCGGTGCCGACGTCGAGGGCCACCGGCAGGCAGGCCTGCGGCGGGATGCCGGCGCAGGCGGTGTAGAGCGCGAGCTTGCCGCAGGGGATGCCCATGCCGTTGGCGCCCAGATCGCCGAGGCCGAGGATGCGCTCGCCGTCGGTGACCACGATGACGCGGACCTGCGCGGCGTTGGGCCAGTTGCGCAGCACCTGCGCGACGCGGCCGCGATCCTGCGCCGACAGGTAGAGCCCGGCCGGCGCCCGGAAGATGTGGCCAAAAGATTGGCACGCCTCGCCGACGGTGGGCGTGTAGACGACCGGCATCAGCTCTTCCAGGTGCTCGATGAGGGCCCGGTAGTAGAGCGTCTGGTTCCTCGACTGCAGGGCGCTGAGGAAGATGTACTTCTCCAGGGGCGATTCCTTGCGCCGCAGGTTCGCCATCACCCGCACCAGCTGATCCTCGATGGTGCAGACGCGCGGCGGCAGGAGCCCGCGGATCCCGAGAGCATCGCGCTCGGCATGGGTGAAGGCAGTGCCCTTGTTCAGGACGGGGTCGCGCAGCGGATCGACGCCGCGCGGGATGGAATGGACGGGCATCGGTAACCTCGGGGTTGGTGCAGCCCTGGTGCATGGAGCGTGCCCTTCGGGATGCCTGTGCGCGGCGGATTCACCGGCGCAACTCTTGCGCGCGCCGCAACCGCTGCAACTCGGTCGAGCTGCCTGCTGCCCTGCTGACGCTCGCTGCGGGGGCGCCGCCCATTGCCTAGCTTGCCGAACACCCTCGTCAAAGGCACCCGCATGAAACGCATCGTCCTCTTCGCCTCCCTCCTCGCCGGCGCCGCCCTGGCCGCCGCGGCCCCGAACTCCGAGATGAAAGCCGTCCTCGACAGCCTGGCGAGCATGAACCCGAAGCCGCTGCCGCAGCTGACCGCCGCGCAAGCGCGCAAGGGGCCGACTCCCGCCGACGCGGCCAAGGCGGTGCTGCAGCAGAAGGGCAAGAGCACCGAACCGGAGCCGGTGGCCAAGGTGCAGGATCTGCAGATCTCCGGCGCCGAGGGCCAGATCCCCGCGCGCATCTACACGCCGGAAGGCAAAGGCCCGCTGCCCGTGGTCGTCTATTTCCACGGCGGCGGCTGGGTCATCGCCAACACCGACGTCTACGACTCCTCGCCCCGGGCGTTGGCGAACCTGAGCAAGGCCATCATCGTCTCGGTGGACTACCGCCAGGCGCCGGAGCACAAGTTCCCCGCCGCGCACGAAGACGCCTTTGCCGCGTATCAATGGGTGCTCAAGAACGCCGCCTCGTTTGGCGGCGACCCGGCCCGGGTGGCGGTGGCGGGCGAGAGCGCAGGCGGAAACCTGGCGGCGGCAGTCTCGCTGATGGCGCGAGACCGCAAGGCGCAGATGCCGCTCTTCGAGCTGCTCGTCTATCCCATCGCCGGCTACGACTTCGAGACGCCGTCGTACGAGGAGAACGCGACCGCGAAGCCCCTCGACAAGGCGGGGATGCAGTGGTTCTACCAGCAGTACCTGAACAGCCCGACGGACGCCCAGGACCCGCGCATCTCGCTGGTGAAGGCCGATCTGCACGGCCTGCCGGCCACCACCGTGATCACCGCGCAGATCGATCCGCTGCGCTCGGAAGGCCAGGAGCTCGCGAGCAATCTGAAGAAGGCGGGCGTGCAGGTCGAGTCGAAGAACTACGACGGCGTCACGCACGAGTTCTTCGGCATGGGCGCGGTAGTCGCCGCGGCCAAGGACGCCGAGAAGTTCGGCGCCGACGGCTTGAAGAAGGCCTTCGCCAAGGCGGCGGCGAAGCCGATGGGCCGCCGCGCGCAGTAGTTTCTTTCAGTCCACTGCCCGGCGGGTGGGCCCGATCAGGCCCAGCTTCGCCGCCAGCCGCACGAGGTCCACCGTGGTCCGCGCCCCCAGCTTGTGGAGGATGCGGGCGCGGTGGGTCTCCACCGTGCGGGCGCTGATGAAGAGCTGGCGTCCCATCTCGACGGAGGTCCCGCCGAGGAGGAGCAGGTCGAAGACCTCCCGCTCGCGCTGGGTGAGGACGCCGAGCGGATTGCTGGCGGTCTGCGCCGTCAGCGCGCGATCGACCTCGGCCTGCGAGATGATCGGCGAGAGATAGCGGTGCCCCTCGGCGACGGTGCGGATGGCCAGCGCCAGATCGTCGCTCGCCTGGTTCTTGGTGGCGTATCCAATCGCCCCTGCTGCGAACGCCTCGGCCGCGGGGGCGGGCTCGTCCATCATGGTGAGCATGAGGATGCGCGCCCGCGGGTCCCGCCGGAGGATCTCGCGCGCAGCGGCCACGCCGTCGGTGGTGGCGCTGTCGAGGACCATGTCGAGCATGATCACGTCCGGGCGCGTGCGGTCGAGCAGCTCGAAGGCCTCGGGGAAGCCGGCCGCCTCGCCGACGACGTGGATGTCGGCGTGCCTCTTGAGCAGCAGCTTGAGGCCGTCGCGAAGGACGGTGTGGTCATCGATGATGACGACGGAAAGCGTCATGTTGAGAGCTCCCGGGAACTCGCACTGGCAGTGTCACCACGGATAGCCCTGCCGGCACAAGTAGCCGAGAGAGCCCTTGTGCTCTCCGACACCGTCAGGAGACGCGGCCGGCGCGGGCGGGCGCTTCGCACGCGGGGCGAGTGAGCGGCTGCAGGAAAAAGCGCCTCCGGAAATCGCAGGTAGGGTTGCGGTTGATTCGCTCAAATCCAACGTTCTCTCCCATGCGGCAGTTGCGCGACCTGCACTTGCGATGGAACCCACGCGTGCTGGCGCTCGCCCACCAGATCCTCGGCGACGGCGACGAGGCGCAGGAGGCCGCGCAGGAAGTCTTCATCGAGGTCTGGCGCCGCCTCCCCGACTACGACGAAACCCGCGGGTCCGAGTGGGCGTGGCTGCGGATGATGACGCAGAGCCGCTGCTTCGATCGGCTGCGGGCGGCGCGCCGGCAGGCCCGCCTGGCGGAGGAGGCCGGCGCCGAGCCCCGGCACGAAGAGGTTGCCGACAGCGCAGGAGAGGGCGACGTCGAAGCGCTGCTCTCCCGTCTTCCTGCCGCGCAGCGCCTCCTCATCGGGCTGGCCTTCGTCGAAGGCTGCACCCACCGCGAGATCGCGGCGCGCACCGGCCAGCCGCTCGGCACCGTCAAGACGCGCATCCGGCTGGGCCTGCAGAGGCTGGCGGCGATGCTGTCGGCCGGGCCCACGCTGGTCAGCGTGGAAGGACGACGGTCAGGCTGACCGCGCCGGGCCGCCGCGTCCACTCGACGCTGCCGCCGTGCGAGCGGAAGATCTGCAGCGCCGCCTCGATGCGCAGCCCCTTGTCGGCGATGGCCGGCGCACGGATGGCGATCTCGACGCCGCTCTCCAGCCCGCGGACGCAGATGCGCAACGGTCCTTCCGC
>JAYWAJ010000476.1:0-23277 GCA_043782525.1 Deltaproteobacteria bacterium | reverse complement strand
ATGGCGAGGCCCTTCAGGACGCGTTGCGCGGTGCCGAAGAGGGTGCCGCGGTTGAAGACGTAATAGGCGTAGGCGTGGACGACGTTGGTCGAGACCAGAGTCCCGTCGACGTCGAAGAAGGCGGCCCGGTCCCAGCGCGGCTCAGTCACGCCTGCGGCCCATGAACCGCAAGAGGAAGAGGAAGAGGTTGATGAAGTCGAGGTAGAGCGAGAGCGCGCCGAGGAGCGCGTGCTTCTCGTCGCCCTGCTCGCCCATGGCGCGCAGCTTCTGCGTGTCGTAGGCGGTGAGGCCGGCGAAGACCAGAACGCCGCAGCAGGAGATGACGAACTCCATGGCGCTGCTGTGCACGAAGATGTTGACGATGCCGGCGAGGATGATGCCGATGAGGCCGATCATGAGGAAGCTCCTCATGCCGGAGAGGTCGCGCTTGGTGACCGTGGCGTAGAGCGACAAGCCGAAGAAGGCGCCGCCGGTGACGAAGAGCGTCGAGGCGATGGACGCCGTCGTATAGGTGAGCAGGTAGACCGAGAAGGTGACGCCGGAGAGCGCGCAGTAGCCGAGGAACATGGCCACGCCGGTGGCGGTGGAGACGCGGTTCAAGGCCGGGACGAAGAGCCAGACCAGCGCCAGCTCGGCGATGCCCACCACCCAGAAGAGGCCGCTGACCCCGACGATGTGGCCGTCCTGCACCTTGTAGAAGGCGGAGAGGATGGCGGGGCTGGAGGTGACTGCGTAGGCGACGATGCCGGTGAGCGCGAGGCCGAAGGCCATCCAGCGGTAGACGGCCGCCATGAAGGCGGCGGTGCGCGAGCGGGCGATGGGCTGTGCCGGGGACCACGCATCCATGGGTTTCTCGCTCCTGTCGGAAAACGCGGCGGACAATAACCGTCAAAGCGGCTCTGCGCCACCGCCCAGCTCCTCCCAGACCGCGACGGCAGCGGCGCAGCGGGCGGTGAGGAGCGCGGCCAGCGCGGTGAAGCCGGTGAGCGAGAGGTCCCTGGCGAACCAGAGGCGCGAGAAGAGCTCGAGCGCCAGGGTGCACTCGCGGGCGAGGCGCTGCATGGGTCTTTCACCCGCCGGCGCTATGGGGCAGAGCTGGCAGATCCACGCCGAGGGCGCCCCCGCCCGCAGCGCGCTCCAGCGCAGCGGCTGCCAGGTGGCCACCGCGCCCAGCAGCGCCTCGGCGTCCTGCGCGAGCTGGCCGCGCTGCGCCGCCGCGCGGAATTCGCGCAAGGCCACGGCGGCGCGCAGCGACTGCGAGAGCCCCGCATAGAAGGTCCGGAAGGCGGGAGTGCCCGCCGCCGCCGGATTGTGCGCGAGGAGCCGCGCCAGCCACTCGTCCTGGGCGAAGGCGAAGCCGTCGGCGCGGGCGTCCATCTCGAGCAAGAGCGGTTCCACCGCCGCGCCCGGCAGCGCGCCCGCGTCGAGATCTTCGGGCAGGAGCAGGAGCGCCGCCGCCGCCGCGTGCGCCACCAGCCGGAGCAGCGAGGCGTGGGCCGCGACCAATAGGTTCGCGGCCGAGAGGGTCGGCACCTGGTCGAGGGCCTGGGCGCCGGCGCCGCTTCCGGCCGCGCCCAGCCGCGCCGCCTCGCGCCCGAGCGAGACCAAGAGCGTCGCCTCCCCGTGCGCCCGCCGCTTCAGCTCGCCGCGCTGCTGGGTCCGCTCCTGCCGCGCCCCCAGTCCGTCGAGCGCCGTCGCTCCCGGCACCAGCCGCTCGCGGGGAAGCAGGCCGCGCCGCAGCACCACGTCCCAGCCGGGCGCCCCGTCCCAGGCGTAGAGATCCACCTGCTGCGCCAGCGTCTCCAGCTCCGCCAGCGGGGCGGCGACGGGCTCCGGGCGCGTCAGTGGAAGGGCGGCGGAGATGGCGTCGAGGAAGAGCTCGGCGAGCTGCCGCGCGCTGGCCTCGCGCTCGGCGAAGTCGTCGCGGAGCGCGACCCGCAGCGACCTCGCCAGCTCGTCTTCGGGAAGCTCCATGCCCTACCCCGCGACGCTAGCCATGGGGGGCGATCAGCCGGCCGGCAGCGAAGGTCGCCGCCGCCGCCAGCGCGCCCACCAGCATGGTCTCGATGCCGCTGCGCAGCCAGGGGCGTCCGGTCATCCGCGTCTTGAGCGCGCCGGCCACGAAGAGCGCGAAGAGCGTGCAACCGATGGAGAGGGCGAAGGCCGTCTCGACCTGGACCGGCAGCGCGTAGGGGATGACCGGGAAGGCCGCGCCGAGCGCATAGGCCATCGCGACGACGAGGCCGGAGCGGAGCGGGGCGCCGGTCGGCACCGCCGTCAGCCCCAATTCTTCGGTCATCATGGTGTCGACCCAGAAGACCGGGTCGGCGGTGACATGCGCCACCATCTGCTCGAGAGCGTGGTCCCGGAAGCCCTTGCGCGCGAAGATGGTGCGGACTTCCTTTCGCTCCTCGTCGGGGAACTCCAGCACCTCGCGCTCCTCGCGCTCGCGCTCGCTCAAGATGAACTCGCGCTCGCTCTTGGCGGCGAGGAAGGCGCCGAGGCCCATGGCGATGGTCCCGCCGATCAGCTCGGCGAGGCCGGCCAGGAGCACGATGCGCGTCGAGACCGCCGCGCCGTTGACGCCCGAGACCACCGCGAAGGCGGCGACCAGGCCGTCGTTGGCGCCGAAGACCAGGTCGCGCAGCGAACGGCCGCCGGGGATGTGCGCCGCCTCGGTGTGGGTGGCGCCGTCTTCACGGCCGCGGATGAAGAAGCTGGGCAGTCGCATGGGCGCGGAAGCCTTGTAGCGAAGGCCGCGTCGACTTGCCACGGGTCCGGAGGGTGACAACGGATCGGTTGCCCACTATCCTACCGGCCGATGTTGAGAATGATTCTCATTTTCAGCCTGGGCGCGCTCCCGGCGGTGGCGGCGGCGGCGGCCCCGCCGGCAGCGCCGGTGCTCAGGTCGGAGCCGGAGCCGCAGCCCCTGCGCCGGGTGGTGGCGCTGCTCGACTACGTCACCGGCGACTACGCGCGGGCGATCGGGCCCGGCGGGGAGGTGCTCTCGGAGTCCGAGCACCAGGAGCAGGTCGGCTTCGTCCGCGACGCCGCCCGCGAGCTGCGCGCCGACGTGGATGGCCAGGGCGAGGACCTGGCCCGCCGGCTCGACGCGCTCGGGACCGCGGTGGAAGGCCGCGCCGCGCCCCTCCTGGTGGCCGCGCAGGCCAAGGGGGTCCGCGACGAGATCGTGCAGCGCTTCCAGGTGGTGCTCCTGCCCCTGAAGCCGCCCGACCTCGCCCAAGGCGCGCAGGTCTACGCCCAGTCCTGCGCCGCCTGCCACGGGCTCGACGGCCACCCCAACCTCGGCCTGGGCCTGGAGACGAAGCTGCCCGACTTCGGCTCTCTCGAGGAGGTGAAGCCGCTCTCCCCGCAGCGCATCTTCAACGCCGTCACCTACGGCGTGCCCCGCACGCAGATGCCCGCCTACGACACCGGCCTCGACGACGACGCCCGCTGGGACGTGGCCTTCTACGTGCTGGCGCTCGCGCATCCGGGCGCTGCCCCCCGCGGCCTCGAGCTGGCCCGCGCCGCCCTCCTGCCCACGCGCTACCGCGACCTGGCCGCGCTCACCGACGAAGGCCTCCGTGCCCGCCTCCAAGCCGCGGGCCTCCCTTTGCCCGAACAGGAGCAGGCCCTGGTGGCGCTGCGCGGCGGTCCCTTCTCCAGCGCCGCCTCCGGCGCGCAGCCGCAGGGGCTGGCCCAGGCGCGGCACGACGTCGCCACCGCGGCTTCGCTGGCCCACCGGGGCGATCCCGCCGCCGCCCGCCGCACGCTCATCTCCGCCTACCTCGATCACTTCGAGCCCCACGAGGCCTCCCTGCGCGCCCGCGACTCGGGCCTGGTCGCCGAGGTCGAGACCGCCTTCCTCGCCCTGCGCGGCGCCATCGAGGCCGGGCGCGACGTCGACCCGAGCGCCGCCCGCCTCGACGCGCTCCTCGAGCGGGCCGACGCCCACCCCGCCGGCGGCGCGCTGGTGGCCTTCGTCGCGGCGCTCGCCATCGCGCTGCGCGAGGGGGTCGAGGCGGCGCTGCTGGTCGCCGCCATGCTCGGCCTCCTGCGCAAGGCGGGCCGCGCCGCCGACGCCCGCGCCGTGCACCTCGGCTGGCTCTCCGCGCTCCTGGCCGGCGCCGGCACCTGGTGGCTCTCGGGCCTGCTCCTTTCCCGCCTCTCCGGCGCGCACCGCGAGCTGATCGAGGGCGCGCTGCAGCTGGTGCTGGCGGCGCTCATCCTCTACGCCAGCCACTGGCTCTTCCACGCCATGAGCTCGCGCAAGGTCATCGCCAACTTCTTCCAGCGCACCATGGCGGGCGCGAGCTCCGCGGTGGTGCTGGGCATTACCTTTATTGCCGTCTACCGCGAGATGTTCGAGACGGTGCTCTTCTTCCGCGGCCTGGTGCTCGAGTCGCCGGGCTTCGGCGCGGCGGTCTTCAGCGGCGCCCTCGCCGGGCTGGTGCTGCTCTTCGGGCTGGTCCTCGCCTTCCAGCGGGTGGGCAAGAAGCTCAAGCCGCGCTTCTTCCTCGCCACCTGCGGGACGCTCCTCTCGGGCCTCGCCGTGCTCATGGTCGGCAACGGCGTGCGCAGCCTCCAGGTCCTCGGGGTCCTGCCGTTGACGGTGTGGGGCGCCTTCCAGCTTCCGGCGCTGGGTTTCTACGCCACCCGCGAAGGACTGCTCGCGCAGGGGGCGGTGCTGGCCTTCCTCATCGGCTCGGCGCTGTGGAACTCGCGGCGCGGCGAATCGGCGGGTCGCCGCGCCTCCGCCGCGGCGTAGAGCCTACTGCAGGCCTTTTTCGTCGAGCACCTTGGTGACGCAGCGGCTCTGCACGCAGGCAGGCGCCGTCAGCTGGCGCGGCGGGCGGCAGCTGGGCAGCGGGCACTCATGCCCCTTGGCGCAGGATTTGAGGTGCTGGTCGAGCGCGTCGGCGCCTTTTTTGGTCACCGCCCGCGGCGCGCAGAGCATCGGGCAGCAGGCCCCGGGCGCGACGCGCGTGAAGGTGCAGTCGGCATCGGAGGCGCACGGGCCCTGGTCGCCATCGGTGGCCGGAGCGCCGGAGGAAGGCGCGTTCGCCGCGCCGCCGGAGGCGGAGAGGCTCGCGGCCGCCTCCGCCGCCGTCATCGGCCCGCTCGCCGCCGATGCCGATCCGCTCGCCGCCGACGCCGATCCGCCCGCCGCCGATTCCGATCCGCCCGCCGCCGATGCCGAACCGTTGGCCGCCATCCTCGACCCGCCGGCTGCTTCCGGCGCCTCCGGCACCGTTGCCTTTGCCGCCACCGGCCCGGCTTCCGGCGTGGTCGGCGGCGTCTGCGCGCCGGACGGCAGCGTCCCCGCCATCACCGTGGCGGCAGGCGCGGGCGTCTCCTTGCTCTGCGAGGCGCAACCAAGGAGGAGGGCGGCGACGAAGAGAACGCGCATGGCCGGCAAGATGCGGGCGGCGGCGGCGCCGGTCAAGCAGGCTTGGTGCCGTGGAACTTGTTGTAATCGATGGCGGCGCGCCCGTCGGGAAGCGGCCCGACGATGTCGATGAACCGCTGCCCCCAGAGGATCTCGTCGGCGGAGTACGCGCGGCGCGCGTGGATGGTCTGGTTGAAGGTCTCGTCGAGCCCGGTGAGCGAGACGTAGAGTTCGACGCCCGCGGCCTTGAGCGACTCGGCGGTCTGCCCGAAGAGCATGCTCTTCTCGTCGATGGGATGGACCGCGAGCCAGCTGAGCGCGAACACCGCCGAGCTCGACCGCACCAGCCGCAGGTCGTGCATCCGCCGCACCAGCTCGCCTTCGACGGTGCGCTCCGACCGCATCAGTCCCACCCGCAGCTGGGCTTCGACCACCTGGTTGCCGCGGGCGTTGGCCACCCGGAGCATGAGCGAGGGAACGCCGTCCTGCGGCGCCACCACGCAGACCTCGCTCCAGAGGACGCGGGCGGTGGGCCGGGCGAACTTGGCGAACATGAGCCCGGTGATGAGCGCGACGCCGACGAGGCCGCAGAAGGATTCGACGGTGACGAGGAGGTGGGCGGGGAGCGTCACCGGAGACATCTTGCCGTAGCCGATGGTGGCGATGGTCTGCACGCTGAAGAAGAAGGCGTCGGCGAAGGAGCCGGGGCGCGCGTTCTCGATGCCGCCCAGCAGCAGGTAGAGCAGCGCGAAGACGGCGTTGATGAGCAGGTAGAGCGCGACCACCAGCGCGAAGACGCGGCGCCAGCTGGAGGTGAGCCAGGAGGCGTAGAGGTCGCTGAAGAGGGCGCGGCGCAGCCCGATCTTGACCAGGTTGCTGCGGCCCTCTTTGGAGATGAAGCGCCCTACGGTGACGGGGACGGGGACGGGGTCGGACACGCGGCGAGGTTACACGTTCGCGCGGGCCTTGCGGGGGAGCACCGCGGTGAAGGTGGTGCCTTCCGCCGCGGAGGAGCGCGCCTCGATGCTGCCGCTGTGGGCCAGGACGATCTGCTGCACGATGAAGAGGCCGAGCCCGAGCCCTCCCGCCTGCACGTCCCCGATGCGGCCAGGCTCGAAGATGTGGGGCAGCACCTCGCGCGGAATGGGCGGGCCGGAGTTGTGCGTGGTGAGGATCACCACCGCCGCCTCGCCGCGCAGGGTGACGGTGACCGCGCCGTCCTCCGGGCCGTGCTGGAGCGCGTTGGAGACCAGGTTGGAGACCACCTGCTCCATGCGGCCGACGTCCCAGCTGCCCCAGCAATCGCCAGCGGCGTCGATGCGCACCGTCCGCGCTGGTTGGGCGAAGATCAACTCCTCCACCGTCCTCCCGGTCAGCTCGGCCAGGTCGGTGCGGACCGCGTGGAGGGGAAAGCTGCCGCCCAGCCGGGTGCGGGCGAAGTCGAGCAGGTCAGCGATCATCCGCGCCATCCGTCCGGCGCTGGAGCCGATGCGGTTCACCACCCGCGCCTGCGGCTCGTCGAGCCGGCCGTAGCGAAGCAGGATCTGCGCCGAGGTGATGATGGCGGTGAGCGGGTTGCGCAGGTCGTGCCCGACCACGCCGACGAAGTGCTCGCGGAAGCGGGTGGTCTCCTCGGTCTCCCGCTCGCGCTGCTTGCGGTCGCTGATGTCGGCGTAGATGGCAATGGAGCCGTCGACCCCGCCCTGGGCGTTGCGCAGCGGCCCCACCGAGAGCGAGAGCTCCAGCGCGGCTCCGTCCTTGCTCAACCGCTGGACCTCGCGGCCGCGGATGATGCCACCCGCGTGGGCGTGTGCGATCAGGGCGCGCCCCTCGTCGGTGCGGTCGGCGGGGACGAAGGCGGGAGGCCGCCCCACCGCTTCGTCGCGGGTCCAGCCGAAGAGCTCTTCGGCGGCGCGGTTCCAGATCCGCACCAGCCCGGCCCGGTCGAGGGAGACGATGGCGAGCGGCGAGGTGTCGACGAGGACCTCGAAGGTCTCGAGCGCGGCGCAGAGCTGCCGGGCTGCGCCGCCGTCGCTGCCCGGCGCTGGAGTGCGGTCGAGAGCTCGCGCCTGGGCGACGTCGATCGCCTGGCAGATGGCGCGCGCCTCCTCGAGGGCGAGCCCGCCCTGCGCGCACTCTTCGAGGACCGCGTCCCGAAGCGCGGCGCAGCCTTGCGTGATCGCGATCGGATCGCGCAAGCAGCAGGTCTCTGCGGCGAGCCGCGCGAAGGCCTGCGCGCGCGGGCTTCCCAAACCTGTCTGCCCGCTGATCGCTTCCACTGGTTCTCCACCCCTCTGAGCGAAAGCTAGGCATCTGGGGGGTGGAGGCAGAGCGCCGTGGGCCCGCCGCCGCCGGGCGAGCAGGCAAGCAGCCTGGGGCGGCCTTTTGCTTTCGCCGATCACGGGTTAGGGTGCGCGCCATGACAATCGCACTGCTGGCGGCCCTCGCGGCCGCGATCGCGCCCGGGACGAAGGCGCCAGCGTTTTCCCTCGAGTCGAGCGGCGGCAAGAAGATCTCGCTCGCCGACTTCAAGGGACAGACGCTGGTGCTGGCCTTCTTCTCCAAGGCGTTCACCGGAGGTTGAACCAAGGAGATGTCGGCGTTCCGCGATGCAGCGGAGCGGTTCGCCGGCAAACACGCCCAGGTCCTGGGCGTCTCGATGGACGACCTCGACACCCAGAAGCGCTTCGCTCAGAGCCTGAACCTCAACTTCCCCTTGCTCGCTGACCCCAAGGGAGAAGCTTCGGAAGCGTATGGCGTCAAGAACGCCACCTACGCGAGCCGCGCGACGTTTGTCATCGGGCCCGATGGCCAGGTGGTCAAAGTCGTCGAGGGGAAGGACGCGTTGGATCCGTCGGGCGCTCTCGAAGCCTGTCCGATCCACAAGCCAGGTCCCAAGAAGACCTGAGCAAGCTGAGGCCCGCCTCGGACGGGGCCGGCCTACAGCGCGATCTTGCCGGAGATGTCGTCGGGCCGCCGCAGCCGGGGCGGCTCCGGTTCGACCACGCCCGCGGCCTGGCAGCAGAAGCGCGGATGCGCGGATTCCCAGGCGCGCTTCCAGTGCGTCCCCATCTCCTGCAGCAACCGCGCGATGGCCGAGCGCCCGACCGCGTCGGCCGGGTCGAAGCGGACTCCCAGTTCGCCGCGCTCGGACCAGGCGACCGTGCCGAAGGAGAGGTCGCGGAAGGTGAGGCGGTCGGCCGAGGGGAGCCGCAGCTCGACGGGCTGGCCGGCGCGGAGCGGCTCGATGCCGATGATGCGAGCTCCGCCCCCGCTCACGTCGACCAGGCGGCCCGCGTCGATGCGGCCCTCCGTGCGGAGCTCCACCGGCAGATCGCAGCCGAGGCGGGGGGTCGCACGGGTGTATTGGGCGGTCGAGAGCAGCGGGCGGGCGTCGAGGACGTCGAGCCAGGTGCCGCTGCCTTGCAGGGAGCCCTCCACCTGGGCGTGGAGGAGGCGGCTGGCGCAGCCGTCGTCGAAGCTGAGCTCGAGGCAGACCGGCGCATCCGGCAAGAGGCGCAGCTGCTCCTCGCGGTAGAAGAAGAGCCAGCGGCCCTCCAACTCGCGCAGGTGGGCGCGCGCCTGCGCGAGGTTGCTGAAGCGGTAGCGGAGGGGCGTAGTGGCTCGAGCGTCATGATTCATGAGCCCCGCACCGGACCAAAGCCGAGTGGAAGAAAGCAAGGGCCGGGGTATCCGCCGCGGCTACACGGCCAGCAGCGCGCCGCGGGCGGGGGCGCCGGTGGCGGCCTCGACGGCGGCGCAGTAGAGGCGCAGCTGCGCGGCGTAGTGGAGGTGGTCTGCGGGATGCGCGTCCGTCTTGAAGTCAACCACCACCCAGCCCCGCGCCTCGCGAAAGGCCAGGTCGACCACTCCTTCGAGCAAGGTGCCGTCGGCGAGGAGGTGGACGATGGGCTCCTCGCGCCTGCAGTCGTCGCTCTGCGCGGCGGCCTGCAGCAGCGGATGCCCAAGCGCCGCCTCGACGGCGCGCGCCGCCGCCTCGACTTCGGCCTGCCCGGCGCCGACGAGCCTTCCCTGCGCCGCCGCCGCCTGCGCGATGGAGGCTGATCCTGCGCGCAGGTCGATCTCCGCCAGCACCGCATGCACCAAGGTGCCGAATCGCTTGCCGCCGGGCCGGCCGGCCTCGCGCGAGGCGACGGACTCGATCGCCACCGGCCGCAGGTCCGCCGCCGCAGCCGCCGCCGCCGATGACGCTGCCGCCGCTCCCGCCGCCGCCGATCGCGCCGTGGCCGTCTCGACCCGCAGCGAAGGCCGGAGGCCGGACTCGACGGCGCTCTTGCGCCGGGCCTGCCAGGCGGCGTGCGCGGCCGCGGCCTCCGCCGAGTTGCCGCCGTCGACGAGGAGGTCGTTGCTGCGCAGCCCGCCTTCGACCTCGCGGTCCAGATCGAGCGTGTTCGGGTCCCACCAGACGACCTCGTGCGCGCCGGCCTGGGGCGCGTGCAGCCCGGGCGCGACCGAGAGCGGCGCCAGCAGTCCGGCCGGCCGGTCCAGCACCGTCTCCTTGCCAAAGGCGGGACACCCGGGCCCCGCGCCCGCCTGCCGCCGCTGGAGGGGCGACGGATAGAGCGCGAGGTTGAGCGGCTCGAGCCAGCCGGACGGCTCGCCGTCGCCCGTCGCCGGCACGACGAGGAGGTCCCGCGCCCGCGTGGCTGCGACGTAGGCGACGCGGACCACCTCCTCGCGGTCGCGCTGGAGGATGGCGACGCGGTCGGCGACCAGCTCCGCCGGCGCGCACCCGGCGAGAGGCATGGCCCACACCTTGCGCTCCGGGTCGACCAGCCGCGAGGGCATCTTCGGGGCCGCCGGGGCGCACGGGTCGCAGAGGACCACCACCGGAAATTCGAGGCCCTTGGCCTTGTGCACGCTCATGATGCGCACGCCCTCGGTACCCTCCTCGACCACCGGCGCCTCGGCGCCTTCGCCCCGCTCGGCCTCGGCGGAGAGCCGATCGACGAAGGCGCGGAACGAGCTGGCCCCCGCCGCCTCGAAGCGCCGCGCCAGCTCCAGCACGCGCAGCACGTTGCCCAGGGCCTGCTCCCCGGCCTGGCGGATGGCGATGCCCGCATGCGCCCGGGTGGCGTCGAGCAGCCGCGACAGCGTCTCGGCGATGGGCCGCCGGTTCCGCTTCAAATAAAGGTCGCGCAGCACGGCGAGGGCTTCGGCCACCTCGCGCTCCTGGGGCGAGAGCGCGTCTGGCGGCCGGCGCAGCGGATGGAACCGCCCCTGCCGCTCGCGCCAGAGGAGCAGCGCGTCGTCACCCAGGGCGAAGAGCGGCCCCCGCAGCGCGGCGAAGACCGAGAGCTCGTCGTCGGGCCATTCGATGGCCTGCGCCGCCGTCCGCATGGCCAGGACCTCTTCCCGCGCGTGGTACGAGCGCCCGCCGACCAGCACGTGCGGGATGCGCCGCGCCTCGAGGGCGCGGACGTAGCTGCGGGTCAGGTCTCCGTCCCAGCTGCGCATGCGCTTGAAGAGGAGGCAGACGTGGCGCGCCTCCACCGGCACCGGATCCTGCTTGTCGCGCTCGCTCACCTTCCAGCCGCTCTGGCGCAGCAGCCAATCGATCCAGGCGGCGACCGCGTGCGGGTACGACTCCTCGATCTTGAAGTTGACCACCTTGTCGCGGTCTCCATAGAGGCGCGGCGCGGGCAGCGCGATCAGGGCGGGCTGGCCGGGCAGGGCCGCGCGGTGGGGGTCGAGGGCCACGTAGGCCGCCTGCGTTCCGCCCGACAGCTTCGGCGCGAAGCCGGCGTTGACCGCCTGCTGGATGGCGGGCACCGCGCGGAAGCTGGTGGTCAGGTGCACGAGCTCCGCGCCCGACGCGAGCAGGTGCGTCTTGACGTCTTCGTAGAGCGCGATGTCGGCGCGCCGGAAGCGGTAGATGGACTGCTTGGGATCGCCGACCACGAAGAGCTTGCCGGCGGCGGGCCGGGTGCGGCGCCAGCGGGCTTCGCCGGCGTCGTCGGCGGCGATGAGGAGGAGGATCTCGGCCTGCAGCGGGTCGGTGTCCTGGAACTCGTCGACCAGCACGTGGGTGAAGCGCTGCTGCAGCTCGGCCCGGACGGCGGGATCGTCGCGCACCAGATCGCGGGCGCGCAGGAGCAGGTCGAGGAAGTCGAGGGAGCCGGCGCGCGCCTTCAGCTCTTCGTAGCGGGCGCAGAGCGGCCGCAGCTCCTCCCGCAGGCTGGCGGCGAGGTCGGCGCCGCAGGCTTCGAGGAAGGCGTCGAGCTCGGCCTTGGCGGCGTCGCGCAGCAAAAGAGCCGAGGCCTTCTCCAGATCCTTGGCGAACCACTTCCCCCCGCCGCGCCAGTTCCACAGCCGGCGGCGCGAGAGCTCGTGCAGGTCGGCTTCGAGCCCGTCGAGGTCGCGGCCGCGCACGGCCTCGCGGCGCTGCAGCTCGTCGACCCAGCGCCCGATCTCGGCCAGCGACTGCGCCGCCCATTCGTCCGGACGCTGGGCCCGCGCCGCCACCGCGGCCACCTCGGCGAGCTTCTGCACCACCCGGTCCGCCCCGCCGGCGCGGTCGAGCGGGTCGCGCCGCCAGGCGCCCTCGAAGTCGCGGTGCTCGGCCAGGTCGCGCCCGGCGTGTCGGAGCAGCTCTCGCGGCGGCGTCTCGTTGCCGCGCACCTTGCGGCGCAGGAGCCGCCGCACCCCATCGGCGGCCGGACCGGCGGCCCCGCCGCGCTCCCCGCCCGCCGAAGACGAATCGCCGATCACCTCCTGGAACCACGCCTCGAAGGCCTGGTCGAAGAGCCGCTCCTGCTCCTCTCCGGCGGCGACAGCGAAGACCGGATCGACGCGCGCCTCGACCGGCCGCTCGCGCAGGAGGTCGGCGCAGAAGGAGTGGATGGTGCCGATGGGCGCCGCCTCGAGCGTGCGCAGCGCCGCCTTCAGCCGCTCCTGCTCCTCTGGCGGCCTGCCCTCCCGGGCCGCTTCCAGATCGCCGCGCAGGCGCAGCTTCATCTCGCCCGCCGCCAGGTCGGTGAAGGTCACCGAGAGGATGCGGTCGAGGGTGGTGTGCCCGCCGCGGACCAGCGCGACGATGCGCCGGACCAGCTCGCTGGTCTTGCCGGTGCCGGCGGCTGCCTCGACGATGAGCGTCGCGCCCAGGTCTTCGCGGATGCGCGCGCGGGCAAAGGCGTCGGCGAGAGGCGCGCTCATGGCATCTTCCGCAGCTGCACCAGGGCCGCGAGCGCCTGGGGCGGCTTCTTCTGCACCCGCAGCCACTCGCCGGGCCCGCAGACGGGCTGGTAGTCGCAGCGGCCGCACTCCTTGTCGTCCTTGGGTGCGGCGGGCAAGAAGCCCTCCTTGACCGCCTGCGCGACCGTCTCGCCGAGGAAGGCGACGCTGCCGCGCGCCGCGGTGTCGAGCGGCACCACCACCTTGGTGAACTCGCCGGCGAAGGTGCAGTAGTAGAGCTGCCCGCCTTCGACCCGGGCGCCGGGGAAGATCTTTTCGAGCACCAGCGCGTAGAGCGCGGGCTGCAGCGTCCCGCCGCCGCCGATGACGGTGCTCCCGGGCTTCGCCCACACCCGGCCGGTCTTGTAGTCGGTGGCCCGCAGCGCTCCGTCGTCCGCGCGCTCGACCAGGTCGATGGAGCCGCGCAGCTTGAGGCCCTCCACCGCCACCGGCTCCTTGGTGCTGTGCGGGTCGCGCTCCTCTCCGTCGGCGAGGCCGAAGGCCAGCTCGAAGCGCCAGGGCTTCCAGCGCTTCTCTTCCGAAAGCCGGCGCAGCCATTCGCGCAGGTCGACCTTGACGCCCGCGACGCAGTCCTGCCAGACGCGGTCGATGGCGGGCGCGAGGCGCTCTTCCCACTCGCGCGCCACCTCCTCGACCACCGCGTCGAGCCGCTCCTGCGCGTGCGACAGCTGGAAGGCGCCCTCGCCCGCCAACTGTTGCAGCAGGCGGTATTGCACCTTGTGGATGAGCGCGCCGCGCTCCATGGGATCGATCTCGTCGATGGCCTCCGGCACCTCGCGCGGGGAGAGCCGGTGCACCGCCTGCAGCACGAACTTGTAAGGGCAGGAGGCGTAGTTCTGCAGGGCGGTGGGCGAGTACGGCCGCCGCACCGGCAGGTGCGCCTGGAGGGCTTCGAGGGCTTCGGGCGACGGCTGCACCAGGCCGTCGGCGGGAGTCCAGCGGCGCAGCCACCGCCGCGCCCGCATCCGCAGCGCCCGCTTGAGGTGTGGATTGGCGGAGAGCAGGTAGGCGGCGGTGCCGCGCGCTTCGGTCTCGGGCAGGTGGAAGGCGCGCATGAGGAGCGCGAGGTCGTGCTCCGCCTCGTCGATGGCGTCGGCGGGATTCGGTGGCGAGGGCCAGCCCGCCCGCGCGCCCCCCGCCTGCTCCGCCCGGCGCGAAAGCGCGGCGAAGGCGGGCAGCTCTCCCTCTGCCGCGCGCAGGACCTCGAGCCCGTAGAACGAGGGCACCCGCGCCCGGCCCTGCGACAGATCGATGCGCGGCCAGGAGAGCACGACCCGCTCGCGCGCCGCGCCCACCGCCAGCCGCAGCAAGAGGCGCTCCCTGGCGATGCGCCCTTCGCTGGTCTCGAGGCCCGCCAGCAAGAGCCGCTCGCGGTCGCGCAGGAGCGGGTCCTCCATGACCTTCTGCGGGAACAGCTTCTCGGCCAGCCCGGGCACGAAGACGACGTCGAACGACAGCCCGCGCGCCGCCGCCGCCTCGGCGACGTAGACCTTGCCGTGGCGCTTGCCGGAGGGGGGCACCGGAAGCTCGGTGAGCCGGCGCGTCAGCACGAGGCGTACCTCGGCGAGAGTGACCGGCCCGACCGGCGCCATGGGCGCAAGCTCCGCCAGGAGCGAGAGCACCCGCGCGGGCTCGCGCAGCGCCTGGGTGGCGAGCGCGGTGAGCGGGTCGAGGAAGTCGCCCCAGCTGGCCGCCTGGGGCAGCGCCGCGAGCGCGTCGAGGAGGGGGAGCGCGAAGTTCCGCAGCGCCGCGAGGTCCAGAAGCTGGCTTTCGAGCCACTGCGCCCGGGTCTCGTCTTCGGCGGAGTCCTGCCGCCTCTTCTCCAGCTGGCCGCGCAGGCCAGAGAGCCGCCGCTCCCAGCGGTGGCGGCCGCCGATCACCGCCGCGTCGACGAGCAGCTGTTCCCAGCGCCAGGGAGCGCGCAGCGCGCCGGCGACCACCGGCGCGTCGACGTCGGCAGGGGCGACCGGATCGAGCTGGGGCTCGGGCTCCGGCGGCAGGCGCGCGTCGAGCTCCGCGTCGGGCGGGACCCAGCGGTCGCCGGGAGGCGGAGGACGCGGGGGCAGGCCGGAAGGGGCGTCGGGCACCTCGCCCAGCGAGAGGTATTCGCCGAAGGCCCGCGCCGACAGTCCTTCCGCGGCGCAGGAGAGGAGCGCGAGAAAGGCGCGGCCGGCCGGGTCGGGCAGGCGGGTTCCGGAGGCGAAGAAAGCGGGGATGCCGGCGCGGGCGAAGGCTTCTTCGAGGAGCGCCCGGTACTGCGAGGGCGCGCGCAGGAGCACCGCCTGGCGGTCGAAGGGCACACCCGCTTCCGCCTCCCTGCGGATGCGCCGCGCGATCTCGACGCACTCGCGGCTTTCGCCCGGCGCGGAGAAGATCTGCACGTCGTCGCCGAGCGGCGCCGCCTCCTCGTCGCCCTCGTTGAAGAGGCGCTGCTGCACCCGGGAGAGCGAGCTGCGGGCCGTCTCGGCGAGCTGCCGCGGCGTCACCGACAAGGCGCGGGAGAGCGCCGCGGCGTCGGCGGCGGGAGCGACGGCGAGCACCTCTCCGCGCAGGAGCCCGAGGAGCCGCTCTTCCAGCGGGGCCTGCAGGGGCAGATCGACCAGCAGCGCGGGCAGCCCGAGCAGCGGATGATCTCCGGCGAGGAGCGCCAGCCGGAAGACCTCGGCGCGGTCGGCGAGGTGCGCCCGGAGCAGCTCGGCCTCGTACGCCTCGAGCAGCCGGCCCAGATCTCCCTCGGGCCGCACCCCGGCGAGCCGCGCCTCCTGCAGGCTGCGCGAGAGCGCCCGCGGCAGGCCCGGCTGCTGCGCCACCGGCTGGAACCTGCCCAGGGCAGAAGCGCCTCCGAGCTGGTGCACCACCCGCGCGCAGACCGCTTCGACTCCGAGGGGCGAGAGCGGCGAGACCCCGCGCCGCGCGAGCTCGCGGGAAGCCAGCACCGCCGCCAGCCGCCCCGGCGTCATCCGCTGCCAGCCGAACGCCGCCGGCACCCGCCGCGCCGCCCCGCGCACCACCTCGGAGGCCGCCTCCAGCGAGGCCCCGACGACTAGGGCGCGGCCCTGCCGGCAGAGCCAGTCCTGCGCGTGCTGGAGCCGGGCCTGCGCGCCCGCCGAAGTGAGGAGTTCCTTCACGAGAGGGAGCCTACTCCAGGGGTCTGACAGCGGTGCCGAATCCGTGCCGCCCCGCATTGACCTTACCCTCCGGAGGTGACGACAGTGCCCGCGATGGAGGAAGGGCGGCCCCACATCCTCATCGCCGACGACGAGGGCGACCTCGTCGAGGCGTTCTGCGAGATTCTGCGCGGCGAGGGCTACGCGGCCACCTGCGTCGACTCTGCCGCCGCCGCGCTCGACGCTCTCGACGCACAGGTCTTCGGCGCCGTCCTCACCGACGCCTTCGGCGGGGCGCCCGCCTACGAGAAGGTGGCAGCCATCGTGGCGCGGGCGCGGCCGACGCCGGTGGGCCTGCTCAGCGGCTGGAAGGCGTCCGACACCGACGTCGCGCGGCTCGGCCTGCGCTTCGCCCTCCACAAGCCGTTCGACATCGGCGACCTGCTGGTGCGGGTGGCGCAGATGCTGGGCGACCCGCTGCACCCCGACAGGCACGAGTCCGCCGCGCTCGCGCGCAGGTACTTCGAGGCGCTGGGCGGAAAGAACTGGGCGGAGCTGCTCTCGGTCTGCTCCGGCAACGTCCGCTTCGCCGGACCGCAGGGGTCGCGGTTCGCCGCGACGCTGGTCGGGAAGGAGTCCTTCCTCCTGCACACGCAGCAGACCTTCGAGGTCTTCCGGGACGCGAAGTTCCGCGACCTGGTCATCTACCAGACGCCGGGCGGCGTGGCGGTGCGGTACCTGGGGACCTGGACGGCGGGGGGCATTCCCGCGCGGCTGGCGGGAACGGCCCTCCTGCGCATCGAGGGCGGCCTCATCGAGCGCATCGGCGTGGAGATGAACCAGTCGCTCCTCGACCGCCTTGCCCCCTGAGGGCCGGGCAGACGTTAGAATGGCTGCATGAGGCTCGCCGCCATCGCCTGCGCCCTGACCGCGGTCTCCTGCCACACCGGGTCTCCGAACACGCTGGCGGGCGCGGCCTTGATGTCCTCGCTGGCGCTGGGCTCGTCGGCGGTGAGCCGCGCCCACGGCGGCTGCTATGCCGTCTGCCAGCAGGGCGAGAGCTGCAACAACAAGAACGGCCTCTGCGAGCCGCTGCCCTGCCGCGGACAATGCCGCGCCGACGAGTCCTGCGAAGAAGGCTTCCTCGGCCTCAAGTGCGTCCCCGGGCCGGCGCTGAGCGTCTCCTCCGGGGCGGTGCCGGCGAGCGCGAAGAGCCCTCCGCCGCCAGAGGCGACCTCCGCTCCGGCCCGGCCGCCGGTGCCCGAGGCCGCCAGGCCCTAGATGATCGAACCCGTCCGCATCGCCGCGCGCCACGACGGCTTCCCGCTCGGCGGCGATCTCTACCTTCCCGCCGGGACGCCGCGCGCCTGCCTCCTCATCGGCCCGGCCATGGCGGTGCGGGCCCGCTTCTACGGCCCCTTCGCACGCGCCCTCTCCGCCGAGGGCATCGCCGCCCTGACCCTCGACTACCGCGGCATCGGCGCCTCGCGGCCGGAGGGGTCGCTCAAGGGCTTCACCGCGCACTTCCACGACTGGGGCGAGAAGGACCTGGCGGGCGGCGCCGACTTCCTGCGCGCGCGCTTTCCGGATCTGCCGATGCACTACCTCGGCCACAGCGCCGGCGGGCAGCTGATGGGAATGATCGACGGCGCCGGATTTTCCCGCGCCCTCTTCATCGCCGCCGGCACCGCCTACTGGAAGGCCTACCGCGGCTGGCCGCGGGCGGTGATGGCGGCGCTCTGGTGGGGGATCATCCCCGGCCTGACCGCGTGGAACGGCTACCTGCCGATGCGGCGCTTCGGCCAGGGAGACGACGTGCCGCTCGGGGTCGCCCGCGAGTGGGCGCAGTGGGGCAAGGACCCGCGCTACGTCTTCTCCTGGGCCGAGCCGCGGGGCGGGCTCGAATACCTGCGCTACCAGGGGCCCCTGCGCGCCGTCTGCTTTCCCGGCGACGCCTACGCGCCCAGGGACGCGATGGAGTCGCTGCTCACCCTCTACCCCGGGGCGCAGAAGGACTTCCGCCTCCACCGCGATCCGGTCGGGCACTTCGGCTTCTTCAAGAAGCCCGCGCTCTGGCCGGAGCAGGTCGCCTTTTTCACCGCCTGACGAGGCCGCGCAGAGCGAAGTCTGCCCGTGATAGAGCGGAGGCATGAGACTTCCTCCGGGCTCCTCGGGGCTGCCGCTCTTGGGCGAGACGCTGGCCTTCGTCGGCGACATCTTCACCTTCATCTCCAAGCGCACGGCCCTGCACGGCCACGTCTTCCGCTCCCACATCCTCGGCACGCCCACCGTCTTCATCTCCGGGCCGCAGGTGGCGGAGAAATGGCTCGACGAGAAGCTGATCCAGCGCGAGGGCGCCTTCCCGCCGCCGGTGCAGAAGCTGTTCGGCGGGCCCGGCATCCTCCCGCTGATGGACGGCCCCGCCCACGCCGCCCGCAAGCAGATCGTGCTGGCGGGCTTCTCCCGCGCGGCGCTGGCGGCCTACCTGCCCGCGCTGCAGGGGCTCATCGAGGCGCTCTTCGCGAAGTGGGCCGGGCGCGGTCCCTCTCGTGTCCTGGACGACCTCAAGCTGCTCGCCATCCGCGGCATCTGCACCAACGTCCTCGGCGCCGGCGAGGCCGAGATCTCCCGGCTGGTCGCCGACTATTCATTCGTCTTCCGCGCCTTCACCGCGCTGCCCATCCCGCTGCCGGGCACGGCGTTCACCAAGGGGCTGCAGGCGCGCGACCGCATCCTCGCGCTCTATGAGCGCCTGGTCGCCGCCCACCAGCAGGCTCCCGGCGACGACGGCCTCTCCCGCATCCTCGCGGCGGCGGCGCCCGACGGCACCCGCATGACGCCGCGGCAGGCCGCGCTCGAGCTGCACCACATCGTGCTGGCCGGCTACATCGTCTTCGCCGAGCTGGCGGCCACCCTGGTGCAGCTGGCGCAGAATCCGGCGGTGCGGGAACAGGTCTCGGCAGAGGTCCGGGCGCAGTCGCCGCGCGGTCCGATCACGCCCGCGCAGCTGCGGCAGATGCCCTTCCTCATGCAGGTGGTCAACGAGCTGAAGCGGGCGACCCCCAACGTCCCGGTCAGCTTCGGCCGCGCCCGCATCGGCTTCGAGCTCAACGGCTACGACATCCCCGCCGGCTGGAACGTGATGATGGCGGTGGTCGAGCACAACTTCGACGACATCTTCACCGCGCCGCGCAAGTTCGACCCCGACCGCTTCTCGCCCGCGCGGGCCGAGGAGAAGCGCCACCCGCACGCCTTCGCCCCGCAGGGGGCAGGGTCGATGGAGGGGCACAAGTGCGCGGGCTACGATTACTCGACGGTGTTCATGCAGGTGTTCGCCGTCGCGCTGCTCCGCGACTTCACCTGGGAGCTGCCGCCGCAGGATCTCTCGCTCAAGTACAGCCTGGTGCCGCCGGAGCCGAGGGGCGGGCTTCTGGTGCAGCTGCGCCGGTCGGGCGCCTAGGACCTGCGCAGGGCCGGGTTCTCCAGCCGCGCGCCGTCCTCGATGAGCTTCTCCGCCGCCAGCTGCGCGTCGTGCGCCACGCCCTCGGTGAGGCCGGGGAAGGCGCCCCCGCCCTGGTCGGCGATGAGGAGCGCCTCGGCTTGGGCCGCGTCCATCGGGCGGGAGAAGATCCAGCCCTGTCCGAACTCGCAGCCCATCCCGCGCAAGAGCTCGAGCTGCTCCGGCGTCTCGACGCCCTCGGCGACCAGGCCCTTGCCCAGATCGTGCGCCAGCGTGGCGATGGTCCGCACGATGCGCAGGCGGTTCGGGTCGCCCATGGCCGCGACGAAGGTCCGGTCGATCTTGAGGCGATCGACGGGCAGGCTGGAGAGGTAGGCGAGGGAAGAGTAGCCGGTGCCGAAGTCGTCGACGAAGACCTGGACGCCGCGGCCGCGCAGCTCGCCCAGCATGGTGGCGGCCACCTGGGGCGAGGCCATCAGGGCGCTCTCGGTGATCTCCACCGCCAGGTCGGTGGGCGGAAGCCCGGCCTCCTCCAGCACCGCGAAGATCTCGGCGGCCATGTTCTGCCGGCTGAGCAGCTGGGGCGAGAGGTTGACGCCGACGAGCGGCCCCGGTCCGTGGTGGACCTTCCTCCACAGCACCGCCTGCCGGCAGCTCTGGCGCAGCACCCAGAGGCTGAGGGGCACGATCAGGCGCGTCTCCTCGGCCAGCCCGATGAACTCGTCGGGGCCGACCACGCCGCGGGCGGGATGCTGCCAGCGGACCAGCGCCTCGAAGCCTTCGATGCGGGTGGTGCGCAGGTCGACGATGGGCTGGTAGACGAGGAAGAACTGGTTGCGCTCGATGGCCGAGCGCAGCTCCGTCTCCATGCGCATGCGCGCCAGCGCCGGGCTGTGCATGGCGCCGTCGAAGCGCTCGTAGGGCGTGCCGCGCGCCTTGGCGGCGTACATGGCCACGTCGGCGTCGCGGACGTACTGCTCGGGCGGCTGGCCCTCGACCACGCCGTCGGCGACGCCGATGCTGACGGTGACGTAGAACTCGTGCTGGTCGATGCGGAAGGGGACCCGCAGCGCCGCGTGGATGCGCTCGGCGATGGCCAGGGTCTCGGCCGCGCTCTTGAAGCCCTCGAGCAGCACCGCGAACTCGTCGCCGCCCAGCCGGGCCACGGTGTCGGTGGGGCGCAGGCAACCGGGGAGTCGCCTGCCGATCCCCACCAGCAGCTGGTCGCCGACCTCGTGGCCGAAGGTGTCGTTGATGACCTTGAAGCGGTCGAGGTCGAGGTAGAGCACCGCGAAGCGGAAGCCCTGCTCGCGCCGCATCCGCTGCCAGGCGTGGCCGAGGCGGTCGAGGAAGAGGGCGCGGTTGGGGAGGGTGGTGAGCGCGTCGTGGAGGGCGTCGTGCTGCAGGCGCGCCTCGAGGGCGATGCGCTGGACCGCGTCCCGCTGCCGCTCGACCAGCTCGGTGCGCAGCTCGGCGGCGGTGCGCGAGAGCTCCTCGGTGCGGGCGGCGACCTTTTCGTCGAGGGTGCGGCGCGCCTCCTCGGCGGCCAGCAGCGCCTTCTGCAGCTCCTCCTGCCGCAGCTCGTCCTTCTGGCGCAGCCCGACGATGCGCGCGTGCGACCGGCGCCGGGCAACGTGCATGGGGAAGGCCACCGCCAGGCCGGCCACCAGCGTGAAGGCGAGGTGGCCCAGGCGGGAGAGGGGCTCGAAGCGGACGATTCCGGCCCAGCCGGCGCAGACGAGCAACAGGCCGCAGAGCATCCAGCCGCGCGGGAGCACGAAGGTCCCGAGGCCGATGAGCACGACCGCCACCCACTGGGTGCTCGAGATCGGGTCGATGCCCCGCTGGCGCAGGACGTTGGAGAGGACCACCAGCGCGAAGGCGACCGCCGCCGGGGCCGCCAGCCGCGCCGGCAAGAAGCGCCGGTCCGCCGCCCACCAGAGCCCGGCGGCGACGGCCATGGTGACGAGGTCGTGGGCGAGGGCCGGCATCGCCAGCGGGGCGGCCAGCCGCAGGACGTCGAAGGGCAGGAAGAGGAAGCCGAGGAGGAGGACCCCGACGGCCAGCGAGCGCAGGCCCTCCAGCGTCGCCTGCTCGAACTCCGCCTGCAGCGCCGAGGGGGTCGGGCGCGTCGGGCCGGCTGCCGCGACGTCCACTCTACGAATCCGCCCGTCGGCCCGTCTGGACGCGCTTGAGGACGAGGACGGTGATGTCGTCGGCCTGCTGCGCCTGGAAGCCGTCCACCTCGGCCAGCACCGCTAGCACGATCTGCTCCGCCTCGAGCGCGCCGTGCTTCTGCAGCACCTCGGTGAGGCGGGTCTGGTTGTACATCTCGCCGGCCGCGTTCATCGCCTCGGTGATGCCGTCGGTGAAGACGAGCACGGCGTCGCCTTCGGCGATCTCCACCGAGGCGTCGGAGAGCTTGCCGGCGAGATCGTCGACCAGGCCCAGCCAGGTGCCGGTGGTGGGCAGCGTCTCCACCGTGTTGCTGGCCTTGCGCCAGATGAGGACGTCCTGGTGCTTGCCGGCGAAGGTCATGCGGCCGCCGTCGAGCCGCGCCAACCAGACGCTCATGTACCGGTCGGTGGAGAGGCGCGAGATGTTCTGCTTGATGACCGAGTTGACCAGCTCCAGCACCCGCGACGGCATGTAGCCGGTGGTGCGGTCCACGGTGGCGAAGATGCTCGTCTGCGTCATCATCATGATCAGGCCGGAGGCGACTCCGTGGCCGGAGACGTCGCCGATGGCGAGCCAGGTCTCGCCCGCCGCGGTCTGCAAGATATCGTAGTAGTCGCCCCCCACCTCGGCGGCGGGCAGCATGCGGGCGGCGACGCGGAAGCCGGGCACGCGGTCCACCTTGGGCAGGAGCGCGGTCTGGATGCGCTTGGCGAGCTCCATCTCGCCCCAGAGCGCGTCGCGGGCGGCCGAAAGCTTGGAGCGGCCCCAGAACTCCTGCTCGATGAGGCGCTGCTTCACCACGTTGATGGCGACCGCGATGATGGCGGTGGCGACGAGGAAGTAGAGGTTGTTGAAGAGCACTTCCCGCGAGATCGGCTCCGGGCTGGGGAAGATGAGGTTGAGGCCGATGTAGAGCCCGAGGACGATGACGGCGTTGGCCACCGAGTGGAAGAAGCCCCAGGGCAAGAGCACCACGATGGCGATGACTACGAGATTGAGGCCGGCGTAGTAGGGCGAGTTGAAGCCGCCCAGGTTGGTGGTCATGGCGGCGATGGCCCCCGCCGTCACCGTCGTCAGGAGGTAGCCGTGGATGATCGAGGTGTTGCTGGGCAGGGTGGCGCGCAGCACGAAGAACTGGATGACGGGGATGATGGTGGCGAGGCCGCGGAAGAGCGCGAAGCGCCCCAGGAGCTCGGGCGAGACCACCATGTAGTCGAGGAGGAAGAAGGCCGGCACCAGGGTGAAGGCCAGGGCCGACAGCGTCATCGACCAGCGGTGCGCCAGGTCGTTGATGTAGGCGCGCAGCTCGGCCTGGTCGCGCACCTCGTCCGGCCCATGGCGCAGCTCCGCCTGGGCGCGAATTTCGCTGGTAGCGATTGCGTCGGCCATGCGGTCCTTCTGGGCAGCTACCGCCCGCTCGTCTTGGTGATGTGCAGGAAGATCTGGCAGCCGCTCTCCTCGAAGGAGATGCGGGACTGCGCGCCCGGCAGCGCGTCGGCCAGGCGCAACAACTCTCCTTCGGTGCGGTACCAGAGGGTCCAGTCGGCCCAGTACTCCATGAAGACGCGCGACGAGTTGCGCGCATGGAAGTTGCCCACCACCAGCTCCCCGCCGCGGGCGAGCCGCGCGTAGAGCCAGGAGAGCACCGCGGTGGCGGTGGTGTCGGTGAGATAGTCGAAGAGGCCCATCGAGTAGACCAGGTCGAAGGCGCTGTCCTCGATGGGCGAGCCGCCCTGCTGCATGGTGCGCACCGAGGTGCAGAGGGTGGTGGCCTGGACTTTCACGCCCAGCGACTTGTCCAGCCGCTCGACCACGCCCCGGGCCTCGCCGAGCGCCTCCGGGTCCTGGTCGAGCAGGGTGAAGGAGACCCGCGCCACGTCTTCGGGGGAGCGGAGGATCTCCTGCAGCTCTTCGGCCGGGCCGCA
>JAYWAJ010000475.1:0-23336 GCA_043782525.1 Deltaproteobacteria bacterium | reverse complement strand
TGGCACGGGTTGCGTATGGTGTCCCCTTATCTTTTTTGTTCGATCTTGAGGCTGACCGGGCCGGGCTTTGGCTGCACCGGCGTGGCCGACTCGGCGTGCTTCTGCAGCACCGCGACCCAGCTCTCGGGCAGCCCGCGCTCCTGGGCGCCTTCGATCAAGTACGTGAGCAGCCTCCCGCTGGGGGCGCCGGCCTCGCCCTTCTTCTCGGGGCGCGCGACATAGGCCTTGGCGGCGACCTGGCCGTCGGCCGTCTCCACCGTGACGTCCAGCTCCTGCGAGAGCCCGGTGGCGACACCTTCCTTGCGCAGCACCGCGTCTTTGGCCGGCGGCGGGATCTCGAAGATCACGCCGTGGACTTCGCCGTCCTGGTGAGGCGCGAGGTTGGCGACGCGTCCGCCCCAGAAGCGGCTCTCCACGTCGAAGACCAGCTGGTAGCCGCGCAGCACCGCCGGGACGCCGCGGGCGAAGAGGCGCGCATCGACGCCGTGCTCGGCCGCCCACTCGCCGATGTGACGCCGCGAGAGGGCAGAGCCGTAAGCGAAGTAGCGGAACATGTGCAACCTCCGGCGGGAGTCTAGGAGGCTGTTGCCGCAACCGCAACGACGGCCGCGAGACGGCGGCTCCCAGCCCGATGGCCGGGCGTCTCCGAGCATTGGCCGCTGGACAAGACCGTTGCCGAATACGGCAACGTGGTCCTAGTGCGCAGCGGCGGGCGCGGCCGGCTTCTCCTCCTCGGCCTCGAGCGCCTTGCGCTTCTTCTCCAGCGCGCCCACCACCGCGTCGAAGTTCTTCTTCGCCAGCAGCCGCGAGACCTGGTCGCGGTAGGTCTCCGCCAGCGAGACGCCCTCGGTGAGCACATCCACCGCGCGCCAGCCCTTCTTGCCGCGCTCCATCTGGTAGTCGATGGCGGCGGTGTCGGCGCCCGAGGTCACCCGCGTCTTCACCAGCGTCTGCGCGCCCTTCGCCTCTTCGGAGAGCACCTCGCTCTTCACCTGGTCCACGTCGGAGGTCTTGCCCTGCCGCATCTTGGAGAGGTAGTTCGCCTCCATGGCCCCGCGCAGCGCCGCGGTGAACCGGGTGCGATCCTTTGGGCTCAAACCATCCCACTTGCCGCCCAGCGTGCTCCTGGCCAGCGCGTCGAAGTCGATCAGCTCGCCCACCGCCGCGCGCGCTTTCTCCTTCGCCTTGAGGCGGGCGGGGCCCTCCGCCTTGAACCACGCGTTCAAGTCCTTGCGCACCCGCTCCTGCGCGGTCTGCACCGCGGCGCTGGCGGACCCGGCCTGCAGTGCGGCGAGAAGAATGGCGACGATCACGAAGACCTCCTGGAAGCCGCGGAACACGGCAGCAGTTCGACGCAGCGGGATCGCACAAGCTTCAACGCCGGGCAACTACTGCAGCGGCCCGCCCGCCGCCTTTTCCAGCGCCGCCCAGGCGAGCTGGGCGTTGTAGAGCGCCTCCAGCCGCGCCCCGTCCGCGCGGGCGTAGAGCAGCGTGTCCTCGAGCAGCTCGCGCGCCTCGCCCAGCCCGGAGTCGAAGGCGACGCCCGCCTGGGTGGCGAGCTGCTTTCCGATGGCGGTCTCCCTGGTGTAGCGGTCGACTTTGGTCCGCGCCTCGGCGAGATCGCCCAGCGCCTGCTGGACCTCCAGCCGCACCAGCTGCTCGGCGCCGCGCCGGGTGGCCAGCGCCTCCATCAGATCGGCCTCCGCCTGCCGGCGCCGCGCCAGCTTCTGCGGGATCTCGAAGGTCCCGTGGATGGCCAGCGCCGCGTAGGCCGAGGCCTCGTGAAAGGGGTTGCTGACGAAGGGCGACTGCGGATTGGAGGCGTTGGTGGTCTCGGTGAAGCGCGCCCCGGCGACGAGGCCGAGGTCGGGCCAGAGCCGCGCCGTCTCCAGATCGACCAGCGCCTGCCGCGCCTGCACCGCTTCCTCGGCGGCGCGCAGCTCCGGCCGCTTCTCCAGCGCGCGGCGCTGCACCGCCTCGGCGGCGGGCTGCGCCGGTGGGTCGGGCAGCGCCTCCTGCGCGACCTCGAGCGGCTCCTCGGGCTTGAGCGCGAGCAGCGTGCGGATCCCGTTGATGGCGAGGTCGCGGCCCTTGAGCGCCGCCGCCTGCTGCGCCTCGATCTCCTCGGCGAGATAATCGAGCTTGAGCCGGTCGGCGCGGGTGATCTGGTCGCTCTGCTCCTTCAATAATTGATCGGCGGTGTCCTTCGCCTGTGCCAGCCGGTCGTGGACCTTCTGCACCGCCTCGCCGGCGTTGCGCGCGGTCTGGTAGCCCCAGTACGCGCGCGCGGCATCGTACGACGCCTGATCGCGCGCCCGCGCCAGCAGCGCCTCGGTCGCGGAGACCAGGTGCTGGGTCGCGCCCTTGCCGGCGGCGAACTTTCCAAACGAATAGAGCGGCTGCACCACCTGCACGTCGGCGTGCAGCTGCACGCCCAGCTGGCCGCCGAAGTAATCGAGCGTCCGGAGGTGCGACGGATCCGAGGGGTTCGCGTCGAAGGCGCCGCCCTTCAGGTAGTGCTCGGGCGTCGGCCCGGCGAGGTAGCCGGTGGCCGCGATCGACGGAAACCACGAGACCAGCACTTCCTCGTGCTTCGCCTGTGCATTCTGCAATTGCGCCGCCACCTGCTGGACGCGCGGGTCCAAGGTCCGCGCGCGCTCCTGCACGTCGCGCAGACCGAGCCCTGCAGAGAGCAGCAGCGCGAGGGCGATCACTCGTTGGTGTAGTCGGAGCCGAGGTAGTTGATCAGCTCTTCGCCCATCAGGTAGCGCAGGTTGTTCTCGAGGCGGACCTTCTGCACGAAGAGGTCATGCTCGGGATAGACGCTGGCCGCGTGCTGCGGGCTCTTGAAGTAGAAGCTGAGCCACTCCTGGATGCCCTTCATCCCGGCGCGGCTGGCCAGGTCGGCGAAGAGCGCCAGGTCGAGGACGATGGGCGCGGCGAGGATGCTGTCGCGGCAGAGGAAGTTGACCTTGATCTGCATCGGGTAGCCCATCCACCCGACGATGTCGATGTTGTCCCAGCCCTCCTTGTTGTCGCCGCGGGGCTTGTAGTAGTGGATCGACACCTTGTGCTGCAGGTCCTTGTAGAGGTCGGGATACTTTTCCGGCTCGAGGATCTGCTCCAGCACCGACAGCTTGGAGACTTCCTTGGTCTTGAAGTTGGCCGGGTCGTCGAGGACCTCTCCGTCGCGGTTGCCGAGGATGTTGGTGGAGAACCAGCCCTCCATCCCCAGCATGCGCGCCTTGAGGCCGGGGGCGATGATGGTCTTCATCAGGGTCTGGCCGGTCTTGAAGTCCTTGCCGCCGATGGCCACGCCCTTCTTCTCCGCCAGCTGGATCATGGCGGGGAAGTCGCAGGAGAGGTTGGGCGCGCCGTTCATGTACGGCACGCCGCTCATGATGGCGGCGTAGGCGTAGAGCTGCGAGGGGAAGATGTTGGGGTGGTCCGCGTCGAGCGCCTTCTCGAAGGCGGCGATCGACTGGTGCTCCGGGCCGGCCTCCTGGTACGCCTCGGTGGAAGCGCACCAGACCATCACGGCGCGCTTGCACTTGTTCTTGTCCATGAACGAGCGGATGTCCTGCATGAGCGCGTTGGCCAGCTCGCGCTTGGTGCCCTTCTTGAAGTGGGTCCCGTCGAGGCGCTTGACCACGTTCTTGTCGAAGACGGCCGTCATCGGCTTGATGGCGCTTAAGCGGTCCTTGATGATGGCGAGGTGCTCGGGCGAGAGCACCTTGGCCTTGGCCGCCGCGGTGTAGGCATCGTCGGGGATCGGATCCCAGCCGCCGAAGACGAGGTCGTCGAGCTTCGCCAGCGGCACCAAGTCCTTGATCATCGACCAGCGCTTCTCGCTGCGCTTGCCGAGCCGGATCTGCGCCATCTGGGTGAGAGAGCCGATGGGCTTGGCCAGGCCCGCGCGGATGGCCTCGACGCCGGCGATGAACGTCGTCGCCACCGCGCCCATGCCGGGGAGGAGGACTGCGAGCTTTCCGTCTGCGGGCGCGACCTTTGACTTGACCTGATCCATCTGCTTCTCCTCAATGCTGCGGGCCTTCGCGCTTCGCCCGGCGCCGGTCAGCCGGCTCCTCAGGGCGATGCTTCGAAGGCCAGCGGCGCGGCGCACCATAAGGGCGCCCCGGCAGGGTGTAAAGCGCTTTTCTCCTCGGTGCTGCGTCGCTGTGCACGACTGGTGTTGCGCCGCGCCGGCCACTCTGCAAGCCCGCGCCGGCCGGTTGAATCCGGCCCGACCCGGCAGCCGTAGACAAGGCATGCAGGCCGTTGCTTCACGGATCGGTACGGGATATGTGACCCAGCGCATGCTGTTCCCGTTCCTGGGTGCGGTCCTCGCATCCGCCCGCGCCTCCGACGAGGTGTTGCTGCGCCGGATCGCCGCCCGCGATCCCAAGGCGCTGCGCGAGCTCTACGATCGCTGCTCCCCGGTGGCCCTCGCCGTCGCGCAGCGGATCCTGCGCAGCGCGCCGGAGGCACAGGACGTGCTGCAGGACGCCTTCGTGGAAGCATGGCGCAACGCCGGCCAGTTCGACGCCCGCCGCGGCAACGCAGTCGCGTGGCTCATCGCCATCACCCGCAGCCGCGCGCTGGATCGCCTGCGCGCGCGGGCAGCCGCGGGGCGCGCCACCACGGCGCTCAAGGCGGAAGAGCCGCCGGCGGTGCCGCTGCCCATCGAGGCCGCCACGCAGCGGCAGGAGCGCGACCGCCTCCAGCAGGCGCTCGCCACCTTGCCTTCCGAGCAGAGGGACACCGTGCAGCTCGCCTACTTCGAGGGGCTGACGCAGGTGGAGATCGCGGCCCGCCTGGGCGAGCCGCTGGGCACGGTGAAGACGCGCTGCCGGCTGGCGCTGGAGAAGCTGGCGCGGGCTCTCGGGGAGACGGCGTCATGACCTGCGCCGAGTTCAAGGAGCTGGCGGCGGTGCTGGCGCTGGGCGCGCTCGATCCTGCCGAGCGTGCCGCGGCAGAGGCGCACCTGGCCGAGGCCTCGCACGAGGGCTGCTTCGAAGCGCTGCAGCAGGCGTCCACGGGCGTCGAGGCCCTGGCGCGCACGCTGCCTTCGCCGCGCCCGCCTGCGGCCATCTGGAGCGCCATCGAGGCACGGGTGGCGCCGCGCCAGGGCTTCGGTCCGCGCGAGGCCATCGCCTGGACGGCGGCGGCCGCCGCGGCGCTGCTGCTCTTTGCCGGCGGAGCGCGCGAGCGCAGGCTGCACGCCGAAGCGGTCGCGGGCGTCGAGCGGGAGAAGCAGCAGTGCCTGGGCGAGCTGTCGTCGCTGCGCGGCGAGGCCGAGGCGCAGCGGTCGGCCATCGCGCTGCTCCAGTCGCCGACCACGCAGGTGGTCTCCTTCGCGGCGCAGCCGACCGGCGGCGGACTGGGTGCCCGCGCGCTGATCGACGTCGCCGCGCGCAAGGGCATGGTGCTCTCCAGCGCGCTCCTGCCGCGGGCCGGCAAGGACTTCGAGCTCTGGATCATCCGCGGCAAGGAAGCGCCGGTGCCGGCGGGACTGTTGCGCGCGGGGCAGTCGGGCACGGTGCTGGCGTCGATCGATCCGCAGCTGCTCGCGGGCGGCGCCGACGCGCTGGCGGTCTCGGTCGAGCCTCTTGGCGGCAGCCCCAGCGGCGCGCCCACGGGCGACATCGTGCTGGTGGGAGCGCTGCCGAAGACGTGAAGCAGGACTCGGGCTCCGACCGGCGCTCGAGCCCTTGCCCCGGAGCTATCCGTCAGCGCCCGGCATTGGTAGTCTCACGGCTCCGGTGAGCAAGTTGCTTCTGTGCAGAGGTGTCTCGATGCGCGTAGGGACCGTCTCCTGGAGAGCCGTCCGGGCCGCCGCGCTCGCGACGGCGCTGTCCGCCTGCTCGGGCACCACCGCTCCCGCGGAGGTCACCTACTACCGGGACGTGAAGTCGATCGTCGATGCAAAGTGCGTGACCTGCCACCAGGAGGGGGGCATCGCGCCGTTCGCGCTGACCGCGCCGGAGGACGTCGTCTTCTACGCGCGGGCGATCCAGGCGGCGACCGCGGCGAAGACGATGCCGCCCTGGCCGCCGGGAGCGGGCTGCACCGATTACGCCCGCGACCGCTCGCTCACCGCCGATCAGATCAAGACCATCGGATCGTGGGCCGCCGCGGGGGGCAAGCTCGGCGTTCCGGTGGCGGCCACCCCGCTCCCGCCGCAAGTGGCCGGGCTCTCGCGCATCGACTACAAGCTCACCATTCCAGAGGCCTACACGCCGCAGAAGCACCCGGACGACTACCGCTGCTTCCTGGTCGACTGGCCCGCGACGACGACGAAATACGTGACCGGCATCGGTGTCGCGCCTGGACAGCCGTCGATCGTGCACCACGTCCTCGTCTTCGCTGCGACGCCCGCGACCCTCCCGTCGTACCAGGCGCTCGACGACGCTGACGCCGGCCCCGGCTGGGCCTGCTTCGCCGGGCCGGGCGGCAGCGCCCTCCCGAGCCTGGTCGGCGGATGGGCGCCCGGCGCGAGCGGCGCCGATTTCCCGCCCGATACGGGCATCCGGATCGAAGCGGGATCGAAGCTCATCGTGCAGGTGCACTATCACCCGGGGAGCGCGCCGCCGCCCGCGGATCAGTCGACCGTTAACCTGAAGGTCGACGACGAGGTTGCGAAAGAAGCGCTGGCGTTGCCGTGGACGAACCCGTGGTGGCCGAGGCTGCACACCATGAGCATCAACGCGGGAGATCGCGACGCGACGCACTCCTTCGCCTTTGACGCGTTGACCGGATTCAGCTTCGCGACCAGCGGGAAGATCGACGCGACGAGGCCGGTCACGATCCACTCCGCGGCGCTGCACATGCACCTTCACGGAACGCAGGCGACGCTGAATCTCCAGAAAGCCGCGGGAACGACCGAGTGCCTCCTCACCATCCCCAGGTGGGATTTCCATTGGCAGGGTTCATACGCTTTCGCAAACCCGAAGCAGGTGGCGCCCGGCGACAAGCTGGGGATCGAGTGCCATTGGGATAATTCGATCTCCACGCAACCGGTGGACGCAAGCGGCCAGCCACTGTCGCCGCGGGCGCTCAACTGGGGCGAAGGGACGACCGACGAGATGTGCCTGGGCTTCGTCTACGTCACGCAATGAAGGCAACGCCAGGATCAGTCCGGTCACCTCCTCGCGCACCCAGGGGGATGCCGACAGCTTGACGCCGTCAAGCGTGCGGCTGCGTGACCACTGCCAGCGTCCCCGCCGAGACGCCGTACTTCTCCAGCGCGCCGACCTCCGCGATCACCTGCCGCGCCGTCCGCGCCCCGCGCAGCAGCTCCGCATAGGCTGTCAGCACGCGCCGCGTCTCGTCGGCAGGTTCGCGCACCAGCTCAACGCGGAACCGTCGCACGCCGGCGTTGAGCAGCTGCGGCAGGCAGCCCGCCGCGCTCTGCGCCCGCGCATTGAAGACGGTGTTGCGGCAGCCCACGTCGACGATGACCGGGTGCTCCATCCCCAACTGGTCGCGCAGCCCGATCAGGTGCTTCTCGCAGGGCCGCCCGCAGTCGCGGAAGTCGTGCCCGTTGCTGAGCAGATGCGAGTAGACGCAATGCTCGTTGTGGAAGAGCGGCAGGTGCTGGTGGATGGTGACTTCCAGCCGGCCCGCTGGAACGCCGGCGCAGAGATCCAGCAGCTGCGCGAGGTCGAGGTCGTAGGCCGGCGTCAGCGTCGAGAGCCCGAGCGCCAGCAGCGTGCGCGCGGTCAGTGCGTTGGTGGCGTTGAGCGAGAAGTCGCCGTGCACGGACTCGGCGTGGGCGTTCTTGCGGAAGTGCTCCACCGCGCCCAGGTGCCGCGCGAGGATGCCGTCGGGACGCAGCCGCTCGAAGCGCTGGTCGTAGCCTTCCTCGCCGGGCTTCTGCACCCGCGGCGTGGCGACGACGACGCGCAGCCCGGACGCCCGGACTTTGTCGACGGCGACGCCCAGCCCCACCAGCTCCATGAAGTCGAGCTGCACCTCGGCGATGCCCAGCTGCGGCGCGAGCGCGAGGGCGGCTTCCACCTGCTCCAGCGTGCGCAGGAGCGGAATCAGCTGCGGCTTGCCCGGCGCGCCTCCCGCGTTTGCAAGCAACGGCACCACCGCCTCGGGCGCGTGGCCGGTGGAGACGTGGCGCTCGGGCTGCGGCGGCCGCTGTCCGCTCAAGCTCTCGGTCAGGGCCCGCCGCATCCGCTTCAGCTCCGAGGGCGGCAGCGCCAGCGCGCCTTCCAGCTCCAGCGTCAGCTTGCCCAGCACGAAGGAGGTCTCGCCGAAGGCGCAGAGCTTCTCGCGCAGGAGGCTTTCATGGAGCGGGTGCGCCTGCGCGGGCAGCAGCGGCATCGCGCTCTCGACGCGCGCCTCGCGGCCCAGCGCATCGCGGGCCACGGCCACGAGCGGCACGCCCTGGGCGCCGCGCACCTCCACCGCGACCGACACTTTCCGGTCCTGCGCGGCGAGGCGCTTCATCTTGCGCGTCACCTCGGCGTCCTTGGCCTTCCACACCACGTCGCCGACCCTGACGAGGCGCAGGTCGAGCGCGCTCTGGTCGGGGCCGCCGAAGACCAGCTTGAGCAGGCCGGGCTCGAGCAGATCGCAGGCGTGCAGGCCGCCGCGGGGCTCGTCGTCCTCGGGCTTGCCCTGGTCGAAGAGCATGCGGTCGCCGGCCTTCAGCTCCGGCGCCCCTGGCTCTGTGCGCACCAGCACGTGGCGCGCCCGCGCGTGTACTTCCTCGACGCGCCCGACCAGCACGCCGCGATGTCCGGGATAGAGCCCGTGCACCAGCTGCTGGTGGTCGGAGCCGGTGAGAAAGCCGTGGGAGAAGCTGCGCGAGAAGCTGTAGCGCAGCTCCTCTTCGTCCCGCGCGGTGAGCGGGGAAGGGCGCAGCTCGATGGCCGCGTCGAGCGCGCGGCGGTACTTGTCCACCACGTTGGCGACGTACTCGGGGCCCTTCATGCGGCCTTCGATCTTGAAGCAGGTCACGCCGGCGGCGAGGAGGTCGGGGAGCAGGTCGTAGGCGGCGAGGTCGCGCGGGCTGAGCAGGTACTTGAGCTGGTCGTCCACCGAGGAGCCGGCGCGGCGCTGCGGACCGTCCGCGGGCGCTCCCTGTCCGGCAGGCTGGTGGCGGCCGTCGACGATCAGGTCGTAGGGAAGCCGGCAGCTCTGGGCGCACTGGCCGCGGTTGGCGCTGCGGTGCTGGAGCGCCTCGCTGGTCAGGCACTGGCCGCTCCAGCTGACGCAGAGGGCGCCGTGGACGAAGCACTCCAGCTCCAGGTCGGTGTGCCTGGCGAACTCGGCAATCTCGCTGATCGACAGCTCGCGGGGGAGGACCACGCGGGTGACGCCGAGCCCCCTGGCGATCTCGGCCGCCTCGGCGGAGCTGACCGTCATCTGGGTGGAGGCGTGCAGCGGCAGCTCGGGGCAGACCGCCCGCGCCAGCCGCGCCGCGCCCAGGTCCTGCACGATGATGGCGTCAGCGCCCGCCCGCGCCAGGTCGGCCAGCGCCTGCTCGGCGAAGGGCAGCTCCCGGTCGAAGACCAGGGTATTGAAGGTCACGAAGCCCTGCACGCCCTTGCCGTGGAGGAAATCGAAGATGCGGGGCAGGTCCTCCGCGGCGAAGTTGTCGGCGCGCGCCCGCGCATTGAAGCCGCCGCGCAGCCCGAAATAGACCGCGTCCGCACCCGCGGCCACCGCGGCGCGGAGGCTCTCCTCGTCGCCCGCGGGGGCGAGCAACTCCGGTTTTTGCAACATTCGGGACATGGGAAAGGGGGCCTCTTCTAACGCCCCGCCTGACATACTTCCTGCCAAACTACAAGCTGGGAGGCGGGTTTGCGCCCGCGCCGCTGCCCTGCGGGCACGCTTTTTGCGACAGAATCGTCTTGCCCAACCGGCAGCCCGCCAGACCAGTTGTTATGGTCCTTGAAGGGGCGCCAGAGGGCGCAGGGGACGGGTGAAGACAATGTCCGATGTCGAGAACGAGAACGAAGAAAGCCTGACTTGTGGCGTCTGCCGCAAGACGGGCAGCTTCACCGCGCCGGTCTCGGTGATCCTGGTGTTCGCACCCGGGATGGCCAAGCCGTATCCGCTGATTCCGGCCGAGGACTACCGGGTCTGCGGCGCCTGCGACGCCATCTTCACGCTGGTCAACCGCGCCGTCGAAGCGCATCCGACCACCCGGCAGGCCGGCCCCTGGACCCGCGCCATCGTCGTCTTCTCCGACGGGCACGGCGTCGACGTCAAGGCCAAGCGACAGGGGCAACAGGTGGCGATGGCGTAGGCGCGCTTCAAACGCGGGGCAGGTCCGCCCGCGACAGGCAGTGCTCCAGCCAGAGCGCGCTCAGCTTCTCCTGCAGCGAGTTCCCCCGCAGCCGCATGCGCAGGTGCTCCCAGTCCATCTGGTCCATCGGCTGGTCCTGGTCGAAGCAGGAGAAGACGAAGCTCTCCTTGCCGGTGACCGGGTCGCGGTGCTTGCAGAGGCACTGCGCGCAGATCTCCTTCATCATGCACTGCATCGGCGAGTTGATGCTGGCGATGCCGACGTGCCCGGCGGGCAGCAGCGCCCGCAGCTCGTGGTGCCGCGCCCGCGACACCGCCGCCATCATCCGGTCGGAGCCGATGGCGATGATGCGCTGCACGTTGGCGAAGGGCACCGGCACCTCGCCCAGCGCGCCGGTGGCGTAGGCGACCATCGCCTCCACCATGTTCCCCGAGATGGCGCGGTCCTGCTTGCGCCGCGGCTGCGGCGGCGTCGAGCCCTTGTCCACCGACCAGACCACGACGTCGGTCGCCGCCTCGATCTCGTCGCGCTTGAAGATGTCCTGCGCGTGCCGGTAGCCGGCGAAGTAGACGACCCGGCAGCCGTTGTCGCGCAGCGCCCGCGAGATGCTGAAGAGCACCGCGTTGCCCAGCCCGCCGCCGCAGAGCACGACGTCCTCGCCGCGGGGAATGGTCGAAGGCGCGCCGGTCGGGCCCATGACCACGACCGGCTCGCCGGGCCGGAGCGCCGCCACCAGCCGGGACGACGAGCCCATCTCCAGCACGATCATCGAGAGCAGCCCGCGCTCGCGGTCCACCCAGGCGCCGGTCAGCGCCAGGCCCTCCATCTGCAGCCGCGTCCCGTCGACCTGCGCCGCCAGGCTCTCGAAGTTCTGCAGCCGGTAGAACTGTCCCGGCTGGAAGCCGCGCGCCGCTGCCTTGGCCAGGACGACCACCTCGACGATGGTGGGCGTCAGCCGCTTCACCTCGTGGACGCGGGCAAGCAGCTCGTCGTCGAGCCGCGCGCGGAGCGCCTCCCAGGCAGGCTGGGCGCTGCCGTCCGCCGCCGCGAGCTCGGCCGGGAACAGCGCCGCGATGTGCGGGAAGCCGTCCTTGGCCGAGGCCATCGCCTTGACCACGCTGCCCGCGTAGACCGGGTGGTTGTCCCCGAAGAAGCTGACCCGCCGCCCGCCGCGGGAGTAGCTGGTGAAGAAGCCGACCGCGCCGGTGAGGTCCTCGCTGACCTCGGCCGCAACCAGCGCGCCGTCCTCGAGGCGATAGCAGCGAAACGAATTGTGCGCGGGATCGAGCTCGAAGTTTCCGGGCGCTTCCTTCTCGACGGTGATGTTCGGGCTGGTCCCCGCCGCCACGCAGACGGTGCGCGCGGGCAGCTCGGTCTCGCCGCCGCCGCGCCTGGAGAACTTCACCGCCTGCACCGCGCCGTACGCGTCGGGCACCGCCTCGACGGGAGAGAGCCCCTCGGCGAACCAGATCCCTTCCTCGAGGGCCTTGACCACCTCTTCGTGATTCAACCGATATGCGGGCGAATCATTCAATCCCTTCCGATAGGCGATGGTGACGCCGCCCCAGGACCGCACCAGCCGGGTGAAGTCGGGCAGCTCGCCCGCCTCCGCCGCGCGCGCCCGCTCCGCCCGCACCGCGCGGCCGTGCTCGAGCAGCTCGGCGTAGCCCGGGCGCTCCTCGGCGTCCAGCACCGAGAAGACCCGCTCCTCGCCCGAGGAAGCGCAGAGCGTCTCGTGCCGCAAGAGCAGCTTCTCCACCTGGATGGGGTAGTAGGCCGCGAGCTCGGTGGCGGTGTCGATGGCGGTCAGTCCTCCGCCGATGACCACCGCCGGCAGCCGCACTTGCAGGTTGGCCAGCGAGTCCTTCTTGAAGGCGCCCGAGAGCTGCAGCGCCATGAGGAAGTCGCTGGCCTTGCGCACGCCGCGGATGAGGTTGTTCTTCAGGCCGATGAGGGTCGGCTTGCCGGCGCCCGCGGCCAGCGCGACGTGGTGGAAGCCGTAGCGGTCGAAGGCGTCCTCGACGGTGATGGTGCCGCCGAAGCGCGTCCCGCCATAGAGCTTGAAGTGCGGCCGCCGGGCGAGGTTCAGGTGCAGCACGTCGAGGAACGACTTGTCCCAGCGCACGGTGATGCCGTACTCGGAGACGCCGCCGAACCCCGAGGTGACGCGCTGGTCGAGCGGCTGGCCGAAGGCGTCCGCCAGCTTCTCTACCGGCGAGCGGACCCGCAGCGGCTCGATCTTGAGGCCGTCGATCCCGACCACGCCGAAGCCCTCGTTCAATAAATGGTGCGCGAGCGTGTAGCCGGCGGGTCCCATGCCGACCACCAGCACGTTGACCCCGCTGTACGGCCGCGGATGCTGCCGGTCGAAGCGCAGCGGGTTCCAGCGCGTGAGCAGGCTCCAGATCTCGTAGCCCCAGCGGATCTGCAGGACGTCGTTCAGCACCCGCGTCTCGATCTGCGGGATGTTGACCGGGTCCTGCTTCTGGTAAATGCAGGACTTCATGCAGTCGTTGCAGATGCGGTGGCCGGTGCCGGGCGCCATCGGGTTGTCGATGCAGACCAGCGCCAGCGCCGAGAGGAAATCTCCCTCGCGCGCGGCGGTGTGCATCTCGGAGATGCGCTCCGAGAGCGGGCAGCCGGCGAGCGGGATGCCGAGCGGGTTCTTCCGGTAATGCTCGGACCCCTTCTCGGTCAGGCCGCGGGCGCAGGAGTCCTTCTCGCGCTCGTGGCAGTAGATGCAGTAGTCGATCTCGCTGCGGACCTCGCGCGCCTCCATGCGCGGGTCGGTGAGCGAAAAGCCGTCGCGGCGGCGCTGGTGCGCGTCGTGGCCCGCCAGCACCTCCGGGCGATCCGGCAGGGGGCGGGTCAAGGGAACCAGCTGCTGGAAGTCGAGGGCGTGCGGCAGGCGGAGCAGCGCCCAGGCCGGACGGTGCGGCTGCAGCGCGAGCGCATAGAGCCACTGGTCGAAGAGGTCGAGCAGGGGCGCGGGTTCGAGCGTGGGGCCGGGGGCTTTCGCGTCGGCGAGGCCGCGCTGCAGGGCGGACTGGAGATCGGTCCAGGCGAAGTGCTGCTGCGAGGCGGGCTGGGCCGCGGCGGCGTCGAGCAGCGTGTCGATGACCACCGCCACCAGCAGCTCCGCATCCTGCGCCACCGGCGAGGCGCGGGGATCGCGGCGGGCCGCGGCGCCGAGGAGCGGGCGCACCTGCGCGTCGAGGGCGGCGAAGTCGCCTTTGTGGGGACGGCCTGCGGCGCCCTTCTTGAAGACCCGGCGCTGGACGAAGTCGCGCTTGACGCGGAAGAGCGGCGCCTCGTTCCCCGCCGATTCGCGCAGCCGCGAGAGCTCGCGCTCGACCCCGAAGAGCTTGCCGACGAAGCGCGAGAGGTGGCTGCCCACCTCGAGGAGCAGCTCGCTCTCGGCGGGGCCGCGCAGCCGCGCCGCGCGGTGGCCCTGGTAGCGCTCGAAGAGCCCGGCGTCGGCGGCGCGCAGGAAGTCGTCGAAGGCGCCCGTCAGATCGGCGAGGCGCCCGGCGTCGTTCAGGTCCGAGTAGCGGAAGCCGGCGATTCCGAGCTGCGGGTCGGCGGAGGGCGGTTGGGCGAGCACGGCGATGTCCATGGGTTGGGCGGGCGACTTTGCCAGCCCTCGCCCTCGCGCGCATCGGGAAAGATGTCGCACCGCCTGGCGGCAGCGACCGGACGCTTGTTCGCCGATCGGTGCGGTCGCGCTCCTACGCCCGCTGCTTCTGGCTGCTGCGCGGCTGGCAGTCGGGGCAGAGGCCTTCCGCCTGCACGCGGACGGCGCGGACGTCGAAGCCCTGCGCGTCGACGACGCGGAGGCCGTCGAGCCCCTCGTCGTGGAGATCGCGGACCTTCTTGCAGGAGATGCAGACGAGGTGGTGGTGCGGCCGGCCGGCCCCGGTGCCGGGCAGCGTCGTCTCGTAGCGCGCCTCCTGGTGGAGCGGGTTGACGTCGGCGACCGCGCCGATGGCCTTGAGCGCCTCCAGGTTCTTGTAGACGGTGGCCAGCGAGAGCGAGGGCAGCTTGCGCTGGACGGCCCGGTGCAGCTGCTCGGCGCTCGGGTGCTCGCGCGAGGAGGCGAGCGCCTCGAAGATCGCCAGCCGCTGCGCGGTCACCGAGAGGCCCCGGGCCCGGCAGTAGGCGGCGAATCCGTGGTCCTTCATTGGAAGTCCTGCCAGAGCGAGCTGCGCACCGCGTCCGGCAGGTCGGTGCGGTGCGAATACTCCGGATGGTCCACCACCAGCGACGCCGGCCCCTGCCGCAGCGCCTGCGGGTCGGGCACCTTGAAGCGCAGGTACTGCACCGCCGCCGCGCCGCGGCCGGGCTCCTCGCGGCCGCTCTCCATCTCCCCGGCGATGCGCCGGCCGGCGACTTCCAGCCACAGGTGCCTGCTCAGGCCATACAGCTTGACCAGCTGCGCCTTCACCTCGTCGTCCGGCCCGCGCAGCTCGATGAGCAGCGTCGCCGAGAGCTCGCCTTCGCCGGGCAGCATGGTGTTGAAGCCCCGGACCTCCTCGGCCACCTGGGCGGGCTCGGCGATGCGCTCGATGCGGAGGATCTCCTGGATCTGGAACTTCACCGTCAGCCGGTTCTCGAAGACAAAGGTCATCCAGGGCCCGACGGCGACGCGCCGGTCCTTCTTCGCCTCGATGACTTCCTTGCGGAACCGGTCGCGCACGCCTTCGTAGGCGGCGTTGGGCCAGAGATCGTTCGTGGTCAGGGATTTCATTTCTTCGGGCTCCGCAGCGGCTCGTCGCCGTAGGCGGCGCGCAGGATGCGCACCGGGTGATAGGAAGTCCGGCCGGTCTTCTGCTTCAGCTGCAGGCCGGCCAGCGGGCAGTCGCTGGAGACGGTGTCGGGCTCGGCGGCCTCGACCTTCCGGGCGGCGCCCTCGGCGACCTTGAGGCTCTCCGCGAAGAACTCGGACTTCATGCCCCAGGTGCCGTCCATGCCGCAGCAGCGGTCCACCAGGGTGACGTCGCCGCCGGCCCACTTGAGGAGGTCGCGGCCCTTGTAGCCGAAGTTCTGCACCCGGTTGTGGCAGGCGACGTGGAAGGCGACCTTGCCGACGGCGCCCGCGGGCGGCTTCTCGAGCTTCTTGCCGCGCGCCTGCTGGACGAGGAAGTCGCTCAGGTCCATGACGGCGGCGGCGATCTCCTTGGCCTCGGGCGTCGGCACCAGCTCGGGATATTCGGTGCGCAGGGTCAGCGTGCAGGAGGGCCCGGGGCTGAGGATCTTGCGCCCCGCGCGCACGGCCGGGAGCAGCGTCTCCACGTTCTTGCGGGCCAGCTTGCGGGCGCCTTCGAGGTCGCCGCCGTCGAGCTTGGGCATGCCGCAGCAGACCTGCTCGGGGCACTCGACGTCGCAGCCCGCCTTCTCCAGCAGGGCCACCGCGTCCTGCGCGATGGCCGGGTCGTTGTAGTTCACGAAGCAGGTGGCGAAGAGCGCGACGGGCGTCCCGCCTTCGATCCGCGGCGAGGGGGCGCGGCGAGACCACCAGGTCTCGAAGGTCTCGCTGGCGTAGGTCGGCAGCTGCCGGTCCGGGTGGATGCCGATGGTCTTGTCCATCAGCATGCGGTTGAAGCTGCTGTGCGCCGCGGCGTTGGCAAAGGGCGCAATCTTCGTCATCAGGCCGCCCACCAGGTCGGTGGCGCCGAGGAACATCTCGCGGAAGGCGACGCCGTCCTTCCTGGCGTCGATCATCTTCGACCGCAGCATCAGCTTGGGGAAGTCCACCGCGAACTCGTGCGGCGGCACGTACGGGCACTTCGGGTAGCAGAGCTTGCACTCGTAGCAGAGCTCGACGACGCGCTGGTTGTCCTCGTCCTTCAGCAGCGAGACGGGGCTCTCGGTGGAGACGGTGACGCCCTTGAGCAGCTCGCCCGCGTCGTGCTCGTCGGCGATCTCGCCTTCCTTGAGGTGCTTGCCCTCCGCCTCCTCGCGGTGCGGGTCGAGCGCGTCGATGCGGCGGAAGAGCACGTCGAAGGAGGGGCAGAGGTTGAAGCAGAGCCTGCAGCCGTTGCAGATCTCGAAGACCCGGTGCAGCTCCGACTCGAGGTGCGCGCCGTCCCAGAACTGCGGGTTGTCGTACGCCATTCCATGCGGGTCGGGTTGCTCTGCGATGGGAAGTTTCATTGGAGGCCTCAGGCCTCAGACCTCAGGCTTCAGGTTTCAGGGCCGCTTCTTCTCCCTGAGGCCTGAAGCCTGAAGCCTGAGGCCTCGAACTCAGCCCTCTGCCTTGACCGTCTGCAATCCCTTGGCAAACCGCCCGGCGTGCGACTTCTCCGCCTTGGCGAGCGTCTCGAACCACTCGGCGATCTCGCTGTGGCCTTCGTCGCGGGCGGTGCGGGCAAAGCCCGGGTACATCTGCGTGTACTCGTAGGTCTCGCCGGCGACGGCGGCCGCGAGGTTCTTCTCAGAGTCGCCGATGGGCTCGCCGGTGGCCGGATCGCCGACCTCCTGCAGGTACTCGAGGTGGCCGTGCGCGTGGCCCGTCTCGCCCTCGGCGGTGTCGCGGAAGAGGCCGGCGATGTCGGGGCGGCCTTCCACGTCGGCCTGCTTGGCGAAGTAGAGGTAGCGGCGGTTCGCCTGGCTCTCGCCGGCGAACGCGGCCTTGAGATTTTCATGCGTCTTGCTGTTCTTCAGGGTTGCCATTGCGGGTCCTCCTGCTGCGGGAAAACGGGGTGCATCGTTGGAGAATGATTCTCCAAAATGGATTCGCCGGGTCAAGTCGAAATGCAGTGTTCATTGACAGCCCGCTCTGCGGGCGGGCAGACAGCATCGCACCTCTTGCCCGATCAAGGCTGGTAGATCTCCTCCATGACCTCGACCGCGCTCTCCGGGCCCCCCGACGCGGCCTTTGTCCCGCTCCACTCCAAGGCCTACCGCAGGCGGCGCGTCGCCAACTGGTTCCCCCTCGGCCTCACCTACGCGACCTTCTACATGGGCCGCTACAACTTCAACGTCTTCAAGGGCCGCTTCGGCGAGATGTACCACCTCGACAAGGCGCAGGTCGGCATCATCGCCACCGCCGGCTTCTGGACCTACGCCCTCTCGGTGATCCTCAACGGGCCCCTCGCCGACCGCTTCGGCGGCAAGCGGGCCATCCTCATCGGCGCGGTGGGGGCGGCCTTCTTCAACCTCGCCATCGGCGCCATGTTCCTCTCGGGCTGGCAGACCCGGCTCATCGTCAGCATGAGCCTGCTCTACGCCTGCAACTGCTACTTCCAGAGCTTCGGCGCCCTCAGCGTCGTCAAGGTCAACGCGCCCTGGTTCCACGTCCGCGAGCGCGGCTTCTTCGGCGGCATCTTCGGGATCATGATCTCCCTCGGCTACACGCTGGCGCTCACCGTCGGCGGCTTTCTGCTCGCGCACTTTTCCTATCCGGTGATCTTCTTCGCCCCGGCCGGCGCGCTCCTCGTCATGGCGCTCATCGACCACTTCGCGGTGCGCGACACACCGGGAAAGGCCGGCTTTCCCGACTTCGACACCGGCGACGCCTCGAGCGGCGACGAGACGCCGGTGGATCTGAAGTACGTCTTCAGCAAGGTCTTCGGAAACCCGGTGATGCTCACCCTCGCTGCCGCCGAGTTCTGCACCGGCTTCGTGCGGCAGGGCCTGCTCCTCTACTACACCGAGTTTCTCGGCGAAGTGCACGGCGTCAAGCTCGGCTCCGCGCTCTTCGGCCTCGCCTCCACCGGCATCACCGTCGGCGGCATCATCGGCGGCGTCCTCTGCGGCTGGATGAGCGACCGCCTCTTCCAGTCGCGCCGCGCGCCGGTGGCCTTCCTCTTCTACTTCGGGCAGGCGCTCTCGCTCCTTCTGCTCGGGCTGACCCGCAACCCCTGGGTGGCCTCCGGGTTGATCGGCTTCTCCTGCATCTGGATCTTCGGCGTTCACGGCATGCTCTCCGGAACGGCGGCGGCCGACTTCGGCGGCAAGAAGGCGGCGGCGACGGCCACCGGCATGCTCGACGGCGTGCAGTACCTCGCCTCGGGCTTCACCGGCTTCGGGCTCGGCTGGCTGCTCAAGACCTACGGCTGGGGCGTGTGGACCGCCTCGATCATCCCCTTCTCCCTGGTGGGGGCGGCGGTGATCGCGACGCTGTGGAATGCACGCCCGCGGCCGGCGATGCACTAGAGTGCGCGCCCCATGGACTACGCGCACGCCCGGCATGCCGGAAACGCCGGCGACGTCTTCAAGCACCTGGCGCTGGTGGCGGTGCTCGACGAGCTCTTGCGCGACCCGGCGCCGCTCCAGTACCTCGAGACCCACGCCGGCGACGGCCTCTACCCGCTCGGCTCCAACGGCGAGTGGGGCGACGGCATCCAGCGCCTCTGGACCGATCCGGGGACACCTTACGCATCTGGGGCCCTGGTCGGACGCTACGCGCAGCTGGTGCGCGGCTTCTCCAATCCGGGCGCGTCGCGGCCCGAGGTGTACCCGGGCTCGCCGCTGATCGCGAAGACGCTGCTCCGTCCGGGCGACCACCTGCGGCTCTACGAGATCGACGCCCAGGCCGCGCGGGTGCTGCGCCGGACGGTGCCCGACGCCGAGGTCCGGCAGGAGGATGGGCTGGCGCTGCTCTCGGCGCCGCCCCGCGCGCTGGTGCTCATCGACCCGCCCTACACGCAGAAGCAGGAGTGGATCGACGCCGCCCGCGCCGCCGCCCGCATTCCGGGCGTGCCGCTCCTCCTCTGGTATCCGATCAAGGCGCTGACCCGGCCGCGGGCGCTCATCGCCGAGCTTTCGAAGCAGGGCGTGCACGGCACCGCCGTCGAGCTGCACTGGACGCCGCTGCGCCTCAAGCGCGACCGCCTCAACGGCAGCGGGCTCGTCTTCGCAAACCTGCCGCGCGCCGCCGTCGCTGCCGTCTGCGCGGCGCTGGTCGACCTCGGCCCCGCGCTGCAGACCCACGGCGAGTGGGGCGCCGTCGAGATCGGATTCTGATGACCCCGCACGTCAATCCGCTGCGGAAGCTGCTTCGCGCCGTCGTGCCGGCCTCGCTGCGCTCGCGGATTCGAAAGCGGCTGGCCCTGCACCCGGCGCTGTCGAACTTCTACGAGCGCGCCTACGAGGCGATCGCAGCGACGCTGCCGGCGGCGGCGGCCATCGGTGGGGGCGACTTTGATCTCTTCGGCCGCATCGAGCTCGGCCTCCTCCAGCTCGAGGGCGTGCGCCCGTCGGACACCGTCGTCGACTTCGGCTGCGGCACCGGGAGGCTCGCGGTCCAGCTGGTTCCGTACCTCCAGGGCGGCCGCTACCTCGGCATCGACATTTCCACGGGCATGCTGCGCGAGGCGGCGCGGCGCACCCGCAGCGATGGCTGCCAGGTCGAATGGCGGCACCAGCGCACGGAGCGCTTCGATCTCCCCGACGCCTCGGTCGACGCGCTGGTGGCGTTCTCGGTCTTCACGCACATGGAGGCCGAGGATTCCTACCGCTACCTGGCGGAGGCGCTGCGCGTGGTCCGTCCCGGCGGAAAGCTCCTCTTCTCCTGCCTGCCCCTCTCGCTGCACGAGGCCCGACAGGTCTTCCTCTCCTCGGCACGGCTCGACCTGGCCGAGCGTTGGGCGCAGGTCCGCAACATCGTCACCACCGAGGAGACCATGGAGACGCTCGCGATCCTGGCCGGCTGGAAGGTCGTTCGCTGGCACCGCGGCGACCAGGCGGCCGTGCCCGGACTGCCGCCCCTGGGGCAGTCCACCTGCGTTCTGGAGCGGCCCTCCGCCTGAAAAACAGACGGCCGCGCGGCGCCGCTGCGGTAGGCTCGCGCTCCGCCGCATGGAAAAAACCAAGCCCCACGTCCGCATGTACTGCGACGGAGCCTGCTCCCCCAACCCCGGCATCGGCGGCTGGGGAGTGGTGCTCCTCTCCGACCAGCACGGCTCCCGCAAGGAGCTCTCGGGCGGCGCCCGCGACACCACCAACAACGTCATGGAGCTGACCGCCGCCCTGCGCGGGCTGGAGGCGCTCAAGGTCCCCTGCCGCGTCGACGTCTCCACCGATTCGAAGTACGTCCAGCAGGCCTTCACGCAGAAGTGGCTCGCCCGCTGGCAGGCCAACGGCTGGCGGACGGCGGACAAGAAGCCGGTGAAGAACGCCGAGCTCTGGCGCGAGCTGGTGGCGGCAGCCGCGAGGCACGAGGTGCGCTGGCTCTGGGTGCGCGGCCACGGCACCGACGTCGAGAACAACCGCGCCGACCAGCTGGCGGTCGAGGCGCGGCTCCGTCTCGCCGGAGCCGCGCCCTGAGAGGTCAGTGGCGGGCGTCGGTCTCGGGGGTGGGGATGGGGAAGTTCGGCTGCACGTTCTGCCCGGGCACGTCGATGGGCAGGGTTCCCAGCTTCCCGTAGCGGCGCGCGTCGATCCAGCGGTGCCCGCCCTCGAAGAGCAGCGAGTAGCGCTTCTGCTTGAGCAGCTCGTCGAGGACGTTCCCGGCGTTGAGGCCGCCCCGCGGCGCGATACCGCCCGAAGTGGTGCGGATGAAGTTGAGGTCCGACTTGGCCTCCCCCAGGCTGCCGGAGCTGCTGCCCGCCGTCACCAGCCCGATGTTGGCCTCGGCGCGCAGCAGGATCAGCTCCTCGTTGCGGATGATCGGCACCGGCGAATCCTTGTTGGGGTAGAGCTTGAAGTTGTACCCGGAGGTGAGGCCGTACAGCGTCTGCGTCACCGCTGTGCCCGAGGCGTCCAGGAACGGTGTCACCTTGGCCTGCACGCGGTTGTCGAGGCAGGAGAGCCCGCTGCAGCCCGCCGGGGCCGGCGCGAGCGGCTCGGCGTCGGTGACGATCGACGGGTGCACGAAGATGTCGGTGGTGTTGAGGTCGTCCTGCTGATCGCCCGAGCCGATGCCGAAGGAGTGGTACGCCCCCAGCGAGAGCGGGGCGTTGGTGTCGAGGAACGATTCGTCCAACGCCGCCAGCGCCGCCGTGTACTGCCCGCGGTAGACCGCCACCCGGGCGGCCAGCGCCCGGTTGAACTTGAGGAAGTCGGCGGGCGTCGCGAAGCTGGTGAAGCCGTTGCCGAGCGGGAAGGGAAAAGAGGTCGTCCCCGCCTTGGCGAGCTGCGCCTTGCCCTCGTCGAGCAGGTCGGCGATGCGCTTGAAGACGGTGGCCTTGTCCACCAGCGGCGCCAGCTGCCCGATGGGCAGGTCGACGTCGATGGCCGCCCCGTTGGTGTCGCGGGTGTTGATGATCTTGAGGAAGTCGAGCGCCATCATCGTCTTGGCGAAGCCGATGATCGACGCCTTCTCGCCGTCGCTGAGGCCGGTGGTCACCTTGGGCAGCGCGTCGATGACCAGGTTGGCGTTGCGGATGTTGGCGTAGGGGGCGACCCAGAAGTTGCCGCCGAAGTTGGAGGTGCCCGGATCGAGGGGAGGGCCGAGCAGCTGGGTGACGAAGCGGTCGTCGGAGCCGCTCAGCACGTACGACTCGCGCCCGAGGATGCCCAGTTCGGAGACGTAACCGATGCGCTCGGCGATGTCCGCGCGGGCACCTGCCAAGAGCCCGGTGGCGGCCGATTCCACCGTCGCGGGCGTGGGGTTGGTGAGGATCTGGTCGAGCCCGGGCCGGTTGAGGTCGGGAACGTCGAAGTCGCAGGCGGGGAGGAGGAGGGCGAAAGAGAGCGCGGCGGCGAGTCGTTGGATGGTCATGGTCGCTCCCTAGTAGAAGCCGACTTCGAGTGAGGTCCAGAAGGTGCGGCTGGGCGGGAAAGGCGCGAGATCGATGTTGCGGTCGATGGGGTCGTTGCCGAAATTGGAGACCTCCGGGTCGAAGCCGGAGTAGGGGGTAAACGTCAGGAGGTTGCGCCCGCTGATCTTGAGGCGGGCCTTCTTGGCGAAGTTGCCCGCCGAGGCGAGCGCGCCGGCCGGCAGGTCGTAGGAGATGGAGACTTCGCGCAGCTTGAGGAAGCTGGCGCTCTCGACGTAGGGCCGGGCGCTGACGCCGTTGTCGACGAGGCGCTTGTTGCCCGCCGGCACCTGGTCGATGGCGTTGAGGCCCGAGTCGTAGAGGTTGCGGGTGATGTTGATGATGCTGCTTCCCTTCTGCCAGTCGAGCAGGGCGAAGACGGTGAAGTTGCCGAAGGCGATCCGGTTGGTGAAGTGCATGGTGAAGTCGGGCTCCGAATCGCCCAGCTTGCGGACCACACAACAAGTTCCGTCGGCCTTGAGGCCGTCGTTGCCGACGATCTGCGTGGCCGACTGGCCCTGTTCGATGCGGTGGACGCCGTAGCTCAGCCCGAAGTCGGTGAAGTTGTAGGCGGGCACGGGCAGCGAGGCGATCAGGCTGCGGTTCAAGGCGAAGGTGGCCCCGGTCTGCCAGTGCACCCCGCCGAGCTGGGCCGGCGTGGCCTGGAGGGAGACTTCGACGCCGCGGTTGCGCAGCACGCCGCCGTTGAAGAACTGGGTGGTGAAGCCGGTGGAGGGCGCGACCGAGCGCTGCAGGAGCAGGTCGGTGATCTGCCGCTGGTAGACGTTGAGCTCCAGGGTGGCCCGGCCCCCGAAGAGGGAGAGGTCGGCGCCGGCCTCGATCTCGCGGGCGCGCTCGGGGTGGATGTTGGGATCGCCGGCGATGCCGGTGACGCCGGTGGAGGGGAAGCCGTTGAGGTTGGTCGAGATGCCCAGCCCGGTGAAGCGCTGGCCGTAGAGCGGCTGGTTGCCGGTCTCGCCGTAGGCGACGCGCAGCTTGAGGTCGTCGACGTTGTCGGCAGGGGCGAGGAAGCGGTAGGAGGTCGAGGCCTTCGGATAGAAGTAGACGGCGTTGGGGTTGCCGTTGGTGCTCGAGCTGTCGCCGCGCAGCGCCGCGGTGACGGCCAGCTTGCGCTCCAACAGCAGCAGCTCCTCCTGGACGTAGCCGCCGCGGTCGTGTACCTGCTCCAACTGCTGGCCCACCGAGATGGCGGTGGCGGCGCCGACGTTGGTCTGGCCCGCGACCAGGTTGCGGCCGATGACCCGCAAGGTCGAGAGGTCGCGGCTCTCGTACTGCACGCCTCCCGTCGCGGTGGAGGTGAAGTCGCGATCCCCCGGCGCCCAGTTGTGCACCAGGTTCGCGCCCAG
>JAYWAJ010000474.1:0-3338 GCA_043782525.1 Deltaproteobacteria bacterium | reverse complement strand
ACGGAGATATCGAAGGTCCCGCCGCCCAGATCGTAGACGGCGAACATCCCCTGCGAGCGCTTGTCGAGCCCGTAGGCCAGCGCCGCCGCCGTCGGCTCATTGAGGAGGCGGAGCACTTCCAGCCCGGCGAGGCGGCCCGCTTCTTTCGTCGCCTGCCGCTGGGCATCGTCGAAGTAGGCAGGAACGGTGATCACCGCCTGCTGGACCTTGATGCCCAGCCGCTCCTCGGCGCGGTTGCGCAGCGCGCGCAGGATCTCGGCCGACACCTCGACCGGGTTCACCGTCCGCGTGCTGTCGACGACGAAGCGCACCACGCCCGACTCGCCCTCGGCAAACTGGTAGGGGCTGAGCCGCCGGGTCTCCGGATCCGCCGCCGATCGTCCCATGAAGCGCTTGACGCTGACGATGGTGTCGCGGGGAAACTCCGCCGCCAGCCTGCGCGCGGCGCGTCCGACGATGACCGAGCCCGGCCCTCCGCCCCGGCCGTAGTGCACCACCGACGGCAGCAGATTCGACCCTTCGTCCACCGGCAGCGCGCGCGGCTTCTCGTCGCCGAGCACGATGGCGACCAGGGAGTTGGTGGTGCCGAGGTCGATCCCCACCGCCGCCGTCGCGCAGGCTTCCTTGACGTGCGATTCGCCGGGTTCGCTGATCTGGAGGAGCGCCATCAGATCTCCGCCGCGCGGGCTTCCACTTCGTCGAGGTAGCGGGCGTAGTACTTCATCCGCGCCAGCAGCTCCGCGGCGCGCGACAGCTCTCCGCCCGCGTTCACCAGCGCGCGCACTTCGGCCAGCGTCTGATCGCGCTTCTCGCGCACGCCCTGCGCCAGCGCTTCGAGCGGCTGGCCGGACTCCTTCGCCTCGAGCAGCTTCTCGCGGTCGTCCAGCGTCTCCTCGAGGAAGTCGGGCGCCATCCTCACCTCGCCCGAGACGCCCCGCAGCGCGAGCAGGTGTTCGGCGCGCCGCACCGGATCCTTCAGCGTCCGGTAGGCGTCGTTGAGCAGCGTGGTCTGCTCCAGCGAGAAGCGCCGCTCCTGCGACGAGGCCCGCGCGAACCGATCGGGATGGAGCTTGCGGGAGAGCGCGCGGAACTTGTCGTCGAGCCCCTCGGGCGCGTCGAAGCCGGGCTCGACTTCCAGCAGCGCAAACTTGTCGAGCCGCACTTCCGCCGCGGGCGGAGGCTGGACCTTGCCGCAGGACGGACAGATCGGATCGGCGGGCTGGCGATCCCCGCCGCAGTGCCAGCACTTGCTCATAGAGGATCAGACCGAGAAGGACTCGCCGCACCCGCACTCGCTGCGGACCTGCGGGTTGACGAACTTGAAGCCCTTCTGTTGGAAGGTGTCGACGAAATCAAAGGTGGTGCCGTTCAGGTAGATGAGGCTCTTCGGATCGACGTAGATCCTGGCCCCCTCGACCTCGAAGAGCTGGTCCTTGGAACGGGGCGAATCGCAGAACTCGATCACGTAGCTCATGCCCGAGCAGCCGCCGCCCTTCACGCCCAGGCGGATGCCGGAGAGCGGGTTCGACTGCGCGCGCCTGCCCAGCTGCGCCTTGATCTGCTGCGCCGCGCGGGGGGTGACGTTGACGGACAGCTCAGCCACGCCTCTCCTCGATCGCATGCTCCGGGGCCTGCTGCGCCACCAAAGCCTTCTTCTTCTTCCAGTCGGCGATGGCCGCCTTGATGGCGTCCTCCGCCAGGACCGAGCAGTGGATCTTGACCGGCGGCAGCGCCAGCTCCTTGGCGATCTCGCGGTTGGTGATCTTGACCGCCTCCTCCACCGACTTGCCCTTCACCCACTCGGTGACGAGCGAGGAGGAAGCGATGGCCGACCCGCAGCCGAAGGTCTTGAACTTGGCGTCCTCGATGCGGCCGTCGTCGGAGATGCGCACTTGCAGCCGCATCACGTCGCCGCAAGCCGGCGCACCGACGAGCCCGGTGCCCACGTTCGGGTCGCTCTTGTCCATCGTCCCGACGTTGCGCGGGTTCTCGTAGTGCTCCAACACCTTATCGCCGTAAGCCATGTCATCTCCTTCGATTCAGTTGGATGCCGCGAGACCGTTTTGGCATCTGGCCCGAAGCCCGAAGCCTGAAGCCGCTTCAATGAGCTGCCCACTCGATCTTCGACATATCGATCCCTTCCTTGGCCATCTCGTAGAGCGGGCTCATCTCGCGCAGCTTGGCCACCTGCCCGACCACGTACTCCTTCACGTAGTCGACCTCCGCCTCGGTGTTGAAGCGGCCGATGCCGAAGCGGATCGAGGTATGCGCCAGGTCCTCCGAAACCCCGCAGGCGCGCAGGACGTAGGAAGGCTCGAGGGAGGCCGAAGTGCACGCCGACCCCGAGGAGACCGCCACATTCTTGATGGCCATCATCAGCGCTTCGCCCTCGACGTAGGAGAAGCTGACGTTCAGGTTGCCCGGCAGGCGCTCGGTGGGGTGACCGTTGAGCTCGAGGTGGTCGAGGTGCTCGAAGAGGTACGACTGCAGCCGCGTGCGCAGGGCGAAGGTCCGCTGCACCTCCTCGGGCATGAGCTGCTTGGCCAGCTCCGCCGCCTTGCCGAAGCCGGCGATGCCGGGGACGTTGAGCGTGCCCGACCGCATGCCGCGCTCGTGGCCGCCGCCGTCGATGATGGGGGCGATGCGCACCCGCGGCTTGCGGCGCACCCAGAGCGCGCCGATGCCCTTGGGGCCGTAGATCTTGTGGCCGCTCAAGGAGGCCATGTCGACCTTCATCGCCTCGACGTCGAAGGGCACCTTGCCGAGGCCCTGCACCGCATCGACGTGGAAGAGGACGCCCTTCTCGCGGGTCACCTCGCCCAGCGCGGCGATGGGATTCACCGTCCCGATCTCGTTGTTGGCGAGCATGACGCTGACGAGGATGGTCTTGTCGGTGATGGTCTCGCGCAGCTGCGCGGCCGAGATGCGGCCGAACTTGTCCGTCGGGAGGTAGGTGACCTCGAACCCCTGGCGCTCGAGGCGCTTCATGGTGTCGAGCGTCGCCTTGTGCTCGGTGCGGGCGGTGATGAGGTGGTTGCCCTTGTCCTTGTGGAACTCGGCGGCGCCCTTGAGCGCGAGGTTGATGCTCTCGGTCGCGCCCGAGGTGAAGACGATCTCCTTCTCGTTGCCGCCGATGAGGGCCGCGATCTGCTCGCGCCCGTAGTCGACCGCTTCCTCCGCTTTCCACCCGAAGGGATGGCTGCGCGAGGCGGCGTTGCCGAACTCGGTGGTGAGGTAGGGCATCATCACTTCCAGCACCCGCGGATCGAGGGGGGTGGTGGCGTTGTTGTCCATGTAGATGGGGAGCTTGATCGGCATGTGGTTCCTAATGTGGACTG
>JAYWAJ010000473.1:0-8831 GCA_043782525.1 Deltaproteobacteria bacterium | reverse complement strand
CGGCGTCGTGCTTCATCTCGCCGCTCGATGGCCTGCGGGCAGCATCGATGGGACCGACGAATCCGATCGGCGCCGACGTCGCGTGGCAGTCGAGACAGGTCCCGGGCTGCGTCGTCAGCGACGCATGCAAGCGGCCAGGGAAGAAAGCGCCAGTGCTTGCACCAGCGTGGCAGGTCGCACACGCGACCGAAGCCGGCACTGTCGCGCTGCTGTGGAACATCGGCATCGGCAGCTTCTCGCTCTGCGCTGTCACCCCCGTGATTGACGTGCCGCTGTACGACGGCAGCAAGGCCTGCACGACGAGATCCTGCGCCGGATCCCGCGCGCCGTCCGGCAAGCCCTTCGCGTCGAGCCAGCTGGCGATCACGTGGCACGAACCGCAGTCCTTGCCCCCCTTGTCGGGGTGCGCGTACGTCCCGCCGTCGAGTCCGTGGCCCGCCACCGGCAGCGGATCGAACGGCGCTCCGGTGCCATGGCAGGTGGCGCACGACGACGTGATGCCGGCGTGATCGAAGGCGACCCGGGCGCCGCTGGCATGGCACGAGAGGCACGAAGTGCTTGAGTACGCGTAGCCCGAAGCCCCGGCCGCGACGCCGAGGTGCAGTTCGTCCGTCAGCGCGCGATCGTGCGCATGGCAATTGAAGCAGGTGAACTGCTGGAACGTCGCGAAGTTCCCGTGGCAGGTATCGCAGGCGACCGCGTGGACGCCGGAGGCGATGGGGAATTTCGTGTGCGACTCCGGCGACACCGGCGTATTCGCCGGCGCCAGCGGAGCTGCCCCCTGCTTGCAGGCAGCTACCGCGATCACCGCGACCGCGAGACAACGCCGCAATCGCGGCGCCCGCAATCGCGGCGCCCGCAATCGACGCAACGGTAACATGCTGCCCCCCCCCGAATAGGGCTATCGCTTCGCGTCCCTGTTGACAAGAGTCGACGACCGGGGGGCCTTGGCGCAGCTTGTCATCGGTCGACGGTGACGGTCAGGGCCGCTTCAGGACCAGCTGCAGGTCGGTGCGGCCGACGCTCACGCGATCGAGGCGAGCCTTGGGATCGGTGGGCGATCGCGTGGTGGGATCGCCGTCCTCGTCGAGGCGCGCCTCGATGAGGAGGCGGTCCGGGAGCGGTTGACCCATCATCGAGTCGGCTTCGTTCAGCTCGAAAGCCGCTGGAAACCGCGCCGGCAGACGCTTCACGGCGACCGGGGGACCCCCACTGGCGCCGGCAGCGCGCGCGAAGACGAAGAGGACGCCGCCTGGTTGCAGCTTGTTCTTCAGCGATGGATCGAGGTCCACGGTTCCCGAAACGCCGTGCGCCGTGGTCCCGCTCCGCCGGGGTGCCGCCTCCCCTGGAGTGCCCAGGGTCGCGTGCGGATCGGGTGCGCCGGAGACAGCGCCGGCCTGGGCCACCGGAGGTTCACCTTTGAACTCCGTCAGGTTCCGCCGGAGGTCCGCCGCGCGCTCGGGGAAACGTCTCGACGCTTTCGCGATCAAGGCCTTCGCCTCCGGCATGCGCCCCATCCGCACGTAGGCCGTGGCGAGATAGCCGTAGGCGTCCACCAGGTCGGGATCGGACGCGAGCGCTTTCGTCAGCAGATTGGCCGCGACGTCCACCTGGCCCATGGCCATGCGGACCAGGGACTGATAGGCGAGCGCGCGAGGATTGCCGGGCTCGCGCTGGAGCACCGGGCCGGTTTCGTTCCAGACGCCCATCCATTGCTGACGTTCGACGTAGAAGCGGGCGAGCTCGAGGTGGGCGTCGAGATCCTCGGGATTGCGGGCGATCGCCGCCTTCAACTGGGCTTCGTCGCCATCGGTGGCTTCCGCGCCGGCGGGCCGGCTGGTCATCGGCGTGTTGCCGGTGACCGAGCCGCCCGGTTCCCGCGGCTTGGCCGCCTGGTACACCAACAAACCCAGGAGCACCACCGCGGCGGCGCTGCCGATGCCCCACACAAAGCCGCGCAGAGCTGCGCGGTCGCCGGCACGAGCGGGGGTGGTGGGGGCCGGCGTGGCGCTCTCCGATGGGAGTCTCGTGGACATTCCTCTCTCCTCGAGGGCGAGCAGGGCTTTCGCTGCCTCCAGTTCCAGGGCGTAACGTTCGCGTGCGAGCTGTTCGGGATTTCTCTTGCTGGCGGTGTCGTCGAGCTCGCGGAGCTGGCGCAGGAGCGCGTCGCTCTTGCCGGCGAGATCGCGCAACTCCACTGCGGGAACGCGGGCGCCGGCCTGCGCGGTACGGCGCGAGGCCGCGAGAAGACGCCAGACGAGCGCCGCGCCCAGCACGAGACCGGTGGCGAGGACGATCAGCGCGGGGATCCACTCGACCGTCGTCTCGGCGTTCATGAGCGTTCCTCCGGAGAAACGCCGTCGGGCCAGCCGTAGGCCAGCATCCGCACCCGCCGGACCGCGGCAGCCAGACGCGCGTCGCCCGGCGTCGCATTGCGCGTGGGCAGATCGGAGACCGTCGAGGTCGCGACAGCGGTCTCGGGCTCACTCCCGTTCCGAGGCCTTCGCTTGAGGGCCCGGGCAATCATCGCGCCGCCTGCGAGGAGGCCGCCGACCGGCCCGAGCCACACCACCCAGTTCATGCCCTGCATCGAAGGCTTCAGGCGCACGAACTCGCCGTACGAGCGTTCGAAGTCTTCGAGGATCTGTTCCTGGTCGTAACCGGCAGCCAGCTTTTCACGAACCTCGGCCTTCATGTTGCGGGCCATGGTCGCAGGCGAGTCGGCCACGGAGAGGCCCTGGCAAACCGGGCAGCGCAAGAGGGCGCCGATCTCGTCGGTCCGGGCATCGAGCTGCGGGCCCGAGAGCTGCTTTCCCGCTGGTGCGGCAACCGCGAGCAGGCCGGCCAGCGCGAAGGCGACGACCGTCACCGGGCACCGCCCTGCGCGCGGCCGATCAATTCCATGATTGTGCCAGGGTCCAGGGGCCCGACGTGCTTTTCGACGATGCGTCCAGCAGCGTCGATGAAGAACGTCTCCGGAACGCCGAAGACTCCGAACGCGATGGCGGCCTTTCCGTCCTGGTCCATCAAGGTCGGATAGGTGGTCCCGCGCTGGCGCAGGAACTCGCGGCTCAGGGCCTCGTCGTCCTCGTACACCACCCCGAGGAACTGCACCTGGGGGAACGATTGCGCCGCCTGGGTGAGCGCCGGATGTTCCTCCGCACAGGGCACGCACCAGGTCGCCCAGAAGTTGAGCACGACCGGCTTGCCGCGGAGAGAATCGAGCGCGACGGGGCTTCCTCCGCCCACGGGTGTGAGCGAGAAGGCGGGCGCAGCCTGTCCGACCAGGGGAGAGCGCACCGAGTGCGGGTCGCGGCCGAGGTTCGCGACGAGGACGGCGAGCAGGGGAAGCGCGATGATCAGGCCGCCGAGGAGCACGATGCGATTGACGCGGGGTGCCCGCCGGGTCTCCGCGCTGGGGGTAGCCGCAGTCGTCATCAGGGGGCCCCTTCCATGGCGAGTGGAGCAGCGGCCGGCACCCGCACCGCCACCGGCGTTCGGGACGGCACCAGGGCGAACAGCCCGCCCAGGGCGATGATCGCCGTCGCGATCCAGATCCAGCAGACCATGGGGTTGACCAGCACCAGGAGACCCACGGTGCCCGCGCCCGCATCGATGTTGTGGATCGACAGGTACAGGTCCTCGGTCAGGCTCGTGCGCACCGCGGGCGAGCCGATCGGTTCGCGCTGGCGCTCGTACTGGGTCATGCGTGGATACAGCGCCCCGAGGCTGCGGCCGTTCTTGCTGATGTCCACGCGCGCGCGCACGGACTGACGGTGCGGTTCGGAGACCTCGTCGACGCTGACGAACGTCAGCTGGTAGGCGCCCAGCGTCGTGGTCTCGCCCTGGACGAGCTGCACCTCCTTCGAGCTGCCCATCGTGCTCGAAACCGCGATGGAGACGATGATGAGAACCGCGCCCGCGTGCGCGACGTACGCGCCGAAACGGCGACGCCCCCGGCCCTGCGCCTGCTGGAATGCCTCCATCAATCCCTCGCCGTGTGCCCGCATCCGCTGGCGGACGGGGAGGAACATCTCCGAGAGCGTCACCTGTGCGGTGAAGCCGCCGAAGAGGAGGGCGAGCAGCGTCCAGGGGTTGCGGACGCCCAGGGCGAGGCCGGCGATGGCGACCACCGAGGCGCCGAGGAGCGGCGGCAGGAGCGCGCTGCGAACCTGCTGTGGCGTGGCGCGTCCCCAGGGTAGTGCGGGGCCGACCCCCATCACGAAGAGCAGGGCCACGCCGATCGGCACCGACATCCTGTCGAAGTACGGCCGGCCCACGCTCATCTGCACTCCGCGCGCGGCTTCCACCACCAGCGGGAAGACCGTCCCCAGCAGCACCGTGAAGGTAAAGAGCACGAAGAGCAGGTTCTGCACGAGGAACATGACGTCCCGCGACGGACCCGTCTCGAGGCGGCCGTCCGCGCCCAGGCCATCCACGCGGAGCGCCAGGAGAGTGACCGAAAGGAGCAGCGCGGCGGCGAGGAACACGAGGATCGTCGGACCGATCGCGCTCTGGGTGAACGAGTGCACGGAGTTGAAGACCCCCGATCGCGTCATGAAGGTGCCGAGGATGGTGAGCAGGTACGTGGCGAGCACGAGGATGACGGTCCAGCCCTTGAGGACGCCCTTCCGCTCGACGAGCAGCGCGGAGTGAAGGGCCGCAGTCGCCACGAGCCAGGGCAGGAACGATGCGTTCTCGACCGGGTCCCAGGCCCAGTACCCTCCCCAGCCGAGCACCTCGTAGGCCCACCAGCCGCCCAGCACGATTGCGCAGGTGAGGAAGATCCAGGAGAGGAGGAGGAAGTTGCGGAGCGGCCGGATGAAGTCGTTGCCCAGGCGGCCGACGAGCAGCGCAGCGCAGGCGAGGCCGAACGGAATCGTCATCCCCACGTAGCCCGAGTAGAGGAACGGGGGGTGGATGACCATGAGATAATGGTTCTGCAGCAGCGGATTCGGCCCCGGCCCATCCAGGGCGGGATTGGGCACCGTCGCGAACGGCTGCGCCGGTCCGGCGAGCAGGAAGCTGAAGAAGGCGGCGCAAAGAAGCCAGACGCCGATCGCGTAGGGCATGTACTCCGGGTGCCGGTCCGCGTTCCACCAGGTGGCGACCGCGACGTAGACACCCATCACCAGGCCCCAGAACAGGATCGACCCTTCGAGCGACGACCAGAGGCTGACGATCGATACCCAGGTCGGCACCGATCGCGATCCCACGTGCGCCACGTAGCTCACGCTGAAGTCGTGGGTGAGCAGGGCGTACTCCATCACGATGTTCGCGAGCACCATGAACGCGGCGAACGCGTAGGCGAGGCGGCGGGCCCACTTCCAGCCGACCGCGCTCGGCCTCGCGCCGGTCGCGAAGCCGACCAGGGCGCCGGCGCTCGCGGCCAGGAGCGCCAGCAGGATGAGGATGCGGCCGAGGAGAGGGATCATGGGTGGGTGGCTCCGGTCTTACGGTGGGGTCACTGCGATCGCCGTGCGCGGCGGCGGCTCGTCGAGTCCCACCGTCGATCGCATCAGTTCCTTGATGTCGACGTTCCTGTCGCCCGGCGCGCGGTACTTGTTGTCGTGCGACACCATCAGTCGATGGCTTTCGAAGGTTCCGTCCTTCGTCATCGTGCCCTCGACGACCACGCCGATTCGATCGCGGAACAGCTGGGGAGGTACGCCGCGGGAAACAACGTGAACGGTCGCGGCGCCGTCGGTGACGTCGAATTCGAGATCCGAGACGCCGTCTCCGCGCTTCACGGAACCGACCGCCACTTGCCCGCCGAGCCGGACGGTGGCCCCGATCGCCTTGCTCCCGGCCCCGCGCAGCTCCTTCGGCCCCCAGTAGTAGACGAGGTTGTCGCCGATCCCGCCGACGGCGATGAACAGGAATGCGCCTGCCGCGACCGCGAGCGCGCCGAACGCAAACCATTTGGTCCTCGACGGGCTCAACCGCGGGTCTGGCAATGGAGTCGTTCCGCCGGTGCTCATCTGCGCGCCTCCTGCTTCGCCTCGTTGACTGCGCGGCGCTGCTCCACCCGGTAGCGCAGGAACACCGACGTCGCGTAGGCCGCGAACGCGACGGCCGTCGTCAGATATGCGGCGGTCACGAATTCCCACCCGCCCTGGACGACCCCGCTCACCAGACACCTCCGGGTACCGTCGGACCGCCGGTGGTTTGCGTGGCATCTTCGAGAGGAGGTCCCAGCTCGCTGCGCAGACGCAGCGCCGCCACCCGCGTGCGCAGCCAGACCAGGCCGGTCCAGAGGAAGAGGATGCCGAAGGCGTTGACACGCAGAGGCAAGTGGAAGGCGCTGGAGACGGTCTGCGGCGTGGACTGCGCCTGGTGCAATGAGTTCCACCACTTCACCGAGTAGTAGACGATGGGAACGTCGACGAAAGCGACGATGCAGGCGACCGCAGACCAGACTGCGCGTCTCGAGGGATCGTCCACGAATGCACGCAACGCGAGGATGCCTCCGAAGGCGAACACCAGCACCGCCGTGGTGGTGAGCCGCGGATCCCAGTCCCACCAGACGCCCCAGGTGGGCTTGGCCCAGATGGACCCCTGCACGCAGAGGAGGAGGGAGAGCACGACCCCCATCTCCATCGACGCTTCCAGCCGGCTGTCCCATTTCCAGGAGTTGGTGAGAAGAAAGCAGACCGCGCAGACGAACGAGAAGGTCAGGGCCAGCATCGCGTTCCAGGCGGTCGGCACGTGGACGTACATGATCCGCTGCACGTCGCCCATGAAGATTTCAGCGGGAGCCTTCGCCAGGCCCCACCAGGACCCGGCGAGGAGCAGCACCACGCCAAGCGCTACCAGCAACAAGGGCCTTGCAGGCGATCGCTGCATCAGTCCTCCACCACGCGCCCGAAGAGCAGGCCCCCGATTGACCAATGTACCACGGCGAACGCGGCGAGCAGCGCAATCCACGGTCGGAATTGCGCCATTGGATCGCCGAGGATCAGTAGGGAGGTAGCCCGCACGGCCGCGAGGAGCACCGGTACCACCAGTGGAAAAAGCAAGAGCGGCAGGAGCGTCTGGCGACCGCGGGTCTGGGAGGTCATGGCGGCGTAAAGCGTCCCGGGCGCGGAGAGACCGGCCGTGCCGAGCGCAATCACGCCGAGGAGGGAGAGCAGACGAAGGGTGCCCGCGTCGTAGAGCACGACCATGATCGGGACCAGGGCAATACCGAGCAAGGTGAGGTGAAACCAGTTGGCGAGGGCCTTTCCGTAGTAGAGGCCTCGCTCGCTGGCCGGGAGCAGGAGCAGGCCCTCGAGCGCTTGCTCCTCCATCTCCCGCTCGAAGCTTTCGGCCAGGGACAGCGTGGACGCGAGGAGCAGCCCCAGCCAGAGAAAGCCCGCCGCGTGCTGGCGCAGCGCCGCAGAATCAGGTCCGATCGCGAAGCTGAAGAGCAGCAGGGTCGCGGCCCCGAAGGCGAAGATGGCCACCAGCTGGGCTCGTCCCCGCCACTGGAGGAGAAGGTCCTTGCGAAGGGCGGCCAAAAGATCCTTCACGCGCCTTCCGCAAAGCCCGCTGCATCCGCTCCTGCGGGCTCGGGAAGGTTCGCGGCCGCACCCGCGAAGACGAGGCGGCCGGCCTCCAGAACCAGGCCGAGGTCGCAGAGCTTCCGGCCGCGGAGCACCAGATGCGTGGCCATCAGCACCGACGCCCCTTGCCGCCGCAGCCCCTGCAATAGACCGTCCACCAGCAGGAAGCCCGGCGGGTCGAGGTGCCCATACGGCTCGTCGAGCAGCACGACCTGCGCCTGCTGTTGCAGGACGCGGGCGAGGGCGAGGCGCTGGCGCATTCCGGCGGAGAACGTCTGCACCGGGTCGTCGGCGCGATCGGCGAGCCCGACTTCCTCGAGGCGTGCCAGGAGCGCCCTGCGTCCTCCATCGGCGCCGAGGAAGCGCGCGGCCACCGCCAGGTTCTCGAGGGCGGTCAACGGTTCGTACAGATGGGTCCGGTGGCCGAGAAGCGCGACCTTCCGCCTCACGCCTTCCCGATCGCTGCGCGCATCGAGGCCGAGGATGCGGACGGTCCCCCGGTCCGCGCGGATGGCGGTGGCGAGCACCCGCAGCAGGGTGGATTTCCCCGAGCCGTTGCGGCCGGTGACCATCACCAGCGATCCCTGGGGAATGTCGAAGCTCACGTCCAGCAGGGCCCAGCGGCGCCCGTAGCGCCGGCAGATCCCGGCTGCAGCAACGGCGATCATAGGCGCATGCTGGCGCGAGGCAGGCCGCGGGTCAATTACCACTAATCGTTCCGGTCCCGAAAACCCCGGGAGTCGGCGGGGTCAGACGATCCGGCCCGCCTACGTAGTGGCATGAGGTGCACTCCTGACCGTTCGTCGAGCCATTGTGGTTTCCGATCGTCGCCTGACGGATGCTCATATGGGTGACGGTCAAAGTGGTTCCGGTGGTCGTCGCATTGGCCGCGGTCGAAATCGTAAAGGATGTGACGCTGGAGATCGCCGTGAGAGTGACCGTGCCCGTAATCCCGGTACCGGTGATGGTCATCCCCAAGGTCAAAGCGGCGGTGGAGGGGGTGGTCACGGTCGTGCTGCCGCTGGTCGTATTGGCGGTGATCGTCGAGGATGTTCCGCGACTGACCCAGGGGCTGTTCGAGCTGTGGCAGGCCACGCAGAACGTGGGGTTGGTCGAGATGTTGTACTGGCTGGTCCCCAGGTTGGGGGTCGCGGCAACGCCGTTGATGATCACGTTTCGCGTCAGCCCGTCATGGTTGTAATCGATGATCGTCGAATACGGGGGGCCAGTGTGGCACTGCGCACAGCTCGTATAGGTGCTCGCGCTTGGATGCGCGAAAGTCACCGT
>JAYWAJ010000472.1:0-23380 GCA_043782525.1 Deltaproteobacteria bacterium | reverse complement strand
CCACCAGCAGGCGCCCCGGCTCGACCAGGACCTTGACGTCGAGCCCGGCCAGCGCCCGCACCAGCGCCTCGCCATACTCTTGCGGCGAGGCGGGCGCGTCGGCGTCTCCGTAGGGCACGCCGAGGCCGCCGCCCATGTCGAGCCGCTGCAGGTCGTGACCGTCGGCGCGCAGGGTGAGGACCAGCTCGCGCATCTTCTTGGCCGCCTCGATGAACGGCTTCACCTCGCGGATCTGCGACCCGATGTGGCAGGCGATGCCGGTGATCTTCAGCCCCGGCAGCGAGGCCGCCAGCCGGTACACCTGGCGCGCCCGCGCGGCCGGCACGCCGAACTTCGAGGAGGAGAGCGCGGTCGCGATGTAGGGGTGCGTCCTGGCGTCGACGTCGGGGTTCACCCGCAGCGCGACTTCGGCGACCGCGCGCCGCCGGACCGCGACGCGGGAGAGCTGCTGCAGCTCCTCCTCGCTCTCGCAGTTGAACTGGAGGATGCCCGCCTGCAGCGCCGCCTGCAGCTCGTCCTCGCGCTTGCCGACGCCGGAGAAGACGATCTTCCCCGCCTCCCCGCCCGCCTCGAGGGCGCGGAACAGCTCGCCGCCCGAGACGATGTCGAAGCCGAATCCTTCCTTGGCGAAGAGCGCGAGCAGCGCCAGGTTGGGCGCGGACTTGACGGCGAAGCAGGAGAGCGCGTCGAGACCCCGCAGCGCCGAGCGGAAGACGCGGGCGTGCCGGAGCAGCGTCGCCTCCGAGTAGACGTAGGCGGGCGTCCCCACTTCTTCCGCCAGCTCCGCGAGCGGGACGTCCTCGCAGCACAGCTCGCCGCGCTTGCGCTGGAAGTGGTTCATCGGGCGGGCACCGGCAAAGGCCCCGCAGCCGCGGCCTGCCCTGCGTCCGCCTGCCCTGCGTCCAGGAGCGGCCCCTCTTCCGCCGGCGCCGGCGGACGCGGCGGACCCTTCACGCCGCAGACCACCAGCGTCGAAGTGGCGAGCACCAGCAGCGCCCGCCCCAGCCGCCGCAGAGGCCGCGACCGGCCGGCCATCAGAAGGGGATCGCGAGGATGAGGCGGGCGGCGTGGGCGATGCCCGGCGCCGCGCCGGTGGCCTCGTTGCGGAACCCGCTGAAGGGGATGAGCAGTCCGTAGGCGACGCCGGCGTGGAACTTGTCCGAGGTGTCGTAGGTGATGCCGGCGTTGAACTCGAGGCCGAGCGGCGTGTGCAGGCCCGAGGGCGTGTTGGTGGCGTACCAGGCCTGCGCGTACATCGCCGAGACGAGGAGCTCGAAGCCGGTGTCGTCGCCGCCGCCGCTCTTGCGGCCGGTCGGCCGGTAGCGCAGGGACGGCTTCAGGTACCACGACGAGCTGACGGTGGTGATCAGGTTGCGGAAGAGGATCATGTCCACGTTGAAGGCGCGGTTGAAGGCGAAGTTGTTGACGCGCGTGTGGGTGTTGTACTGGTTCGAGAAGTCGAGGTGGCTGCCGTCGATGTCGCCCGGCCCGGCGGCGTTGAAGGCCGGCTGGCCCGGAGCGGCGGGCTGCGCGTTGCCGTGTCCCGGGCGCCACTGCCGCGCCCCGAATCCGTAGGCGCCCTTGTCGCCCGAGCCCCCGCCGCCCTCGAAGCCGAAGAGCAGCGCGTCGGCCGGCCCGGCCGCGACGTCCGTCTGGAAGGCGCCGCCGAACTGCAGGAAGGTCACCGGCGACTGCAGCGACTGCGCGATGATGGGATCGAGCGAGGCCGGATCGAAGTCGACGCTCTGGTGGGTCTCCACCCTGCCGATGGTCATGGCGAACTCGGCATCGAACCGCCACTTCTTCCGCTTGAGCGAGAGGAAGGCGTCGGGCTGGTAGAACTTGGCCTTGCGCTGCACCACGTTGAAGCGCGGGTTGTCGAGCGGCTGGCCGAGCAGCGTGCTCGCCCCCTGACGGGCCAGCACCGGCGTGTCCCACGCCTGGGTCCGGTAGTCGGCGACCAGGCCGTAGTTGATGACCCAGCGGTTGGCGTCGAGCTTGCGCTTCACCTCTTCCGGCGTGTCGACGTGGGTGGCTTCCACCGCCAGCCGGTAGCCGTCGTCGAGGGTGTCGAGATCGACGCTGCGGCCCAGTTCGCCGTGGTCGCCGGTGGTGGCCTGGCCCTTGTCGATCAGGTCCATCATCACCGTGAAGTGGTGGCCCTTGAACTCGCGCGGCGCGAAGGCGATGCGGTCGTAGGTGTCGCCGTAGTCGCAGTCGAGGCAGTTGCCGTCGTTGTGGAGGATGCCGAGGCCCCAGTGGTAGCCCATGCGGCCGAAGACCAGCTCTCCCAGCTGGGTGTTGACCCGGCCCCAGACGCGCTTGACGTTGACCACGCCGGACCCACGGCGCGCCGCCAGCACCGAGAGGGGCGTGAAGGGATCGAGGTAGTGATCGGAGACCGGATCCGAGCCGAGCAGGATGTTGTCGAGGATGTCGGCCTGCAGGTGGATCGACAGGTCCTCGCTCACTTCGAGCGTCGGCTCGAAGCGGAAGCGGAAGTTGGCGTCCGACTGGCTGTTGTTGCCGCCGGTGCCGATGAAGGGCCCGGGGAAGAGCTGGTAGCCCGACGGATCGGCGCCGCGGCCGAGGCGCAGGTTGTTGAAGAACTCGCTGCGCAGGCGCAGGTAGCCGTGCGGCTGGAAGAGGTTGACGCGCTGCTTGAGCGACTCGACCGCCTCGCTGTCCTGCACCCGCGCCTGGCTGTCCTGCTCGACCCAGGCGGTCTCCTGCTTGACCTCGTCCTTGGCCTTCTGCAGCTCCTTGCGGACCTCGTCCATCACCTGCCGGCGGAACTCTTCCGAATCGAAGTTGGCGCCTGCCTTCGGCGCCTCGGCGGGATTGACCACCGGCGCGGGAGCGGGCGCGGCGGCGGCGGGCGGGGTCGCAGGAGTGGTGCCTGCGTCGGCAGCGGGCGCGGCGGCGGCGGCGGCAGGCGCGGGCGGAGCCGTTCGCTTCGGCTTCGCCTTGCCGAACGACCTCGGGGCAGGAACGGCCTGGGCAAGCGCGGTCCCGGTGGCGAGGCAGATGGCGAGCGTGAGGAGAAGCGAGCGCAGCATAGCCGGCACATCCTTGGGAAGAGAGACGAAAATCCTCTCGAACAGAGGCGGCGCGAGTAGCACGCGCCCCGAGGCGGGTCAAGGCTTCGGGACAGTCGAAACTTGCATTCGGCCCCCGCTCCACTTCAATGGCGGCATGAACTTCGTCTTCGTGCTGCTCTTCGTCGCGGCGGCGATCGCGGGCGCCGTCAAGGGCGACGTGAGGGCCGTCGGCCAGGGTGCCTTCGACGGCGCGGCGCAGGGCGTGACGCTGGCCATCGGCCTGGTCGGGGTGATGGCGCTCTGGCTCGGGCTGCTCAAGATCGCCGAGAAGGCGGGCCTGGTCGACAAGCTGGCGCGCGCGGTCCGGCCCGTCTTCCGCCCGCTCTTTCCCGGCGTGCCCGACGGGCATCCGGCCATCTCGGCCATGCTCCTCAACATCGCCGCCAACATGCTCGGCCTGGGCAACGCGGCCACGCCCTTCGGCATCAAGGCGATGGAAGAGTTGGAGAAACTCAACCCGACGCCCGGCACCGCCACCAACGCGCAGGTGCTCTTCCTCGCCATCAACACCGCCTCGCTGCAGCTGGTGCCGACCACGGTGATCGCGCTGCGCGTCTCCGCCCACTCGACCGACCCGGCGGGCATCATCCTGCCCTGCCTGGCCGCGAGCTTCTGCGCGCTCACCGTCGCCGTCGTCTCGACCAAGGTGCTGGAGAGGTTCTGGCGATGAGGGCCGCGCTGGAGATGGCCTCGGGCTGGCTCCTCCTCTTGCTGCTGGTCGGCATCCCCCTCTACGGCTGGGTCCGCGGCGTCAAGGTCTACGAGGTCTTCGTCGAGGGGGCCAAGGAGGGCTTCAACGTCGCCATCCGCATCATCCCCTTCCTCGTCGCCATCCTGGCGGCGGTGGGCGCCTTCCGCGGCGCCGGGGCCATGGACACGCTGGCCAAGGTCCTCGCGCCCGTCACCGGGCCGCTCGGCCTGCCCGCCGAGGTCCTGCCGATGGCGGTGGTCCGCCCGCTCTCCGGCTCCGGCTCGCTCGGATTGCTAGGTAATATCTTTTCCACGCCGGGGCTCGGTCCGGACTCCTATGCGGGCAAGCTCGGCTCCATCCTGCAGGGCTCGACCGAGACGACCTTCTACGTGCTCTCCGTCTACTGCGGCTCGGTGGGCATCGTCCGCTACCGCCACGCCCTCGCCGCCGGGCTCCTCGCCGACTTCACCGGCCTCACCGCCTCCATCGTCATCGCCCGCGCCCTCTGGGGGCACTAGAAAAGCAAAGGCACACCGCGGAGGCGCGGAGGAGGCAGAGTTTTTTTGGTACCGCCTCTGCGCCGGGCGGGCGCTCGCCTCGGACCCAACCATCGCATTCTCCGCGAACCCTCAGCGCCCTCAGCGACTCCGCGGTGTGCTTTTGCTTTTTTGTAGTAAGAGGCGTCCATGCGTCGAGTTGCTCCCGTGTTGGCCATCTGCGCCGTGATCTGCTGCAAGCGCAGCGAGGACGAAGCGGCGCGGGCGCGCATCTTCTCTCCCGAGCAGCCGGTGGGCGCGGCGGCCGAGGCCAAGGAGCCTCTCGACGCGCGACGGCTGGCGGACGACGCGGCCCTCGCCGAGCGCGTGCTGCACATGCCGCAGTCGGAGATCGAGGCGCGGCTGGGCCCGCACAAGGCGCAGCAGCGGGTGCAGTTCGCCTGGTTCCGCGGGCCGGGGCTCCCCGACGGCGGCTCGGAAGTCTCGCTCTCCGAGGAGACCACGCTCCAGCAGGCGCCCGGCGGCGACTTCTCGGTGCGGCTGGTCAACGACCACAACCAGGGCCTCGAGCTGGTCTGGGCGGCGGGCGAGGTCTTCGTCAAGAGCCTCTACGGCCCCTTCCACAAGCGCCGCACCGACCGGACCGACGTGGAGCGCATCCGCGAGCAGGCGCTCTCGGGGCTTTCGACCTTCGACCGGCTCTCCCGCGGCCTCAAGCTGAAGCCGTCGGGCGAGACCACGGCGGAAGGGCGCCGCGCCATCCGGTACAGCGTGACGGGCTTCGGCGCGCGGACCGCCCGTCAGCAAACGGCCGAGCTGCCGCGGGTCGAGTATCCCGAGGGCAAGGGGCCGGATCCGGACACGGCGCGGCGGCTCGAGCTGTGGGAGAAAGAGGAGCCCACCGAGGTGTCGGGCACGGTGCTGGTCGACGCGGAGACCGGCGCGCCGCTGGGCTGCGATCTGCAAGGTCACTTCAAGGTGCCCGGTGCAGCCAAGTCCGGGCCGGCGGCAGAGCTGGATCTGCACTCGGTGCTGGTGACCTCCGCGGTGGGCAAGCAGCAGTCGATCAAGGCGCCGCCCGCGGAGCCGGAGCCCAGCGTACCCCACGCGGTGAAGGATCCGCTGCGCTTCCTCGGCAAGGAGCCCGGCGCCCTCCCTGGAGCGGCCAGCACCGAGGAGCCGGAGGAGACCACGGATCAGGGCGACGAGGAGGAGGCGCCCGGCGCGACGCCGGCTCCCGCGCCGACCCCTTTGCCGAAGAAGAAGTAGCAAAGGCGCCGCTCACCGCGCATTCCGGGGGCATGGATGCACTGCTCTCCTTCCTCTTGCAGGAGCGCGTCTCGGCGCTGAACGACGCGCCGGCGCGGGAGGCGGGCGAGTTCGTGCTCCTCTGGCTGCAGGGCCAGCGGCGCATCCGGCACAACCTCGCCTTCGCCCACGCCCAGCGGCGCGCCAACGAGCTCTCGCGCCCGCTGGTGGTCTACGAGGGCTTGCGGCGCGACTACCTCCATGCGAGCGAGCGCCTGCACCACTTCGTGCTGGGCGGCGCCGCGGACAACGCCCGCGACTGCGCTTCGCAGGGAGTGGCCTACGGCTTCTTTCTCGAGACGCCGTCGTCGCCGCGCGGCGTCCTGCACCGGCTGGCGGCGCGGGCGGCGGTGGTGGTCACGGACTACCTGCCGACCTTCATCCATCCGGCGCAGACGCGGGCGCTCGCCCGGCGGGCGCCGTGCAGGGTGGAGGTGGTCGACGCCGCCGGGGTGGCGCCGCTCTCGATCTCGACCAAGGCGGAGATCGGCGCGCGGACGCTGCGGCCCAAGGTGATGCGGCGGCTCTCGGAGCTGCTGCAGGCCATCCCGGAGGTGCCGGCCACGGTGCGGGCGCCCCGGAAGCTCGACTGGGGCTTCGATCCCTTTCGCGGCTCTCCGGAAGAGGGCGTGGCGGCGGCCGGGGTCTCGCGCGAAGTGAAGGCGCTGCCGGGCGGCGGGCGGGCCGCGGGGCTGCTCAGGCTCGCCTCCTTCGAACTGCGCGGCTACGATGAGGCCCGCAACGAGCCCGGGCTCGAGGCGCAGAGTGGGCTCTCGCCCTACCTGCACTTCGGCCACCTGGGCGCGGCGGAGATCGCGCTCGCGGCACAGGAGAAGGACGCGACCGAGGCCGACCGGGCCGCCTTCATCGAGCAGCTGGTGGTCCGGCGCGAGCTGGCCCTGAACTTCTGCACGCGGGTGCGGCCGCACGACACTCTCGAAGCGCTGCCGCCCTGGGCGCAGCTGACCCTCAAGCGCCACGCGGGCGACCCGCGCCCGGCGCTACCCACCGACGCGGAGCTGGAGTCGGCGCGCTCCCCCGACCCGCTCTGGAACGCGATGCAGAACCAGCTGCGCAGCGAAGGCCGCATCCACGGCTGGCTGCGGATGCTGTGGGGCAAGACGCTCATCCTTTGGAGCAAAGACGCCGCCGAGGCCCTGCGGCGGATGTCCTTCCTCAACGACAAGTACGCGCTGGACGGGCGCGACGCCGTCTCGGCCACCAGCTTCCTCTGGTGCCTCGGCCTGCACGACCGCCCCTTCCCCGAGCGGCCGGTCTTCGGCGTGGTCCGCTCGATGAGCCTCACCGCCGCGCCCAAGAAGCACGACCTCGACGGATACGTCGCACGGTGGGCACCGAAAGGTTGATTTCAGCCGGATCCGGGGACACCATACGCAACTCGTGCCAAAACCACCGCGCTGGCATGGATTGCGTAGGGTGTCCCTGGATCTCCGTAAGATGATCTATTTGCGATGGAAAAATTGATCTCCTCCGAACGGAGCGTAGGCTGCACATGCCGAGACTGCGACGACCCGGGAGAGGTGGCCCTGACATGAGTAACAAGTCCTCTTCGAGCACGATGACCAGCACCGAGGTGCGCGAGCTCCTTCGCACCGCCGCCAAGACCTTGAGCGCGCGGGAGGAGAAGGCGTTGCGGATGCGGTCGGGCGAAGGGCTCGGCCGCAACCAGCCGCTGCCGAGGCGCGGTCAGGAGAATCCCGAGGCGCAGGCGGAGCTGATGGCGCTGGAGATCGAGCTGAAGCAGAAGCTCGCCGCCCGCGCAGCCGGGAAGAAGACCACCGCGGCCGCGGCGCCGGTGCGCAGCAAGGAGAAGGACAAGATCATCCGGGCGCTGCGCCGGCTCAAGTAAGTGCTCCTGGCGCTGCTGCTGCTCGCGGCGCCGACGTACGGACCGCAGCACCTGCCGCCCGTCGCCGACGCGGACGATCCGCTGGTGGACGCCGCCGCGCTGGTGCCGGGGCTCATCGTCCGGCTCGCCTACGCCACCCCCGAAAACCTGACCGGGCGCGCGCTCTACCCCGCCGGCGCCAGGTGCCTCCTGCGCCGCAGCGTGGCGGAGCGGCTCGCGCTGGCGGCGAAGGCCCTGCAGCGCCGCCAGCTGCGCCTCGTCGCCCGCGACTGCACGCGCTCCCCCGAAGCGCAGGCGGCGCTCTGGAAAGCGCATCCGCACGCAGGCGCGGTCGCTGATCCCGCGCGAGGGAGCCTGCACGAGCGCGGCGTCGCCATCGATCTGGAGCTGGCCGATCCGGCCGGCGCTGCCGTTCCGCTGCCGACGCCCTTCGACGCCTTCGGCCCCCTGGCCGCCGCCGACGCGCCGCTGCCCGAGGGAGCGGCGAAGGCGAACCGCGACGCGCTCCAGTCGGCGATGACCGCCGCCGGCTTTCGCGTCAACCCGAAGGAGTGGTGGCACTACAGCCGCCTGTGGGGCTGGCGCTGGCCGCAGGTGAACGGCGTTCACTTCTAGCGGCAGGCCTCGGCGAGCCCGTCGGCGAGCGGCCCGATCGCGGGCGTCGCTCCCAGTTCGCTCCACAGCTCGTCCACCGTCGGGCGGCCGCCCCGGCCCCAGAGCGCCTGCAGCTTGGGCAGCGCGCGCGGATTGCGCCACCAGTCTTCGTCGAAGGTCTCCCGCAGCGCGGCGCGCAGCCGTCCGGCGAGGGCGCGGCCCCGCAGCTCGGCGGCAGGCGCGAAGGGATCCAGGTCGCAGAGCGCCAGCCCCTTGGGCAGATCGCAGAGCGCCGCCCGCGCGAAGAGGTCGCGGTGTGCCGAGGCCGCCTGTCCACCGAGGCCGTGCGCGTGTGCCTGCGCGGCGGCGAGGCAGCGGGCGGCGGCGAGGCGCGCGTCGAAGACGCCGGCGATGGAGATGGCCCGCGCGTCGTCAGGAGGCAGGTCCACCTTGGCGCAGCGGCGCAGGAACTGGGGCTCGCGCAGGAGGCCTTCGAGGAGCGCGGCGCAGGCGTAGGGCAGCGCCGGATCGCCGAACCAGAGATCCTCGGGCGGCGCGTCCGACGGCGGCCCCGCCCGCAGCTGGGCGACGCCGACGGCCCCGAGCAGCATCCCCAGGGCGCGCGGCCCCTCCCCGGGCAAGAGCGAGATGCGCACTTCCCAGGGCGGGTCGATGGGCTCCGCATGGGCGCCGGGCCACTTGAGCGGACGGTCGTCGTCGTCGAGGGTGATCGCCTTTCCGGCGCCCAGGTCGAGGCGCAGCATCTCCGCCCAGCGGCGCAAGGTGCGCAGGATCTCGCCGCGGGGGAAGGCGCTCGCGCAGCGGGGCGCCCAGAGCAGGTGCAACAGATCGTGCCGCTCGGCGCCGCCGGGAAACGGCTCCGCGCCGGTGTGGCGCTCGAGCAGCCAGCCGCCCAGATCGCGGGCCAGCGCATCGGTGCGATCGAGCAGCTGTCCGGCCAGCGCGCCTTCCTCCGGGGCCGAGGTCACGACGCCTGCTTCCGAGAGCGCCGCCTGCGCGGCTTCCCAGGCGGCGCTGCGGGCTCCGTCGGCGGAGCCCAGCGCCTCGGCGAGGGCGGCCTCCAGCTCCGCCCGCTTGTCCCGCGCCCGCACCAGCGGCAGATCGCGCTCGACCGCGACGGCCGGCAGCGCGCCGTGCAGCCCCGCATCTCCGGGCGGCCGCACCAGCGGACGCTGCGGCAAGTCGAACAGCTCCTGGGCCGCGCCCGGCTCCAGCGCCAGCGCCCGCGCCCGCACGAGGAAGTCGCGCAGCGAGGTGAGCCGCGCCACCCTGCCGCCGCGCCGCGGCTCGTCGCCCAGGGCATTCCCCAGCTCCTCGCGCGCCTGGGCCAGGCCGTCGGCGCTGGTGCAGCGGGGATGCGCCTTGAGCAGCTCGCGGAAGGTCGCCTGCGCGGGAAGCCCCGCCGCGCGCCGCGAACGAAGCAGCGCGAGCGCCGTCGCCAGCGCCCGCGCCTCTTCCCTGAGCTCCTCCAGCTCGCGCAGCACCCGCCTGTACTACTTGATCAGGCGCGCCTCGCAAGCCCGGTAGTCGAGATTGCGGAAGTACGCGTCCACGTACTTCGCCCGCTCGGTGGCGTGGTAGTCGGGGATGAAGGCGTGCTCCCAGCAGTCCATCACCACCAGCGGCCTGAAGCCCGGCGGATGACCCTTGTCGTGCAGCTCGATCCAGTGGTTGGAGATGAGCTTGTTCTCCGGGTTCTGGTAGGCGACCGCCCAGCCCACCCCGCGCATGGCGGCGATGGCCTTGAAGTCCTCGAGCCACGCCTCGACGCTGCCGAAGCTCTGCGCCAGCAGAAGCCCCATCGCGCCGGTCTTGTTGAGCGGCTCGGGCTCGGGCGCCAGGTTGGAAAAATAGAGCTCGTGCAAGATCATGCCGCTGTACTCGAAGCCCAGCCGGCGGGTCAGCTCGGCGAACGCCAGGTTGGTCGCCTTCGCCTTGCCTTCCTTCGCCAGCCCTTCGAGCTGCGCGGTCAGCTCGTTGGTGTTCTTGACGTAGCCCTCGTAGAGCTTGAGGTGGTCCTGCAGGAGCGCGTCGGAGATACCCGAAAGCCCCTTCATGCGGGGAAACTGCCTCGGCTCGTATCGCTTCATAGGCCGAAACGTTGTGCACTGTGCACCGCGAAGTCGAGTTCTCCCCTCGACGGGCGAGGCTGCGACCGCTAAGGTGCGCCCGCAAGACCGCTCCGGAGGATGAATGGACTCGAACGTTTCCGAATGGCTCAACCTGATCTTCCGCTGGATCCACGTGCTGGCGGGCGTGATGTGGATCGGCCACCTCTGGTTCTTCAACTTCGTCAACGCCCAGGTGGCGAAGACGTACACGCCCGAGGGCAAGAAGCAGGTGCTGCCCGAGCTCATGCCCCGCGCGCTCTACTGGTTCCGCTGGGGCGCCGCCTACACCTGGGTCACCGGCTTCCTCCTCCTCTACCTCGTCTACTGGGCCGGCAACGCCATGGGCTCGGAGAAGCTGTCGAGCCAGGCTTCGGGCGGCATCGCCTTCGTCATCGTGCTGCACGGCTTCGCCCTCTATGACGTGCTCTGGAAGAACATGAAGAACGAGATGGCGGGCGGGGTGGTCTCCTTCGTCCTCGTCGCCGTCTTCATCCTCATCCTCAGCAAGGGCCTCGGCATCGGCGGGCGCGCGCTCTTCATCTATACGGGCAGCCTCTTCGGCACCATCATGGCCGCCAACGTCTGGATGCGGATCTGGCCGAGCCAGCGCAAGATCATCGCCGGCGTCAAGGGCACCGGGCCGGCGGCGGACCCGTCCGTGCCGGCGCTCGCCGGCCTGCGCAGCAAGCACAACACCTATATGAGCGTGCCGCTCATGCTCTTCATGGTCTCGAACCACTTCCCCACCGTCTACGGCAGCGACCTCGCCTGGGTCTACGCGCTCATCTTCGTGGCAGTCGGCTGGGGCATCACCAAGTTCCTCTACAACAAGTCCGCGAGCCCCGCGCCCGCGCAGTTCTAGGAGACGGAAGTGCAGAGCGTGAACCTCCTCAGCGACGCCCGCTACACCGACGACAAGCCCAACGTGCTGCACGCCGTGAAGACCGATCAGCTGCTGGTCGACGGGATGTACCTGAAGGCCGGGCAAAAGACCGGCTGGCACAAGCACCCGGACGCCGACCGCGCCTACGTCTGCGTGCAGGGCACGGGCGAGCTGGTGCTGGAGACGGTCTCGGCCGGCAACGAGCTGCGCATCGCGCTCAGCCCCGGCGCCGTCGCGCTGGCGCCCCGCGGCGTCTTCTACGACCTCATCGCCGGGCCGCAGGGCCTGGTCTGCTCGGCGCTCTCGAAGTTTCCGGTGCGGGTGGTCGAGAAGGGCTGAGGCGCCGCGACCGCGAGGAAGCGACCCGTGCGCGCCCCGACAAAGCTGAAGCTGATCGCGGGTGCACCGGACACGCTGGTCCCCTTCATCGCGCGGCGGGGCGGCATCTCCGAGGCGGAGGCGCAGGCGGCCGTCGAGCGCGGCGGAGCCTTCCTGCGCGGTCGCCGCGTGCGCGAGCCGCTGGCGGAAGTGCGCAAAGGCGACCGCGTCGAGGTGACGCTGCGTCCGCCCGGGGAAGAGCCGCGCCTCGCCCGCGAGCGGGTGCTCCTCCTCGACCCGGATCTCCTCGCGGTGGACAAGCCCGCGGGCGTCAGCGCGCAGGAGGATCTCGCGGGCGGCCCGGCCTTGCCGCAGCTCTGCGAAGCGCTGCTCGAGGAGCTGGGCGAGCTCGAGACCCAGGCGCTCCTCGTGCACCGGCTCGATCGCGGCACCACCGGCGTCACCGTGCTGGCGCGCACCAAGCGGGCGCAGGCTGCGCTCCTGGAAGAGTTCCGCGCGCACCGCGTGCAGAAGGAGTACCGCGCGCTGGTGTCGGGCGCGCCGGCGGCGGACGCGGGGGTGGTCGAGCTGGCGCTGGGCGCGGGCGAGCGGGGGCTGCGCCGCGCGGATCCGCAGGGAGAAGCGGCGCTGACCCGCTACCGGGTGCTGGAGCGATACCTGGGCGCCGCCTTGATCGCGGTCTTCCCGGAGACCGGCCGCACCCACCAGATCCGCGTCCACCTGGGCGCGCTCGGCTGCCCGCTGCTCGGCGACGCGCGCTACGGCGGCCCGTCGTTCCTCACCCGCGACGACGGCTCGCGGCTCGAGTGCGCCCGGCCGCTCTTGCACGCGCTCGGCCTGGCACTCCGTCACCCAGGCGGCGCGCGCCTCAACCTCGTGGCGCCGTCGCCCGCGGATTTCGAGGAGGCCTGCACCTGGCTGCGCCGATCCCGTTGAAAGGCCCCGCCGGGTCTGTTAAGTCCCGCCGCAACCCTGGAGGCGTGATGAGCGAGAACATCGAGCCGAAGAAGGAAACCGGCGGACTCCTGATCGTGCAGAGCAAGGTGCGCGATCTGATCCGCGAGAAGGAGATGCGCACCTCCGACGAGTTCATCACCGCGCTGTCCGAGCATGTGAAGGCGGCGGTCGAGAAGGCGGTGGCCCGCGCCAAGGAGAACGGCCGCAGCACCTTGCGGCCCGCTGACCTGTAGTGATCCAGGAGATCGGAATTGCGGCCCTGCGCGCGCTGGCCGAGCGCGGCGCGCGCGTGGGCTGGGCCGGCACGCCGGCGGGAGGCGTGCGCTTCGCGGTGCGCGGTCCCGAAGGTGCGCAGCCGCTCCTCCTGCTCCACGGCCTGGGCGATTCGCTGGCGGGCTGGGCCCAGGTGGTCGGCCCGCTTTCGCAGCGCTACCGGGTCCACCTCCTCGACCTGCCCGGCCACGGCCTCTCCCACCGCCCGCCCGACTGGCGGCTGCGCACCCTCGCCGACGCGGTGGCGCACTACGCCCGCGACCTGCGCGATCCGGTGCTGGTCGGCCACTCGCTGGGCGGCTGGCTGTCGCTGCGGCTCGCCGTCTCCGGGGCGCTGCGGCCGGCCTCGGTGACGCTGGTGAATCCGGCGGGTGCCCTGCTCGCCGCCGAGGAATGGGAGCCGTTTCGCGCGCTGGTCTCCGCCCGCGACCGGCGCGGCGTCGCGCGCTATCTCGACCACGCCTTCCACCGGGCCCCGCTCGCGCTGCGGCTCTTTCCCGGCGAGGTGATCCGCGCCATGTGGGCCGAGCCGGCCCAGGGCATCCTCGACGGGATCGCCGAGGACGACTTCCTCCTCGAGGAGCAGCTGGCCGGAATCCAGATTCCGCTGCGCCTCATCTGGGGCGCCCGCGACCGCCTGCTCCCCGCGGGCTCCCTCCCCTTCTTCCGCCGCGCCCTCCCGCGGGCCGAGCTGGTGCTGCTCGCCGACACCGGACATCTCCCGCATCTGGAGACGCCGCGCGCCCTCGCCCGCGCCCTGCTGCAGCCGGTCTGAAGAAAAAAAGTGCCGACCGTTCTTTTGTGTTCCAGCGCATCTGAGTCACGATAGGGACCATGAGCGGGGGAACCTCGGACCGGCCGCCAGGCGGCGCAGGCAGTGGAAAGAAGCGGGGCGCGCTGACGCTGCAGCTGAAGCTTGCTTGCGCGACGCTGGACGCGGTCAAGGCGCGCTACCCGGAGCTGCGCGATCGGCGGTTCGTGCTGCGCACCAAGCAGAGTTGGCCCATCGACACGCTGGTGCGGCTGGACGCGCGGCTGAGCACGGGCGCCCCCTGCTTCCAGGCGGTCGCCATCGTCGAGAAGGTCACCGGTGGCGGCGCGGAGCCGGCCACGCTGATGCTCGGCATCGTGGCCATGGACGACGCCGGCCGCGAGCTGGTGGCGTGGATGGGCGGAAAGCCTCCCAAGCCCCTGCGCGACGCCGGCGAGGCGGCGAAGCTGCCGGCGGCCGCGACTGCGCCAGCGGCGACCGCGACAGCAGCGCCCAAGGCGCCGGCGCTCGGGCCTCCGCCCAGCCTCGGGGCGCTGCCTTCCTTCTCCGAGCCGGCGGCCCCCGCAGTTGCCGTTCCCCAGGCATCGATCCCTCGAGTCGCGGCCCCCAACCTCGCCGTTCCGGAGGTTGCGAGCCCCAAAATCGCGGCCCCGAAAGTCGCGGCCCCCGTGGTCGCGGCCCCCAAAGTCGCGGCACCCGAGGTCTCGGCCCCAAAAGTCGCGGCACCCGAGGTCGCGGTCCCCGAAGCCGCGGTCCCGGAAGCGACGGCCGCGGCTGAACCGCCCGAGGACCCCTGGTCGAATCTTCCCTCTGCCGCCGCGCCCCAGGAAGCCTCGACCTCCCCGTCTTCAGAGGCGGCGTGGCCGGATCCGGCGCCGCCTCCCGAGCCGGTACCGCCTCCCGCGGCGTGGTCCGAGCCGGCACCGCCCCGCGCCGCCGTCCCCGAGCCCGAAGTCGTCGCCAGCGCCGCCGACCTGCGCTCCCTGGAAGCAGAGCTGCCGCCGCGGCCGCCGGGCGTGCCGCTCATCACGCCGCAGCACCCCATCCCCGCCGTTCCACCCGCGGCCCCCGCCTCCCGCCGTCCCGCGCCGCCGCCGATGCCGCGCCCGACGCTGGCGAAAGGCGCTCCCGCCGCCGCCGGGCCGAGCCTGGTCGAGGACACGCTTCCCGCGGCCGCCGTCTCCGCCTCCGGCAAGAAGGGCCGCATCATCGGCATCGACCTCGGCACCACCAACTCCGCCGCGGCGGTGGTGAAGGAGGGCAAGCCCTTCATCATCCCCTCGCGCGAGGGCTACAACACCATCCCCTCGGTGGTGGCGCTCAACGACAAGGGCAACATCATCGTCGGCCACCAGGCCAAGGGCCAGCTGCTCATCAACCCGAAGACCACCGTCTACGGCTTCAAGCGGCTGGTGGGGCGCCAGTACCGCTCGCCGGTGGTCAGCGACCTGGTGGGCCGCTTCAGCTACGAGATCGCCGAAGGCCTGCGCGGAGAGGCGTCGGTGAAGCTGGCCGACAAGATCTATTCGCTGCAGAAGATCTCCTCGATGGTGCTGGGCGAGGTGAAGGAGCTGGCCGAGCGCTGGCTGGGCGAGCCGGTCACCCGCGCCGTGATCACGGTCCCCGCCTACTACAACGACAACCAGCGGCAGGCGGTGCGCGCCGCGGGGGCGCTGGCCGGGCTCGAGGTCGAGCGCATCTTGAACGAGCCGACGGCGGCGGCGGTCGCCTTCGCGCACGGGCGGCAGCTCGAAGAGCGGATCATGGTCTACGACCTGGGCGGCGGCACGTTCGACACCTCGGTGCTGCAGCTGCACGGCGACGTCTACGAGGTCCTCTCCACCGGCGGCGATACCTTCCTGGGCGGCGTCGACTTCGACAAGGAGCTGGTCAACGAGCTGCTGCTCCGCTTCAAGCAGAAGCACGGCGTCGACTTCAGCGGCGACCGCGTCGCCTACCAGCGCATCAACGACGCCGCCGAGCGGGCCAAGATCGCGCTCTCCGAGCGGCTCAGCGCGCAGATCAAGGTCCCCTTCGTCGCCATGATCGGCGACAAGGCCTACGACGTCGACGAGACGGTGACCCGCGCCGACCTGGACCGGCTGACCGAGGCGCTGGTGCAGCGGACCCTGCGCGTCTGCGACGACGTGCTCACCAACTGCGGCCTCAAGCCCGCCGACATCGGCGAGGTGCTGCTGGTGGGCGGACAGAGCCGCGCGCCGCTGGTGCGGCAGAAGATCCGCGAATACTTCGGCAAGGAGCCGTCCAAGGCGGTGCATCCCGACGAGGCGGTGGCGCTGGGCGCGTCGCTGCTCGCCCACTCCATCCAGACCGGCGAGATCGGCGGCATCGTCCTCATGGACGTGCTGCCGATGAGCATCGGCGTCGGGCTCCCCGGGGGCCGGTTCAAGAAGATCGTCGAGCGCAACACGCCGCTGCCGCACAAGAAGACGCACTCGGTGTGGACCTCGGAGGACCAGCAGAAGATGCTCGAGATCGCCGTCTTCCAGGGCGAGAGCGACAAGGCCCAGGACAACGAATACCTGGGCACCCTGTTGGTCGCCGACCTCCCGCCGGGCGCGCGGGGCAACGTGGTCTTCGACGTCATCTTCTCCATCAGCCCCGAATCGATCCTGACCGTGACGGCGGAGGAGCGCGGCACCGCGCGGTCGGTGACGGCGACCTTCAGCACCCAGGACACGCCGGAGGCCGTGCGCGGAAGGCTGGGAGCGGCGCACCCCGGGACCCAGCCGGACGAGGACAAGCGCGGCCTGTTCGGCTGGCTGAAGCGCAAGCTGACCTGACCGCGGCCGACCCGCCTTGCTGCGGACAGATGGCCCCGATTCATCTTTCGCCCGCCGTCAGAACGGTTAAGCTCCTTGCGTGAGACACAAGCTGCCCAACGGGCTGACGCTGCTGGTCGAAGAAAACCACGCAGCTCCGGTGGTCGCCATCCAGGTCTGGGTGCGGGTCGGCAGCGCCGACGAGCTGCCCGACGAAGCCGGGCTCGCCCACCTGCACGAGCACATGCTCTTCAAGGGGACCGCCCGGCGCGGCCCCGGAGAGGTGGCCCGCGGCATCGAGGCCAGCGGCGGCGAGATCAACGCCTGGACCAGCTTCGACCAGACCGTCTACCACGTGGTCCTCGCCAGCCGCTTCTTCGCCGAGGGCATGGACGTGCTGGCCGACGCCGTCACCAGCGCCGCCTTCGATCCGGAGGAGCTGAAGCGCGAGATCGAGGTGGTCTGCGAGGAGATCAAGCGCAGCCAGGACTCGCCCCACCGCAAGCTCTCGCGCGAGCTCTTCGCCTCGAGCTTCTCGCGGCACCCCTACGGCAAGCCGGTCATCGGCTCCGAGGAGAGCGTCCGCAGCTTCACCCGCGAGGGCATCCTCAAGTTCTACCGGCGCTGGTACAAGCCGGAGAACGCGACGGTGGTGGTGGTCGGCGACGTCCCGGCCGAGGAGGCGCTGCGGCTCGCCGAGAAGCTCTTCGTCTTTCCCGAGGGCCCCTTCCAGCCCGCCCCGTCGCGGCCGCCGGAGCCGCGCCGCGAGCAGCCGCTGGTGAGCCTGAAGCGCGAGCCCCTCAAGGAAGGCTATCTCTCCATCGCCTGGCCCTCGCCGCCCATGGTGCACGACGACGTCGCCGCCCTCGACGCCTTGTCCATCGTGCTCGGCCACGGCGAGGCCTCGCGCCTGCACCGGGCCATGAAGCGCGACCGGCTGCTCTGCACCGAGGTGCAGGCCAGCTGCTACACGCCGGTCGATCCCGGCCTCACCATCGTCGGGCTGACGCTCCAGCCGGCCACCGTCTACGAAGCGGTGCGCGAGGCGCTGCAGCAAGTCTACCGGGTGCGCAGCGAGGAGATCAGCGCCGAGGAGCTGTCGCTCGCCTGCCGGCTGCTCGAGTCCGACGCCGTCTACCAGCGCGAGACGGTGCAGGGACAGGCGCGCAAGATCGGCTTCTACCAGTCGAGCGCCGGCGGGGTGGAGTTCGAGCAGCGCTACCTCGAACAGGTGGCGCAGCTGACGCCGGCCCGGGTCCGCGAGGCGGCGGAGCGCTGGATCGATCCCCAGGCGGCGGTGCTGGCGGCGCTCCTTCCGGAAGCCGGCGAGGTGAGCGAGGCGGCGCTGCGCGAGATCCTCGACGAAGCGGCGCGGACCTTGCCGAAGCGGCAGGCGCGCAGCACCTCGGCGCCCGAGCAGCGCGCACCGGTGAAGTTCTCCAGGCCCAAGACCGGGGCGCTCCTGCGCGAGGACCTTCCCGGCGGCGGCGTGCTCCTCATCAAGGAGGAGCGGGCGGTGCCGCTGGTGGCGCTTCGCGCGGCCTGGCACGGCGGCCTGCGCGCCGAGGATGCCTCGAACGCGGGCATCAACATGCTGCTGGCGCGGCTCGTCTCCAAGGGCACCCGGACGCGCGGGCCGGAGCAGCTGGTCCGCGAGATGGAGTCGATGGGCGGCTCCCTCGGCGGCAACGCCGGGCGCAACAGCTTCGGGCTGCGGGCGGAGTTCCTCTCGCGCCACCTGGCGCAGGGCTTCGACGTCTTCGCCGATGCCATCACCGACCCCGCCTTCGACGCCGAGGAGGTCCAGCGCGAGCGGACCCTGCAGATCGACGAGCTGCGCTCCCGCGAGGACAACCCCGCCGGCGTCGCCTTCCTGCTCTTCTCCGAGACCATCTTCCGCAAGCATCCCTACCGCCTCGACACGCTGGGCACGGAGGCGAGCGTGGCCCGCTTCGAGCCGGGTCTGCTCGCGCAGTACCGGGCGCAGAAGTTCCCCGCCGCGGCGGTGACCCTGGCGGTGGTGGGCGACGTCGATCCGGGCGAGGTGCGCGCGCTGGTGCAGGAGAAGCTCGGCCGCGCCGCGCAGGCGCGCCCGGCCCTGCCCAACCCGCCGCAGGAAGATCCCATCGAGGCGCCGCGGGTGGCGGTCCGCAAGCTCGACAAGGCGCAGGCGCACCTCGTGCTCGGCTTTCCGGGAGTGCGGCTGGCCGACAAGGAGCGCTTCCCTCTCGAGGTCCTCTCGGCGGTGCTCTCCGGCCAGGGCGGGCGGCTCTTCGTCGAGCTGCGCGACAAGAAGAGCCTCGCCTACAGCGTCACCAGCTTCTCGATGGAGGGCGTCGACCCCGGCTACTTCGCCGTCTACATCGGCTGCGGGCCGGCCAAGACGCAGGAGGCGCTCGACGGCATCCGCGCCGAGCTGCGGCGGGTCCGCGAGGATCCCGTCACCGCCGCCGAGCTCGACCGCGCCCGGACGCACCTGATCGGCACCCACGCCATCTCGCTGCAGCGCAACTCGGCGCGGGCGGCGGTCTACGCCTTCGACGAGTGCTATGCGCTCGGGGCCGACGCCTCGTCGCGCTACCCGGAGCAGATCGGCGCGGTGACGGCGCAGGAGGTGCTGGCCGCCGCGCAGCGGATCCTGGTGGCGCAGCGCGAGGTGATCGCGCTGGTGGCTCCGGAAGGCGCGGTGCCGAAGGAGCTGCTGCCTTGAGCTGGGCGCTGGTCCTGACCGCCCCGCCCGACGAGCTGGAGATCCTGGCCGCCGAACTCTTCGAACTGGGCGCGCTCGGCGTCGAGCTGCAGGAAGCGGGCATGCTGCTGATGCCGGGCACCCCCGAGCTGCCGCCGGGACGCAGCCGGGCCATCGCGCACTTCGAGCAGCACGACCTGGCCTCGGAGGCGGCGGACACCCTGGGGGCCGAGCCGCCGGTCGAGATCGCCGCGCAGGACTGGAGCACCTCCTGGCGCGCGCACCACAAGGCGATGCAGGTCGGCCCGCGGTCGTGGGTCATTCCGCCGTGGGAGAAGGCGCCCGGGGGCGTCTGCGTGACCATCGACCCGGGGATGGCCTTCGGGACCGGCAGCCACGCCACGACGTCTCTCTGCCTCGAGGCCTGCGACCAGCTGCTGGCGCTGCGCCCCGGCGCCGATCTCCTCGACGTCGGCACCGGCAGCGGCGTCATCGCTCTCCTCGCGGTCAAGCTGGGCGCGGGCCGGGTGGTGGGCACCGAGAACGACGTGGTGGCGCTGCAGGCCGCGCGGGAGGGCGCGGCGCTCAACGGCCTCGCCGCGGGTCGCATCGAGTGGCTGCTGGCGGAGCCGCGGGACGTGCCCGGACAGTTCGGCATCGTCATCGCCAACATCCTGCTCAACACGCTGGAGGAGCTGGCCCCGCAGATCGTGGCCCGGGTCCTCCCCGGCGGGCGGCTGGTGCTCTCGGGACTGCTGGCGGCGCAGGGCGATGCGGCCGAGCGCGCCTACGTGGCGCTGGGCCTGCGCCCGCTGGGCCGCAAGGAGCGCCAGGGCTGGATTCGCGTCGAGCTCGAGCGGTAGATGCACCGCCTCTTCGTCCCGCCGGAGCAGCTGCAGGCCGCAAGCCGGATCCGGCTGACTCCGGAGCAGGCGCGGCATCTCGGCACCGTGCTGCGGCTCAAGCCCGGCGAGGAGCTCGAGGTCTTCGACGGCAAGGGGGCGCGCTACCGCGCCTGGCTGGAGGATGCGCCCGAGCTCGACGCCGCCGTGCTCCGCCTCGCGGAGCCGCTTCCCGAAGGCCCGCTGCGCGCCGTGGACGTGACGCTGGTGCAGGCGCTCGCCAAGGGCGAGAAGATGGAATTCGTCATCCAGAAAGCCACCGAGCTGGGCGCGGCGCGCATCGTGCCGCTCTCGTCGGAGCGCGCGGTGGTGCGGCTCGATGCCGAGCGGGGCGGCGCTCGCGCGGCGCGCTGGCGCAAGGTGGCCGAGGAGGCGGCGCGGCAGTGCGGGCGCGCCGACCTGCCGCGCATCGACGAGCCGGTGGGCTGGGACGCCGTGCTGGCGATCCTGCGCGACGAGCCCGGCCGCCGCGGCCTCCTCCTCGATCCGGAGGAGCGGACCCTGCGGCTGGGATCGGCGGCGCGGGGCGCCCGGCGGGTGCTCATCGCCGTCGGACCCGAAGGCGGCTTCTCGGCGGAGGAGCGGGCGCGGGCGCAGTCCGGCGGCATGATCGCGGTCGGACTCGGCCCCCTGGTCCTGCGCACCGAGACCGCCGGCCTCGCCGCGCTCAGCGTGGTGCTGCACGTCCACGGAGAGCTGGGCTGACACGCGCCTTCAGTGGTTGCGCGCGTGCTCGAGGCAGTACTCGGTGAGCTTGCCGTGGCACTTCTCCGCACAGTCGCAGACGCGGAACTCCAGCGACCGGTCGTCCTGGTCGCTGCGCCCGCACCTGGCGCAGACCCGGGTGCGGTGGGGCATGGGGGCAAACCCTTCCGCCGCCGCGTCTCGCCGCCGGACCGCCGGCCGCACCCGCGCGGCGCCCCGCAGCAGCGCCAGCAGATCGCCGCCGCAGAAGAGCAGGAAGTCGAGCAGCGCCACCGCGATGGCGGCGCGCGTCTGCAGTCCGCCGCCGATGAACTGCCACACCATGAACCCAAAGCTGAGCAGGCCCAGCCACTTCACCTTGACCGGCAGGACGATGATCAGCACCTCGAAGTCGGGGAACTCGACGGCGAAGGCGAGCAGCAGTGCGGTCGCGACCCACTGGCCGGTCACCGGCCCGACGAGAAAGCCGGCCCCCAGCGTGCCGGCGGCGCCGAGCAGGAAGTAGAGGTCGAAGCGGAAGGCGCCCCACTGCGCCTCCAGCGAGGTGCCCATGGTGTGGAGGAACCAGAGATAGAGCGCGGTCCAGAAGAGGCCGCTCATCGAGACCGGGCCGACCGGCGCGAAGAGGAAGGTGACGGCGCGCCAGGCTTCGCCGCGCAGGACGGCGTCGGGATAGAGCCAGAGCCACTGCGCGAGGTCGGGCCGGGCGAAGACGAGCAGGTGCAGCGCCCCCGAGAGCGCGACGACCCAGAGGATCATGCCCCGGGGCGCGGCGCGGCCGAAGCGGCGCTCGAGGCGGGCGAGCAGCGATTGCACCGGCCTCTCCTAACACCGGCGTGCTAGGTTCGCGAGCCCTATGGAACCGATGGCGAAGTTCGCTGAGTTGCTGGAGCAGGCGCGCAAGACGCCGGGGCTCGCCGAGCCCACCGGCATGACCCTGTCGACGGTGGGCGCGGACGGGCGGCCCTCGGCGCGCATCGTGCTGCTCAAGGGCGCCGACGCGGACGGCCTGGTTTTTTATACCAACTACACTTCGAAGAAGGGCCGCGAGATCGCGGCGCGTCCCGAAGTGGCGCTGCTCTTCTGGTGGCAGCCGCTCGAGGTGCAGGTGCGCTTCGAAGGGCGCGCGGTGCAGGTGGACGCGGCGGAAGCGGACGCCTACTTCGCCACCCGCCCGCGCATCTCGCAGCTGGGCGCCTGGGCGTCGCACCAGAGCCAGCCCCTGCAAGCGCGCGAGGAGCTTCTCCAACGCTACGCCGCGCTGGAGAAGCAACACGCCGGAAAGCCGGTGCCGCGCCCGCCCCACTGGGGCGGCTACCGGGTGGCGCCGGTGCTGGCCGAGTTCTGGAAGGCCGTCGAGGGCCGCCTGCACCACCGCGAGCTGTACACGCGCGCGACGCCGTCGGCGCCGTGGTCGATGACGCTGCTCAACCCGTAATCACTTCGCCTTCGGCCCCACCATCTCCTCCGGGCGCACCCAGGCGTCGAACTGCTCCGCCGTCACGAAGCCGAGCTGGATGGCGGTGGCCTTGAGCGTGCTGCCTTCCTTGTGCGCCGTCTTGGCGATCTTCGCCGCCTTGTCGTAGCCGATGTGCGGATTCAAGGCCGTCACCAGCATCAGCGACTCGTGCAGCATCTTGTCGATGCGGGCCCGGTCCGGCTCGATGCCCACCGCGCAGTTGTCGTTGAAGCTGCGGCAACAGTCCGCGATCAGACGCGCCGACTGCAGGAAGTTGTGGATGATGAGCGGCTTGTAGACGTTGAGCTCGAAGTTGCCCGAGGCGCCGCCGAAGTTGATGGCGACGTCGTTGCCGAAGACCTGGCAGCAGGCCATGGTCATCGCCTCGCTCTGGGTCGGATTCACCTTGCCGGGCATGATGCTGGAGCCGGGCTCGTTCTCGGGAATGCGCAGCTCCCCGATCCCGCAGCGCGGACCGGAGGCGAGCCAGCGCACGTCGTTGGCGATCTTCATCAGCGAGGCGGCCAGCGTCTTCAAGGCGCCGTGGGCGAAGACCAGCGCGTCGTGGGTGGCCAGCGCCTCAAACTTGTTGGGCGCCGAGGTGAAGGGATGCCCGGTGCGCCGCGACAGCTCCTTGGCGACGCGGTCGGCGAACTCCGGATGCGCATTGAGCCCGGTGCCCACCGCGGTGCCGCCCAGGGCCAGCTCGCGCAGGTGGTGCAGCGCGCTCTCGACGTGGCGGAGGCCGTGATCGAGCTGGGCCACCCAGCCGCTCATCTCCTGCCCGAGGGTCAGCGGGGTGGCGTCCTGCAGGTGGGTGCGGCCGATCTTGACGATGCCCGCGAACTCCGCTGCCTTGCGCGAGAGCGTGTCGCGCAGGAGCCGCACCGCCGGAATCAGCTGGTCGACCACCGCCGGCACCGCGGCGACGTGCATCGCCGTCGGGTAGACGTCGTTGGACGACTGCCCCTTGTTGACGTCGTCGTTGGGATGGACGAGCCGCTCTTCGCCGCGCTGCCCGCCGAGCAGCTCGCTGGCCCGGTTCGCCAGCACCTCGTTCATGTTCATGTTGGTCTGGGTGCCCGAGCCCGTCTGCCAGACGGCGAGCGGGAACTGGCCGTCGTGCTGGCCCCCGATGACCTCGTCGGCCGCAGCGAGGATGGCCTTGCCCTTCTTCGCGTCGAGGACCTTGAGGTCCATGTTCACCTGCGCCGCCGCGGCCTTCACCTGCGCCAGCGCCTGGATGAGCGCGGGCGGCATCTTTTCGGTGGAGATGCGGAAGTTCTGCAGCGAGCGCTGCGTCTGCGCGCCCCAGAGGGCGCCGGTGGCAACTTCGATGGGACCGAACGTATCCTTCTCGATGCGCGTCGCCATGGGCAGCTCCTTTGTGCGCGCGCTGCATAGCGCCGTTGCCGATCTTCGACA
>JAYWAJ010000471.1:0-8849 GCA_043782525.1 Deltaproteobacteria bacterium | reverse complement strand
ACAACGAACGCCGACCGCACGGCAGCCTGGAATCACTGCCACCCATCAGCCGCATCCCGAGCGCCGCGTGAACAACCTACCGAGACACCACAGCTAGCCGGCCAACTGCGCCACCGTCACGCCGTCGCCGCCCTCGTGCGACTCCGCTGCCCGCGCCCGGGTGACATAAGGGCTGCGCGCCAGGTGCTCGCGGACCGCCGCCTTCAGCGCGCCCGAGCCGTGGCCGTGCAGTACGTGCACCGTCTCCTCGCCTGCGCGCAGGTGGCGATCGAGCTCCAGCTCCAGCGAGCGCAGCGCCTCGTCGACGCGCAGGCCGCGCAGGTCGACCCGGGGCACGTTCACTTCCACCGGCGCGGCGCGCACCAGGTCGGCGCGGTCCAGCCTCTCCTTGCGCGTCTTGCGGAAGCCCGCCTGCGCCACCGCCCGCGCAATCGGCACCAGCTCGTCGAGGGGGACCTTGGTCTTGAGGGCGCCCATCTGCACGGTGGCCTGTCCGTCCTGCACCTCGAGCACCACGCCTTCGCTGCCCATTCTCAGGTGCTTGACCCGCGCTCCCTGCACCACCGCGGCCTGTGCGGGCGGCGCCTCCTGCTGCCGGACCTCCTCACGCTCCTCCTCGAGCTCCTGCGCGAGCGCGTCGCGGTCGAGGGTCCGCTGCACCGCCACCGCCTGCGCCATGGCCGGCGCCGCCTGCAGCTGCGCGATCAGCTGGGCCACCTCCGCCCGCTTCTGCGCCAAATCCGCGATCAGCTCGGTCCGCGCCCCGGCCCGCGTCTCGCGCTCCGCCTTTTGCAGCTGCTCGCGCTCGCGCTGCAGGGTCTCCCGCTCCGCTGCCAGCGTGGCCCGCAGCGCCAGGACTTCGGTCCGCGCCCGCGCCGAATCCGCGCGCTCCTGCTCCAGCTTCTCCACCGCCTGCGAGACCACCGACGCGCCGCTGCCGAGGATCTCCCGCGCCCGCAGGCAGACGTCCTCCCCGATCCCCATCCGCCGCGCGATGGCGATGGCCGAGGACGCGCCCACCTCGCCCATCCGCAGCGTGTAGGTCGGCGCCAGCCGCTCGACGTCGAAGCCGACGCTCGCCGGCGCGAAGCGCGGGTCGGCGAGGGCCAGCGCCTTCAACTCCTCGAGGTGGGTGGTGATGAGCACCTGCGCGCCCGCCGTCACCAGCTTCTCCAGCGCGGCGATGGCGATGGCCGCGCCCTCGCGCGGGTCGGTGCCCGAGGCGATCTCGTCGATGAGCACCAGCGTGCCCGGCCCCGCCGCCTCGAGGATGTGCCGCAGCGCCCCCAGGTGCGCGGAAAACGTCGAGAGATCGCGCGAGAGATCTCCCTCGTCGCCGATGGCGGTGTAGACGGTGCGGTAGAAGGGCATCCGCGAGCCCGCCTCCGCCGAAAGCGGCAGCCCGGCGCGCGCCATCAGCGCCGCCAGGCCCACCGCGGTGATGGAGACGGTCTTCCCGCCGGCGTTGGGCCCGCTCACGATCAGCGCCTGCGCCGGCGCCGGCAGGGCGATGTCGTTGGCGACGATGCCCGCGCCGTGGCGCTGCAAGACCAGCAGCGGATGGCGCGACTTGCGCAGGTCGAAGCGATCTCCGCCCAGCTCCGGCGCGCCGGCGTCGAGGTCGTCCGAGAGCCGCCCCGCCGCCGCCGTTTCGTCGAGGACGGCGATGATCTCGACGTCGTGGACCAGGAGCGGCGCCTGCCGCCCGACCGCTGCCGACAGCTCGGCGAGGATGCGCTGCTCTTCTTCCAGCGCGCCAGACTCGGCGATGGTGAGCTGGTTGCCGAGCTCGAGCAATTCCTGCGGCTCGATGAAGAGCGTCTGCCCGGAGTTGCTGGCGTTGTGCACGATGCCGGGCAGGTGCGACTTGTGCTCGGCGCGGACCGGCAGCACGTAGCGGTCGCCGCGCACTGAGTAGTAGGTGTCGCGCAGCATCTCGACGATCTTCTCGTCGGCGAGCAGCTCTTCGATGCGCTGCTTGATGGCGCGGTGGAGGCCGCGCGCCCGGTCGCGCAGCTCGGCCAGCAGCGGGCTCGCGGTGTCGAGCAGCTTGCCCGCCGCGTCGAAGGCGCGCTCCAGCTCCTGCGCCAGCGGGGTCAGCTCCGACAGCTCGAGGGAGAGCTCGTAGTGGAGCGGCGCGCGGTCCGCCTGCGAGGCGCAGAACCTTCGCGCGGAGGCCGAGGCGCGGATGAGCCGCGCCACTTGCAGGAGCTCGAGGGGTTCCAGCGTCCCTTCGCGGGCGGCGCGACCCAGCGCCGGGCGGACATCGACGGCCTCGGCGAGCGGCAGCTCCCGATCGTGACGCCGGAGGAGGCGCGCCTCTTCGACCCGGAGCAGCCGCATGCGGGCGGCGTCGGGATCGTCGCCGGGCAAGAGGGCGAGGCAGCGCTCGCTTCCCATCGGCGTGCGCGCTCGCTGGGCCAGTGCCGCGCAGAGCCTGGGCCAGCCCAGCTCGTCGAGCGCTTTCTGGTTGACGAGGCCGAGCAGCATCGGGGCCGCGGAATCTAGCCCCGGAAGTGAGGTTCGTCACGGGCAATTCGGGGCGCGCACGACACGGATGTCATGGGTATGTGCGCCGTGACTGGGGTCGCCTCCAAGGCAAGTGCATGATTTCACTCGTACGCGACGGCCGGCTGGCATAGGCACGGCGGCTGCTAAGAGAGTATGACCCCAGCGACGACCCAGATTCGCGAGACTGCCGAAGCCCCCGGCTCCGCCCAGCCGCCCGTCGCGGTCGACGCCCGCCCGCGGCTCACCCTGCTCGACGGCGATTCGACCCTGGTGGCGCGCGCCATCTCCGGCGGCGCTCGGGCAAAGGCCGCCGAAGACGAGCTGTACCGACGCTACCGCCCGGCCGTGTCGCGGCTCGCCGGCTCCTTCTCCGAGCTGGACGCCGACGAAGCCGAGGACGTGGTGCAGGAGGCCTTCGTCCGCGCCTTCCGCGCTCTCGCCTCGCTCAAGGACCGCGAGCGGTTCTCGGCTTGGCTCTTCACCATCGCGCGCAACCGCGCCCGCAGCTACCTGACCTCGCGCTCGACGCACCACAAGGCCACCGAGGACGCCGGCCGCCAGGCCCAGCTCCTCGAGGATCACGTCCCCGCCGCCTCACACCTCCTGGAAAAGGAGGCCGAGCTGCGCGCGGTCCGCGAGGTCATCGACGGGCTGCGCGAAGGCCCCGAGAAGGAGACGGTGCGCCTCTTCTACCTGGAGGGCACGCTCTCGGCGCGCGAGATCGCGCAGCAGATGGGCGTGGGCAAGAGCGCGGTCACCATGCGGCTCGAGCGCTTCCGGGCCAAGGTCCGGGCGCAGCTCACCGAGCGGCTGGCGGGCTGAAATAAACCTGTTTCTCGCGCGTCAGCCGGGTCGAATCCCGACTGGTGCGCAGGCATCCTAGCGGGCGAGGAGAATGGTATGTCGAGGCTCACCTGGCGTCAGAGGCTCATCGCCATCGCGTTTGGCGCTGTCGTCGCCGCGGTGGAAGTGTACGGACCGGCCCCGAAGTTGGCGCACGCAGCCGCCAGCGCGGCTCCGGCCGTGAGCTGCTCCCCGCAGTCCGTTTCGCCCTGCTGAACGACCGCCGCGGCAGCACGCCGCGGCCGCCGCGCGCCGGCGCTCAGGCCGGATCGACGCGCAGGATCTGCTCGCCCACCAGCAGGAGATCTCCGGCATTGACGGGCGCCTGGCCGTTGATGCGCACGAAGGTCCCGTTGGCGCTGCCCAGATCCTTCACCGCGAGCTGCCCCTCGCCGACGGTGATGGTCGCGTGCTTGCTGGAGACGTAGCCGTCCTGCGGGAAGCTGACGTCGCCGGTGCCGCGCCCGACCATGTTGTCGCCGGAGCGCAGCGGGAAGACGTCGCCGTCGCCGCCGCCCTCGAGAAGCTGCACCACCCGCGCGGCGTAGCCGGGATTGGGGCTGCCCCAGAGCGGCTGGTCGGCGAGCGCCTCCGGCTCTTCGGGGAGCCACTCGACGCGCAGCCGCTGGCGGCCGATGCGCAGCTCGTCGCCCGACGCGAGCTGCCGCTCCTTGAGCCAGAGGAAGACGCCGTTGGCGCTGCCGGCGTCCTGCACGACCAGCTGCAGGCCGTCGAAGCGGAAGACGGCGTGCACCGGAGCGATGAAGGGATCCTTGTCGAGCTTCACTTCGCCCTCGCCGACCTGGCGGCCGACCCTGGTTTCGTCCTTCACCAGCACGAAGTCGGCGGAGGTGCTGCCGTCGCGGGCGATGGCCGACAACCGTGCGCGCGGCCTGGCGGAGGGCTTGGGAGCGGCGGGCGGCGGAGCGCGGGTGGCGGAGGTGACGGGCTTGGGCGGTGGCGGCGGAGCCGGGCGTGCAGCGGCGGCGGGGGGCCGGGTGGCGGCGGGCGGAGGGGCCTTGGGCGCGGGCGGAGCTGCCGGCCGGGCAGCGGCGGGCTTGGCGGGAGCGGCAGCGGGCTTGGCGGCAGCGGGCCGGCCTGCGGGAGGAGGCGGCGCAGCGGCCTGCGGTGCGGCGGTGGCGCCGAGCGGCGTTCCGCAGCGCGCGCAGAACTTGAAGGTGGCCGCGTTGAGCGTCATGCAATTCGGGCACTGCTTGGGCGGTGCGCCCGCAGCCAGCCGCGCTCCGCCCTTGCCGGCCGGGGGCGGGGAGATCGGCTTCTGCGCGATGGTGGGCTGGCTCTCTTCTTCTTCCGCGATGGGAGCACCGCACGACAGGCAGGAGCCGACGTCCGTCTCGTTGTTCGCGCCGCAGCGGGGGCATTCCATGCTCACGCTTGTAAGCCGCGCTTCGAACGAGGGTCAAGGCTGCCGCCCCCGGCCACTTTTGGCGGTTGGTAGAAGCCCCGCTTGTGTGCCAAGCTTTCGCCTTCGCTGGAGAGGGAATGGCCGCAGCAAAAGAAACCGCCGCGCCGGCCAACTGCCCGCGATGCGCCCGCGTGCTGCCGCCCGGACCCGCCAAGGTCTGCGTCTACTGCGGCACGCCGCTCTCGGTCACGCCGACGCGCAACCCCAACCTCGGCTTCGGCATCTCCTCGCGGCCTCCGCGCGACCCGCTCATCGGCACCCTGGTGGCGGGCCGCTTCAAGGTCGAGGAGCTGATCGGCCAGGGCGGCATGGGCAAGGTCTACCGCGCCCGCCACCTCGCCCTCGACCGCGTCGTCTGCCTGAAGATGCTCAAGCCAGCGCTGCTCGAGGACCCGACGCTGGTCGGCCGCTTCGAGCGCGAGGCCAAGGCGGCCAGCCGGCTCAACCACCCGAACGGCATCTCGGTGCTCGACTTCGGCCGCAACGAGGCCGACGGCGGCCTCTTCATCGCCATGGAGTACGTGCAGGGCACCGACCTGCGCATCGTCCTGCGCGACGAGTGGCCGCTGGCGGAGGACCGGCTCTGCAACATCATGGCGCAGGTGCTGGCGGCGCTGGGAGAGGCGCACGCGCACCACGTTATCCACCGCGACCTGAAGCCCGAGAACATCATGGTCGAGCACCGCCGCGACCAGCCCGACTTCGTCAAGGTTCTCGACTTCGGCATCGCCAAGATCCTCGACAGCGACATGCCGGGCCTGACCCGCAACGACGTGGTCTGCGGCACGCCGCAGTACATGGCGCCCGAGCAGGCCACGGGCTCGCAGCTGGACGCGCGCTGCGATCTCTACGCCATCGGCGTCATCCTCTACCAGATGGTCACCGGCCACCTACCCTTCGACGGGCAGAACTCGATGGAGGTGCTGACCAAGCACGTCAACGAGCCGCCGGTGCCGCCGCGGCAGCGCCAGCCCGACGCGCCCATCTCCGAGGCGATGGAGGCGCTCATCCTGCGCGCGCTGGAGAAGGATCCCGCGCTGCGCCCGCAGAGCGCCGAGGAGTTCCGGCTGCTGCTGCTCGAAGTTCCCCGGCACCGGCCGGCCGTGGAGGCGATCAAGACCCGCGGCGCGCTGGCGACGCCGTCGCACGGCACCACGCTGCCGTCCGGCGCTCCGTCGAGCGCGCTGTCGGCTGCCGAGCCGGGCCACCCGGCCTGGCCGCGGCGCGGGGTGGCGGTCGTCACCGTCGCAGCCCTGGTGCTGCTGCTCGGCGCGGGCGCGTTCTTCAAGCGGCGCGGAAGCCAGCCGGCTCCGTCGGTGGTGCCCGTGGCCGTGGCGACTCCAGCCACGCCGCCCCCGGCCACCCACCAGCTTCCTGCCGCGCCGGTGCAGCGCGATCCGGCCAAGGCCAGGGTGCTGGTGCTGCGCGCTTCGGAGTGGCAGGCGGCCAACGACACCGGCACCGCGCGGGACCTGCTGGAAGAGGCGGCGCAGCTCGATCCCGACAACGCCGAGGCGCACTACCGGCTGGGCGGGCTCTACCTCAGCTCGCAGCCGGCGCGCGCCCGCATCGAGTACGAAGCGGCCCGGCGCCTCAACGCGCCCAAGTACGCCGACGTCGTCGACACCATCCTCAAGGGCTTGTAGCCGAAGGCCTCAGCCGATCTCCAGCCGCAGCAGCTGCTCTCCGACCATCAGCGTGTCGCCCGCCTGCAGCTGGTGCTGGGCCTGCGCGCGAAGGCGGACGAAGACTCCGGAAGGTCCGGCGCCGAGGTCCACCAGCGCGGCGCTGCCGTCGTCGCCGAGGCGAATCTCTGCGTGCCGGGCGGCGAGCAGCGCGTCGGTGGGGAAGTTCAGGTCGCAGCCGGTCCGCCCGATGGCGATGACCGGCCCCGAGCGGTGGCAGGTGCGGCCCGTCCTGCCGGCCAGGAGCACCTCGCTGATCCGCACTGCCGCGGCCAAGGGGCGTGGCGCACCGAGGACGGGTGTCTCGCCTTCGTCGCCCCGGGCGAGCTCGACGGCGCCGTCGAAGCGGAAGAGCCGCTCGCCGGCGACGAAGAGGTCGCCGGCCTCCAGCGGCGCCGACTCGCGCACCTTGACGAAGACGCCGTTGGCGCTGCCCTCGTCGCGGATCGCCAGGTGGTCCTCGGCGAAGAGGAGCGTGGCGGCGTGCGGGGCGAGGTAGGAATCTTCCGCAAGCTCGACCTGGGCGCCGCTCGCGCCCAGGCTGTTCTCGAGGTGCGCGAGCACGAAAGTGGTGCCTGGCGCGGCGCCCTTCTCGACGATGAGGCTGGCGTGGAACGGGGGCGGAGCCTCTTCGGCGGCGAGCTCTTCCGGCAGCGGATCTTCGGCGAAGGCCTCTTCCGCAGGGAGCTCCTCGGGCGCCGGCTCTTCGGCGAACGCGGCCTCGGCGGGCAGCTCTTCGGGGAGCGGCTCCCCGGCGGCGGCCTCTTCCGGCAGCGGCTCGTCGAGGGAGACGGCCTGGCTCTCGGAGGTGGAGTCGGCGAGATCCTCGTCGACGAGGATGGAGGGCGCGACCTGGATCGAGGGCGGCGGCTCCGACTTGACCTTGACCGGCTCGATCCTGGCGGAGGGCGCGGCGGCGCGAACGAGCGCGGGCGGCGGGGCGCGGACGGCGGCGGCCGGGGCGGCGCGGACGGGCTCGGCGCGCACCGGTTCGAGGGGGGTGGGCTTGGCCGGCTCGGGAGGCTTCGTCTCCGGAGCTTTCTTGGCGAAGGGTGTTCCGCAGTCGAAGCAGAACCGGGCGGCGGGCGGGTTGCCGGCGCCGCAGCTCGCACAGAGCTTTTCGGCAGGCGCTGCGACCGGCTCGGGCGCCTTGGCGGGCGAAGGCGGCTCCGGGGAACGTCGCAGGCCGGCGATGCCCACCGCCGCGCCGACGGCGACTCCGGCGGCGATCTCGGCGACGCGGCTCCGGGCGGGCGGCTCGGCGTGCACCGGCTCGTCGTGCTCGGGAAGCACGAACGCCTCCGGGGGCGTCTTGTCGAGGGCGGGCTCCGCTTCGGCGCCGTTGCTCCTTCCGGATGCGCCGGCTCGGGAAGTCGAGACCCCGGCTTCGGCGGCCTCCTCGTCGCTGATGGCCAGCGCGGAGAGCTCGTCGGAGAGGGAAGGCGTGCCGTCGGGCGGCGTCACGTCGTGCGGGGAGGCGTGGACGCCGCCCGCTGCGGAGGCGGGCGGGCCGCCGAGGAGCGGGTAGCCGCAGTTGGTGCAGGACCGGATCCCGGGCTCGTTGTAGGCCTCGCAGCGGCTGCAGACCATTCCCAGCGCGTCGGACGAGGCCTCGGGCTCGCCGGGCGCACCCTGGGCCGGCGCCGGCGCATGCTCGGGTGCGTGCTCCTCGGGAACCTCCTCGCGCAGCGGCGCCCTGCAGCGCCTGCACTCGAAGGCAGCGTCCTCGTTCTCCTTCCCGCAAGCCGGACAAGTGATCATGGGCGGGCGAGTCTACGGGCGACCCCCGCGAGGGGTCAATCACCGGACAACGCTTGCCGAATCCAGAACTGTTGCGGCGCGTCGAAACCCTGGCAGCAACATTGCTGCAACGATACCGATCCGCTACCGTGCGTAGTTCCCCCGATGATCCGGCTGAATGACATCCTGGAGAAGATCAGCGCCTACCATCCGGACGCCGATCTGGACCTGGTCAAGAAGGCCTACGTCTATTCGGCGAAGGTCCATCAGGGACAGATCCGCAAATCGGGCGAGCCCTACCTCGTCCACCCGCTCGAGGTGGCGGGGCTGCTCGCCGACCTGAAGCTCGACGAGTCCAGCATCGTCGCCGGCCTCCTCCACGACACCATCGAGGACACCCTCGCCAAGCCCGAGGAGATCAAGGAGCTGTTCGGCGCCGAGGTGCTCGAGCTGGTCGAGGGCGTCACCAAGCTGGGGACCTTCCAGTCCTCGCAGAACGCCTCCATCGAAGAGAAGCAGGCGGAGAACTTCCGCAAGATGCTGGTGGCGATGGCCAAGGACATCCGGGTCATCCTCGTCAAGCTCGCCGACCGCACCCACAACATGCGGACGCTCGAGCACATGAAGCCCGAGAGCCAGCAGCG
>JAYWAJ010000470.1:0-8861 GCA_043782525.1 Deltaproteobacteria bacterium | reverse complement strand
CAGCGTGCAGACCGCGCGCAACCGCAGCGGGCGATTCTTCAACTTCAACGGCACCGCCGGCGTCTGGCGGCGGAGCACCATCGAGGACGCCGGCGGCTGGCAGCACGACACGCTGACCGAGGATCTCGACCTCTCCTACCGCGCCCAGCTCAAGGGCTGGAAGTTCGTCTACCTGCCCGACGTGGTCTCTCCGGCGGAGGTGCCGGTGGAGATGAACGCCTTCAAGTCGCAGCAGCACCGCTGGGCGAAGGGCAGCGTGCAGACGGCGCGCAAGCTCCTGCCCCGGATTCTGCGCAGCGACCTGCCGCGCGAGGTGAAGGTCGAGGCCTTCTTCCACCTCACCGCCAACTTCACCTACCCGCTGATGATCCTCCTCACCGTGCTGATGCCGGTGAGCATGGTCATCCGCTTCAAGCACGGCTGGTACGAAGTGCTCATGCTCGACCTGCCCTTCTTCTGGACGGCGACCATGAGCGTGGTCTTCTTCTACATCGCGAGCCAGCGCGAGATCGGCATGCCCTGGTGGCAGCGGGTCAAGTACCTGCCCTTCATCATGGCCCTCGGCATCGGGATGTGCGTCAACCAGTCGAAGGCGGTCATCGAGGCGCTGGTCGGCTACGAGACCGGCTTTACCCGCACGCCCAAGACGGGCATGAAGGGCCGCGAGCAGGGCTGGAAGAAGAGCAAGTACCGCATGCTGCTGACGGCGCAGCCGCTGCTGGAGCTGGCGCTGGGCGCGTACCTGACCTCGGCGGTCTGGTTCGCCCTCGACAAGGGCGTCTGGTTCTCGCTGCCGTTCCTGCTCCTCTTCCAGTGGGGCTTCTTCTACGTGGGCCTGGTTTCGCTGCTGCAGGGACGCGGGGCGGCGCTGCTGCGCTACCTGCGCCGGCCCGCGGAGGACGCGGCCCCCGCGCTGGAATGATGAAGGCGATGGTCCTCTGCGCGGGCTTCGGCACGCGCCTGCGGCCGCTCACCGACAAGCTTCCCAAGCCGCTCGTCCCGCTCTGCGGGCTGCCGCTGCTCCGCTTCAACTTCGCGCTGCTCCAGAAGGCGGGCGTGGAAGAGCTGGTGGTCAACACCCACCACCTCGCGGCCGAGATGGAGAAGGGCGCCCGCGCCATCGCCAAGGACCTGGGCCTCGGCATCCAGGTGTCGCGGGAAGAGAAGCACATCCTCGGCACCGGCGGCGGCGTGCGGCGCGCGCAGGCGATGCTGGGAGAGGGGACCTTCTTCCTCCTCAACGGCGACATGCTCTTCGACGTCGATCTCTCCGCCGCGCTCGCCGCGCACCGGGCCGCACGCGCCGTCGCCACCATGGTGCTGGCCCCCTATCCCAGGGGCGCCAGCTACGGAGCGGTCGAGGTGGATCAGGACTTCAACGTCCGCCGCATCGCCGGCCGCGGGGTGCCGCCCGAGCCGGGCTTGACCAAGATGCACTTCACCGGCGTGCACATCGCCGAGCCGGATCTGACGGCGCGGCTTCCGGCGGAGGGCGAGAGCGACATCAACCGCACCGCTTACGTCCGCCTCATCCACGAGGGCGCCAGGGTCCACGGCTACCTCCAGTCCGGATACTGGGGCGACCTGGGCGCGGCGCGGTCGCTCTTGCGCGCCAACCTCGACATGCTCGAAGGGCGGGTGCCGCTGGCCCGCTTCCGGCCCCTGGCCGATCCCTTCGCGGGCCTCGAGGAGCGGGCGCCCGGAGTCTGGGTCCATCCCCAGGCGCAGGTGGACGTCGAGCTGCGCGGGCCGGTCTTGATCCGCGAGCGCGCGCAGGTGGCCAAGGGCGCCCGCATCGGCCCCGGGGTGGTGCTGGGGGCGGGCGTGCGCGTCGACGCGGGCGCCGAGGTCGAGCGCGCCGCCGTCTGGGATTCGACCCACATCGCGGCCGGCGAGCGCGTCGTCGACCAGGTGGCCGCCCCCGGCGTGCGGGTCGACTGCTGAACCTCAGCTCTTGACCCGCGGCACCGGGCAGGAGACGCCGGTTCCCCCCAGCCCGCAGTAGCCGCCCGGATTCTTCGCCAGGTACTGCTGGTGGGATTCCTCGGCGTAGTAGAAGGCGGGCGCGTCGGCGATCTCGGTGGTGATCTTTCCCTGCCGCGCTGCCGTCAGCGCCTGCTGGAAGAGGTCGCGCGACTGCTCGGCCAGGGCGCGCTGCGCGGGAGTGGCCGCATAGATGGCGCTGCGGTACTGCGTGCCGGCATCGTTGCCCTGCCGCATGCCCTGGGTCGGATCGTGGCTCTCCCAGAATGTTTTCAGCAGCGCGGCATAGGAGATCTTCTTCGGATCATAGACGACCAGCACCGCCTCGGTGTGGCCGGTGGCGCCGGAGCAGACCTCGCGGTAGGTCGGGTTCCTGGTGATTCCCCCCGCGTAGCCGACCGCGGTGGTGGTGACCCCGTCCAGCTGCCAGAAGATCCGCTCGGCGCCCCAGAAGCAGCCGAGCCCGAAGACGGCGCTCTCGGTCCCTTCCGGAAAGGGCGGCAAGAGCGGCGCGCCCAGCACGGTGTGGCGGGGCGGCACGCGCATCGGCTCGGCGCGGCCGGGCAGGGCCTCTTGCGGAGTGGGCAGGCGGAGGGAGCTCATGCGGCTGGTTCTATTCGGCGCGGGCCGGCTGCGCCACTCAGACCCCGCGCGGGTCAAACCACGAAATCCAGCCCGTCTCCGTCCCGGGTCTGGGTCCGCTGCAGCGTCCCCGCGGGAAGCTCGACCACCAGCGCCGCGGCAGGGTAGAGGCGGGTCGCCCGCCAGGGGCGCAGATCGGAGATGGCCCGCAGCACGCGGCCGTCCCGCGCCACGAAGGCGACGTCGATGGGAAAGCGCATGAAGAAGGTGTGGATCGAGGTGCAGGGCTCGATCACCAGCGCCGCTCCCTCCGGCAGCGCGGTCCGGCCGAGCAGGCCGCGCAGCCGCGCCCGCACCGAGACCGCCCGCTCCACCTGGCGCGCCAGCACGGCGCCGTTGCGCCGGTTGACGAGGCCCGGGCCCGGAAGGCTCACGCGCGCACCAGCGAGACGCGGGGGCCCAGCGCGACGGCCAGCTTGCCGGTCGGGCTCGAGTAGATCTCGCCGTCGAGCAGCCAGCCCAGGGGCGCCCGCGCCGACAGCTCCAGCTTCTCGCCCACGCCTTCGATGAGCCGGTCCCGCCGCGCCTGCAGCCCGAGCAGCAGGCGCGGCAGCTCGAGCGCGAACTGCCGCGGCCCGGCGGTCAGCCCCAGCGCCTGGAACGCGCCGGGCTGCTCGGTGGCGCGGCGGAAGGGCCGCAGCCCGAGCCCCGCCTCCGTCACCGTCGAGCAGACCAGCCCGTAGATGGGCACCCGCGGCCACTCCTCGCCGTCGAGGCGGACCCGCAGGTCCATGAGCGCGTAGAGCTGGCGCGCCAGCGGTCCGGCCGCGAGCGAGGAGGCGAAGACGCGCGCGAGCAGCCGCGTGCTGGCCCACGGTCCGGTGCTGCCCGTCGCGTAGATGGCCTCGATGAAGCGGACCGGCAGCCCGACGCCGAAGCGGAAGCCGCAGCGCCCCTCGACCCGCAAGGTATCGCGCTCCACCGACTCCAGCTCCGCCCCCGACGAGACGGCCAGGGCCAGCCGCTTGAGCCGGTCTTCCGCGTCGCCGCGTCCGCCCAGCGGCGCCAGGGAGTCGTAGGCGCCGCCGCCCAGCAGCGCCAGCGGCGGAAGCTGCCCGTCCATGGCCTGGGCCAGCGCGGTGACCGTGTGCGTGACGGTGCCGTCTCCGCCGGCGATGGCGACGACCCGCGGCCGGTCCTTGGCCAGCTGCCGCGCCGCCTTGGCCAGCTCGTCGGGAGTGCGCGTCTCCAGCAGGGGCGCGCCCGGCGCCGCCTTGCGCAGTTGCTGCGCCGCCAGCGGCCATTCGCGGTTGCGGCGCGCGTTGGGATTGGCAATGATCGCGATCCCCACCATGGCGGACCCGCATACCGGTCCAGCGCCGGCCGCACAAGCTCTCTTTCTCGACGGCGCGCACGCGCCGCTCAACGTCGTGCTGGTGCAGCCGAAGATTCCGCCCAACACCGGCAACGTCGCCCGCCTCTGCGCGGTGACCGGCTCGCGGCTGCACCTGGTCGCGCCGCTGGGCTTCTCCCTCGACGACGCGCGGCTGAAGCGGGCCGGGCTCGACTACTGGGACAAGGTGCACGCCGCCACCTGGAGCTCGTTCGAGGAGCTGGTCGAGGCGGGGTCGCTCGAGCCCGGCCGCGTGCACCTCTTCACCGGCCGCGCCCGCACCGGGCTGTGGGAGGCGCGCTTCCAGCCGGGCGACTGGCTCATCCTCGGCGACGAGGTCGAGGGCCTTCCCCGAGAGGCGCTCGACCGCTTTCCCTCCCGTTGGGTGCGGGTTCCCATGATCGAGGTGCCCTCCGCCCGCAGCCTCAACCTCTCCACCTGCACCGGAATCGCGGTGTACGAGGCGCTCCGGCAGATTCGCGCCGCCAAAACCGGGTAGGATGCTGGGGTGGACACCTTCGAGCTCCTGCCCTCGCTCGCACAAGGGGAGCTGGCGGAAACGAGCGCGCCCGAGCTCGTGGCCGCGGTCTTCCGCTCGCGCGCCAGCGGCACGCTCTGGGTGGAGACCGCCGACTCGGAGATCCGCTGCTTCTTCCGCGCTGGCGACATGTGCGGCACCGGGCGCTTCACCGGCTTCCAGACGCTGGCGCACGTGCTGCTCGTCAACGACTGGGTGGCCGCGCTCGACATCGAATCCAGCGCCGAGGAGGCCTCCGGCAAGGGGCGGCGCCACGGCGAGGTGCTGGTCGAGCGGGGGCTGCTCACGCCCGATCAGCTCCGCACCGCGCTGGGCGCGCAGCACACCGCCAACCTGACCACGCTGCTCTGCCTGCCGAGCGGTAAGTACGACTGGCGCGGCTGGGAGCCGCCGCCCGCCTGGGCCCGGGAGGTGGTGGTCGATCCGGTCTCCTGCGTCATCGACGCGCTCGAGCTTCCCCAGCACGAGGAGCGCCGGCGTAAAGTCATCGGCTGGATGGGCCGCAGCGCCGCGCGCCTGTCGCACGACTGGCCGGAGCTGCAGGACCGGGTGACCTTGAGCGCGCCCGACCGGCGGGCCGCGGCGCTCCTGGCGCTGCCGCGCAGGCTGGAGGAGTTCGTGCAGGCCTCGCGGCTTCCGCAGACGCGAGCCGAGGCGCTCCTGGTCGGGCTCCTCCTCGCCGGCGGAGTCGAGCCGCAGCCGCAGGCCTCCGTGCCGCCGGCCGCCCCGCGCAAGGAGCCGCCGGCCGCCCCGCGCAAGGAGCCGCCGCGGCGGGCGCCCGAGCCGGAGCCGCTCGAACCCGAGCCCCTCGAGGCGCTGCAGCCGCTGCCGCTCGAGGCCGAGCAGCTGGAGCCGCTGCCCGAGCACCTGGAGCCGATTCTCGACCCGCTGCCCGAGCCGGCGCTGCAGGCGGGGGCCTTCGACGACGCGCTGGGCGAGCCCGCGCTCTTTCCCGCCCCGGTGCGCGCCGGAGCGCCGCTCGACCCCTTCGCCGAGCCGCAGCTCCTGCCGCCGCAGTCGCTCGAGTCGCTCGAGCTGGAGGAGGAGCTGCTTCCGGAGGCGCCGGCCGGACAGCCCCGCAGGTCCGCTCCGGCCCAACGCCGCGTGCCGGTGGACGAGGAAGAGGCGCTGGCGCGGCTCGATTCGCTCTCCCTCGACGACGTGGCCGGACCGCCGGGGGCGCACGAGCCGCAGGAAGAGCCGCTGGAGATCGATCACCGCCCGCGCCGCGGCGCCGCTGCGGGCGGAAGCACGGCCAGCTCGGGACGCGACGAGCCGACCTTCGACCACGCGCTGCTGCCCGAGGGCGGCGGGTCGGACGAAGGCCAGTCCCGCGACCTGCGCAAGAAGATGACGGCCCGCGGCCTGCGCAACCTGGGCGCGATGCCCGCCGAGCAAGAGGAGCAGCATGGGAGCCCGATGCAGGAGGCGCCGCTGCCGCCGGCCCAGCTCGACGAATCCCTGCTCACGCCCGAGGACCAGCGCTTCGTGGACGAGGTTCGCTCGCGCGCCCGGCAGGCGACGAGGCAGAACGCCTACGCGCGGCTGGGCGTCTCGCCGGGCGCGACCAACGACCAGATCAAGGCCGCGTACCTGGGGCTCGCCAAGCGCTTCCATCCCGACCGCGCCTCCGGCCCCGGCCTCGAAGCCATGCAGCCCGAGCTGCAGGCGCTCTTCGGGCAGCTCAAGGATTCGTACGAGGCCATCAGCACCGCCGAGCTGCGGGTCCGCTACAGCGCGCAGCAGAAGGCGGCGGGGAACAAGCCCAACTCGCGCAAGGAGGAGGCGACCCTCGCCCTCAAGATGGGCGACGTCCTCTTCAAGAAGCGCGACTTCGAGGCCGCCATCCACAAGCTGCGCCGCTCGGTCGAACTCGAGGCCAGCGGCGACGGCCTGGCGGCGCTGGCCTGGGCGCTGGTGGCGGACCCCAAGGGGACGCCGGCCGCCAAGGAAGAAGCGGCCAACCTCATCAACCGGGCGCTGCGGGCGCCCGGCGTGACCGCGCGCACCTATTACGTCGCGGGCGTGCTCTGGCGCACCAAGGATCCCGACTCCGCCGTCGACGCCTTCCGCAAGGCGCTGCAGCTCGAACCCGGTCACTCGGACGCCGCGCTGGAGCTGCGCCTCCTCGAGCAGCGCCGGGGCAAGCAGACGAAGACGGGAGGCGGCGTCCTCTCGGGCCTCCTCTTCGGCAAGCGCAAGACCTAGAGGAGGCGCCGTGGCCAAGCCCAGCCTCTTCATCGCCGACGCCGACCCGCGCAGCCTGCGCATCCTCGAGCTGGCGCTGCGCAAGGCGGGCTTCGCGGTCGAGACGGCGATGGACGGAACCCAGGCGCTCCAGCTGGTTCTGGCCGCGCCGCCCGATCTGCTGGTCTGCGAAGCGTCGCTGCCGTCCCAGGACGGCCTCTCGGTCTGCCAGCAGCTCCGCGCCGCGCTGCCGGCGCTGCCCATCATCCTCGTGAGCGCCGACAAGTCGCTGGCGCCCCGCGCGCTGGAGGCCGGCGCCGACGAGTTTTTGCGCAAGCCCATCCTGCTGCGGGAGCTGGTGCAGCGCGCCCGGGCGCTGCTGGAGAAGCGCGAGCTGTTGCAAGGCGCAAAGGCCGCGTCCCGGCGCGGCTCGCTGCGCGACCTCGGGCTGGTCGACGCGCTCCAGTCCCTGCTGGCGGCGAAGACCAGCGCGGCGGTGAGCTGCGAGGCCTATGGGCGCACCGCGCGGCTCTGGGTGCGCGACGGCGAGCTGGTGGACGCCGAGCTGGGTCCGCTGCAGGGCGAGGCCGCCTTCTTCCGGCTGATGACCTGGGAGAGCGGCGGCTACCGCGTCGAGCCGCAGGTGGTCGAGCGCGAGGCGCGCATCGAGGGCGGCACCGAGGCGGCGCTGGTCGAGGCGATGCGCCGGACCGAGGAGCTGGGCCGCGCTTCCGGCGAGCTGCCCATGACCTCGATCTTCGCGGTGGACTCCGCGCGCCTCGCCGACCACCTCGCCGACCTGCCCGACGAGGTCAACGGCGTCATCCGCAGCTTCGACGGTCGCCGCACGCTGCGCGAGTCCATCGACCTCTCGCCCGTCGACGATCTGGAGTCGCTGCTGGTGGTGCAGCGGCTGCTTGCGGGGGGCATCCTGCGCGCGGTCGAGTCGAAGAAGACGGCGCTCAAGCCGTCGCTGGAGGAGTGGCTCTCCGATCCGCCGCCGCCGGAGGCGGTTTCCCAGCCACCGCCGCCGCCGCCGCCGGAGGACGACAAGCCGCTCTCCCTCGACGCCGCGCGGGTGGCGGCGGCGTTGGTCGAGGAGATGGCGGAGGCCGAGATCCTCGAGCTGCAGCGCGACCAGGCGGCGGAGGATGCGGCGGCGGCCCGGGTGGCGCACCGTGCGCTGGTGCAGGCGCCACCGCTGGTGCGCTTTCCGCCCTTGCGCGGGGTGCGGCGCGAGCGGCTGCGCCGCGAGGCGGAAGAGGCGCGGCAGCGGATCGCAGCGGGAGAGGCGGTGCGCCTCTCGCGCGTGGTGGAGCTGCCCGCGTACCGGCCCGGCGGCGCGGATGCGCTCGGTCCGGCGCGGTGGATGTCGCCCGCCGTCGGCGAGGCGGCGAAGAAGTTCGCGCCCGACGCGCCGGTGGCGCGCCTGGTGAACGGCGAGTCCCTCCCGGGAGCCACCGAGGCCGCGACTCAGCTCTCGTACCGGCCGCAGATCCTGGCCTCGCCGGTGACCGAACCTCCGGAGCCGGTGACGACGCCGCCCATCGCGCCGGTGGCGGTGGTGACGCCGCCGATCGCTGCCCTCGTGCCGGGGACGCCGCCTTCCCAGCGCGGCCTCGAGCCGGCCGAGCGCGTGGCTCTCGGGCCGCGCGGGCGCCGCTGGCGCTCGGCCGCAGCCGCCCTGACCGCGGCGCTGGTCGGCGTGGCCTTCCTGCTGCGCCGGCAGCCGGCCACCGACAAGAAAGACGCGCCCTGGCTCGAGCCCGTCGCGGCCGCGAAGGTTTTGCCCCTTCCGCCGGACGGAGGCGCGGCAAAGGAGCGCGCGCCCCGCACCGAGGAGCCCTCCCTGGCCCCGCCCTCCAGCGGAGCGGAGCCGCCGCCCGCCGCCGCCGGGCCCGCCTCCGACCAGCTCTACAAGAAGGCGCTGGAGCTGGGCGAAACGCAGCTCCGCGGCGGCAAGTACCAGGAAGCCATCGCGCACTTCCGCCGGGCGGTGAAGGAGCGTCCGCAGGGAGTGCCGGCGCTGCTCGCGCTGGGCGACGCATATCTCGAAGCCGACCAGCCGCGCAGCGCGGTGCCGCCGCTGGAATCGGCGGCGCGGCTCGACCCCCGCAGCGCCCGCGCCCAGCTCCTCCTCGGCACCGCCTGGCAGAGCCTGGGCAAGAACGCGAAGGC
>JAYWAJ010000469.1:0-8864 GCA_043782525.1 Deltaproteobacteria bacterium | reverse complement strand
TGCCCGACAAATTGCACGGAAATGCGCGGATTTATGACTGCCCGGTCAGAAATCCTTGCGCCATTCCTGACCGGTGGTTTAGAAATCGGGCACCGTTTCTGACCCGCCAGTCATCCAAAGCGCCAGATGCCCCGACCCGCCGACCCCAACGCCAAGGAAGCTCTCCTCGCCGCCGCGCGAAAGGAGTTCGCGCGCCGGGGCGTCCGGGCGACGCGGATCGAAGACATCACCGCGGCGTGCAAGCTCTCCAAGGGCGCCTTCTACCTCCACTACAAGTCGAAGGAAGACCTCTTCGGCGAGCTGGTCCACGCCTTCCTCCACGAGATGTCGTGCACCAGCAAGCGCCGCGAGGACGACATGGCCGCGTTCCTGGCCGAGAACGGCCCCATCAGCCGCCGCGACGTCGAAGAGCGCAACGCCCGCTACCGCAAGCTGCTCGAGCTCGACACCGCCGAAGACCTGCGCGTCCTCGAGCACATGTGGTCCTTCCGGGACGTGGTCGGCGTGCTCCTGCGCGGCTCGCAGGGCACCCGCTTCGAGGGCTTCATCTGGGAGCTCACCGACGGCGAGATCGATCGCGTCCAGGAGACCTTCCAGCGCTTCCAGGGCGACCACGCCTGCCGGGACGACATTCCGCCGGAGGTCTTCGGCGCGATGATCGTCGGCACCTACGTGCTCTTGGCGATGCGCATGAGCCGCATGAAAGAGAAGCCCGACCTGTACGCCTGGGCGAGATCGCTGCACACGCTCATCCGCGAGGGCAGCGCCCCCATCGAATCGTCCAAGCCGAAGAAGACCGTCCGGAGCGGCACATGACTCGCAAATCGTACCTTCTCGTCGCCGCCCTCGCCGTGAGCACCGCCGCCGCCCTGGCCTTCTCCGCCACTGCCCGGGCCAAGCCCGCCACCAGCCTCGCCTCCAACAACCCGGGCCCCGCGGCCGTCAGCCTGACCAAGGCGACCGCGGTGAAGAGCGCCAGGCGCGAGGAGATCACCGGCGCGCTGCTGCCCGCCAAGGGCCTCACCCTCAGCTTCGAGGTGGGCGGCCGGCTCTCGCGCATCCTGGTGCGCAAGGGCGCGCCGGTCGGCGAAGGCCAGGTCATCGCCCAGCTCGACCCGGAGCTGGCCGACGCCCAGGTGCAGCAGGCCGAGGCGGCGGTCAAGGCGGCGGAGGCGCAGTCGTCGATGGCGACCGATGTCGCCGGCCGCAACGCCGAGCTGCAGAAGGCCGGCAGCGTCAGCGATCTGATGACCCGCAGCAGCGCCTCCAGCGCCGCCGCGGCCGCCGCGCAGCTGCAGGGGGCCAGGGCGCAGCTGGCGCAAGCCCGCGCGGCCCGCCGGCGCCATGATCTGCGGGCGCCGTTCGCGGGCGTGCTCATCGACGCTCCCGACCAGGTCGGCGCCACCGTCACCTCCGGCGCGCAGCTCTTCACGCTGGAGCAGCTCGATCCGCTCCTCCTCAAGCTGACGGTCAGCGACTCGGCCCGCGAGGTCCTCAAGGTCGGCACCAAGGTCCACGTCGAGGCCGTCAACGGCACCGTCGCCACCGAGGACGCCTGGGTGCGGGCGGTGATCCCCTCCGCCGACGCCGCCACCCGGCGCATCCCTGTCGAGCTGGTCGTCCCCAACCGGGACGCCCGCTTCACCGCCCACACGCTGGCCCGCGCGGTCCTGCCGATGGGCTCCGCCGAAGACGCGGTCTCGGTGGCCTCGAGCGCGCTCTCCTCGCAGGGCGGAGATCACGTCTACGTGATCGCCGGCGAGGCGGTGCGCCGCATCCCGGTGCTGGTGCTGGAGCGCGGCGCGCAGCAAGTGGTGCTCAAGGCCTCGCAGCCGATGGACCAGGTGGTCAACTACCCCGCGCCCGACCTCGTCGACGGCGCGCGCGTCTCCGTCAAGTAAGGGGCCTGCACATGTCTCTCTCCGACGTCGCCATCAAGCGGCCCGTCTTCACCTCCATGATGGCGCTCTGCCTCATCGTGCTGGGGATCATGGGCGTCACCCGCCTCGGCACCGACCTCTTCCCCGACGTCACCTTCCCGGTGGTGATGGTGACGACGATCTACAAGGGCGCGGGCCCCGGCGAGATCGAGACCCAGGTCACCAAGCCGCTCGAGGACTCCATCGCCGGCATCAGCGGCATCGACAAGATGCACAGCTGGTCGCGGGAGAACGCCAGCACCATCGCGGTGCAGTTCAAGCTCACCGAGAACCTCGACCGCGCCACCCAGGAAGTGCGCGACAAGGTCGCGGCCGCGCAGTACCTCTTGCCCCACGACGCCGACCTGCCCAAGGTCAGCCGCGTCGACATCGGCGCCTCGCCCATCCTGACCTACGCCGTCGGCGCGGACCTGAGCTCGCAGAAGCTGCGCAAGCTGATCGAGGACCGCATCCAACCCTCGCTGCAGCAGCTCGAGGGCGTCGCCGAGGTCCGCATCACCGGCGGCGACGTGCGCGAGATCCAGGTCGACCTCGACCTCGACAAGGTGAAGAGCGTCGGCATCAGCCCTTACGAGATCGCGCAGCGGATCGGTCTCGAGAACCTGAACCTGCCCGCCGGCCACCTCTCGCTCGGCCCCACCGAACTGACCGTCCGCACCTTGGGCGAGTTCAAGGACATCGACGGCCTGCGCGCGCTGCCGGTGGCGCAGAGCAAGACCGGCTCGCAGGTGCGCCTCGACGAGGTGGCCAAGGTCACCGACGGCGTCGCCGAGCACCGGACCATCGCGCGGCTCAACGGCAAGGACGCCATCATCCTCGAAGCCGTCAAGCAGCCGGGCTCCAACACCGTGCAGGTGGCCGACAACGTCAAGAAGGCGCTGGCCGTGATGGCGCCGGCGATGGGCAACAACTTCAGCACCAAGCTGCTCATCGACCAGAGCGAGCTGATCCGCGCCAACGCGCACGAGGTCTACGTCGCCCTCTTCTTCGGCGGCGCCATGGCCGTCCTCATCATCCTCATGTTCCTGCTCGACCCGCGCGGGACGTTCATCTCCTCGCTGGCGCTGCCCACCAGCGTGGTCGGGACGTTTTTTGTCATGTACGTGCTCGGCTACACGCTCAACCAGATGACCCTGCTCGCGCTCAGCCTCGCCATCGGACTGCTCATCGACGACGCGGTGGTGGTCCGGGAAGCGATCACGCACCGGCTCGACAAGGGCGAAGACCCGGTGACCGCCGCGTCGATGGGCACCCGCGACGTCGCCCTCGCCGTGCTGGCGACGACGATGACGCTGGTGGCGGTCTTCGTGCCGGTGGCCTTCATGCCCGGCATCGTCGGCCAGTTCTTCAAGCAGTTCGGCATCACCATCTCGGCGGCGGTGCTGATCTCGCTCTTCATCTCCTTCACCCTCGACCCCATGCTCTCGGCGCGGCTGGCCAAGCAGCGCAAGCCCGGCGAGGTCGTCATCCACAACGGGGTGGCCCGGTTCTTCCACCAGATGTTCGAGAGCTGGGAGCGCTTCTACGCCAAGACGCTCGCCTGGGTGCTGTCCCACAAATGGACCACGCTCGGCCTCACCGGGCTGGTGATCGCGCTCTCCCTCTTCGCGGCGCGGAACCTGGGCGCCGAGTTCGCTTCCGTCGAGGACCACGACCAGCTGATCGCGGACTTGAAGCTGCCGGACAGCGCCAGCCTCGAGCTGTCGGGGCAGCGCGCGTCCGAGGCCGAGGCCCTGCTGAAGAAGATCCCCGAGGTCACCGACATCTACGCCATCATCGGACCCAACGGCGAGGTCAACAAGGTCAAGCTCCGCGCCCTGCTGACGCCGAAGCAGTCGCGCAAGAAGAACATCTCCAACCTCAAGGACGAAGCCCGGGCGATGCTCAGCGGCAAGCTGCCCGCCACCGAGGTCGCCATCAGCGACCCGCCCATGATCGAAGGCCTGGGCGACTTCTTCCCCATCATGATCCGCCTGGTCGGGCCCAACTTCGACGAGCTGCAGAAGCAGGCGAAGTACGTCGCCGACTGGCTGAAGGCGAACCCGGGCACCGCCGACGTGCGCGTCGAGGCCAACCCGCCCAAGCCCGAGCTGGCCATCGACATCGACCGCGTCCGCGCCGCCGACCTCGGGCTGCCGGCGGCGCAGATCGCCACCCAGATGCGCCTCGCCATCCAGGGCGACGTCGCCGCCAAGCTTCGGGAAGGAAAAGACGAGACCGACATCCGGGTGCGCCTCGCCGAGCGCGACCGCAGCAACCCGGAGCGCATCCGCACCCTGGATCTCTTCTCGCCCCGCGGCCCGCGCAAGCTGTCCGACGTGGCCACCGTCGAGCTGCGCGACGGCCCCTCGGTCATCGAGCACGAGGACCGGGAGCGGCAGATCGCCGTCTTCTCGCAGCTGGCCTCGGGCGCGGCGCTGGGCGACATCGCGACGTCTTTGCGCGCCGACGTAGCCCGGCACAAGCTGCCGCCCGGCTACACGGTGAAGTACGACGGCCAGATCAAGACGCTCGACGAGCAGAACTCCGCCTTCAGCGGCGCCTTCGGCCTCGCCTTCGTCTTCATCTTCATGGTGCTGGCCTCGCAGTTCGAGTCGCTCAAGCACCCCTTCACCATCATGGTCTCACTGCCGCTGGCGCTGGTGGGCGCCCTGCTCGGCCTGCTCTTCGCCGGCAAGCATTTGTCCCTCGGCGCGATGATCGGCGTCATCCTGCTCATGGGCCTCGTCACCAAGAACGCCATCCTCCTCGTCGACGGCGCGCTGCAGAACCTGCGCGACGGCGACGACGTCTACACGGCCCTGATGAAGGCCGGACCGCGCCGCCTGCGGCCCATCTTGATGACCTCGATCGCCATGGCCATCGGCATGGTGCCGACCGCGATCGGCACCGGCATCGGCTCGGAGTTCCGCTCGCCCATGGCCATCGCCGTCATCGGCGGCGTCATCACCTCGACGGCGCTGACCCTCCTGGTGGTGCCGGTGGTCTTCACCTTCATCGAGCGTCCGGGCGAGCTCATCGAGCCTTTTGTCAGCCTGGGCCGATGGGTTGCGGGGCGCTTCAACAAGCGGCTGGTTTCCGCCGGGCCGCAGCCCGAAGAGGCTGCCTCGGCGCGGGTGGTGAACGGGTAATGCACATGAACAGGATTCGTCGGGTGGCGCCGCTTCTGCTGGCTTCGATGGCCTTCTCCGCGCAGGCGGAAGGCAGGCGCAAGGTCAGCCTGCGGGACGCACTGCAGCTGGCGGCGAAGCAGGGTCCCGATATCGCGGCGGCCAAGGCGCAGGCGGCCATCACGCAGGCGTCGGTCAACAAGGCCTGGACGGCCTGGCAGCCCGACCTGACCGCGAGCGGCACCTACGATCACACCAACGGCAACGCCACCATCGACCTCTCGCCGCTCGGCAAGGTCCTGCACTCGCTCGACCCGACCGTCCCGGCCACCGCCTTCGGCAGCGGGCCCATCACCATCGTCGGGCAGAACAACTACTACGCGACGCTGCAGCTGGTGCAGCCGCTGCTCACCCCGCAGGGACTGTTCGGTCCGGGTGCGGCGTCGGCGGCCGCGGAGGCGGCGCAGCGCGGAGCGGACGAGGCCCGCGAACAGGTGCTGCTGGGCGTCTCGCGCGCGTACTTCGGCCTGCAGGGGCTGCAGGGCCTGCTCGAGGCGGCGCGGGAGGCGGAGAAGGTCGCGCTCCGCCGCGAAGAGGACGCCAAGGCGCGCATCTCCGCCGGCACCGACGTCGAGATCGGCCTGCTCCGCGCCCAGACCGAGACGGCGCAGGCGCGCGCGCAGATCGCCGCGCTGCAAGGGCAGATCGATTCCTTGTTGCCGCTGCTCGAGGCGCTCACCGGCGAGGCCATCGAGCCGCAGCAGGCGGGCGGCGCCGAGGAGCTGGGCGCGCCCGCCGCCGAGACCGCGCAGCCGTGGGAAGCGGCCTTTCCGGTCAAGGCGGCCTCGGCGGCAGCGCAGGCCGCGCAGAAGGCCGGGCGGATCGCGGCCTACTCCTGGCTGCCCACCGTCTCCGGCATCGCCAAGGAGAACTACAACTCCAACTCCGGGTTCAGCGGGCACAACTGGACCTACGACCTGATCCTCAACGTCAGCGTGCCCCTCTACGACCGCGGCGCCCGCTACGCGCAGCAGCACGAGGACGACGCGCGGCTGGCGCAGGCGCAGGCACAGCTGGCGGCGACGCGGGCCAAGGCGCGGGCCACCTGGCTCGGCGCGCGGGCAAATCTGGTGTCGGCGCAGGCAGTGCTGGAGCAGAGCGAGGCGCAGGCGCAGCTGGCGGCGCGGGCGCAGGTGCAGGTCGAAGCGGCGGCGCGGGCCGGCGTCGCCACCTCGCTGGATCTCTCGGACGCCGACCAGAAGAAGTTCGCCGCCGCGAGCGGCGCGGCCCAGGCGCGGGCCTCGCTGCAGATCCGCCGCACCGAGGTGGCCGCGGCGGAAGGACGGCTCTTCGAGCTGACCCGCTGAGCTCAGCCGAACCGGAGCTCGCGCTCGCCCAGGCTCTCGAAGTGGCGCTCGACTTCGGCCTCGCTCACCTCGGCGAGGGAGGCGTATCGCCAACGCGGCTTCCTGTCCTTGTCGATCAGCACCGCCCGGACGCCCTCGTAGAAGTCACCGCCCGCGAGGAGGTGCTGGATGAGGCGGAACTCGAGCGCCAGCGCGGCTTCGATCTCCATTCCGGCGCCCAGGCGCAGCTGCCGCAGCGTCAGCTTGAGGCTGAGTGGCGAGGCGCGCTGCATCGCCGCCAGCGCCTCTCTCGCCCAAGCTCCCTCTTCCTGCGCGAGCGCGGCGACGATCTCCTCGACCGAGCCCTTGCCGAAGCAGCGGTCGATGGCCGGCCGCAGCGCGGGAAGCGTGGCGGGCTGCGGGTCCGCCGCGAAGCGCGCCAGCACCCCGTCCACCTGCGCCGACTCCGAGCCGTCGCGCCAGTCGATCGCGCCCAGCGCCTCGGTGAGCGCGGCGAAGCGGTCCTCCAGAACAAAGTGGGTGGCGAAGCCGCAGTAGAGCGCGTCGGCCGCGCCCACCCGGCCTCCGGTCATCGCCAGGTAGTGGCCGACGAGGCCGGGGCAGCGGTTGAAGAAGCGGGTGGCGCCCACGTCGGTGACCGAGCCGATGAAGATCTCCGGCATCGCGAACACCGTGCTCCCGGTGGCCACTCGGTGCGAGCCGTTGATGGCGAGCCCCGCCCCGCCCCCCATGGTGATGCCCTGGCAGAGCGCGACGCGGGGCTTCGCCAGGCGGTGGAGGTCGCGGATGAAGAGATACTCCTCGCGAAAGAGGTCGAACTTGTAGTCGCCGGGTCCGAGCGGCTGCGCGCGCACGTCGTAGATGGCGCGCACGTCGCCGCCCGCGCAGAAAGCGCGGTCTCCCGCGCCCCGCAGCAAGAGGGCCCGGATGCCGGGGTCGCCGGCCCACGCGGTCAGCTGCGGCTGGAAGGCCCGGTACATCCCGAGCGTCACCGCGTTGAGCGCCTTGGGGCGGTTCAGCGTGGCGAGGGCGAGCGCGCCGCGGCGATCGAAGAGGATCTCGTCCGTCGCGGCCACGCTGCGCTGCTCAGCTCGACCGCTGCGCGAGCCAGGCCTCGATCTTCGGCCAGGTTCCCTTGGCGGCCGCGCTCCCGGCCATCAGCCCGATGTGCCCGCCAGGGACGCGCAAAATTTGCTTGTCGGTGCTCCCCAGCTTCTCGAGGATGTTCTCCGACTGGCAGGGCGGCGTGATGTGATCGTCCTCGCCGATGACGTCGAGCACGTTGGCCTTGAGCTGGCCCAGATCCACCTTCTCGCCGCGCACGACCAGGGTGCCTTTGACCAGCTTGTTCCCGCGGTAGAAGTCGACAATGAACTGGCGGAAGGCCGCGCCCGGCAGCGGGATGGCGTCGCTGACCCAGGTGTTCATCGCGTGCCAGGAGTCGACGATCTTGTCGTTGTCGAGGTTGTCGAGGAGGCGCGTGTAGCTGCCGGCGAAGTTCTCCACCGGCTTGAGCATCTTCGCCCCGTAGTCGATGAGTGCGGCGGGCATGTTGCCGTTGGCCTGCAGCACGCGGTCGACGTCGAAGTGCGCTTCCGAGGCCATGCTGGCGAGCGGGATCTTCTCCTTGTCGGTGAAGTCGAGCGGCGCGGTGAGCAGCACCAGGCTCCTCAGGCCTTCCGCCGGCCGCAGCGAGGCGTAGAGGGTGGAGAGCATGGCGCCGATGCACCAGCCGAGCAGGTTGAAGGTCTCGGAGCCCGAGACCGTCTTCAGCTTGCGGATGGCGCGCGGGAGGTACTCGAGCGCGTAGTCGCCGAGGCTGTTCTGGCTGTCCTCGGGGCCGGGAACTCCCCAGTCGAGCAGGTAGAGGTCGTAGCCCTTTTGCAGCATGTACTCGACGAAGCTGTTGCCCGGCCGCAGGTCCATGATCGTCGACTTGTTCATCAGCGCGAAGACCAGCAGCAGCGGGACGGGATGGCGCTGCTCCGCAGGAACGACCGGCGTGTAACGGTAGAGGGTCGCCTTGTTGAGCGTCCAGATGGCCTGGCGCGGCGTCTGGCCGATGGGCGCCTTGGTGGTGGTGACCTTGACCAGGTTGTTGGCCATGGTCGCGAGCCGTTGCAGCAGGCCCGGAGCGGCAGTCTCGGTGGCGAGGGCCATGGCTCAGGCCTCCTTCGATTTCGGCGCGGCGGGGGCCAAAGCAGAGAGGACGCCGCTCTGCCGCCCGTCCACCGGGCTGGCGTCGCGCGGGTTGGCTTCACGCGAGGAGCTGCGCTGCGGTCGGCTGACCGTCCGGCGCTGCATCTGGTCCATTCCGGCGCCCAGGTCGTCGAGGGTCATCTCGATGCGGGTGAGCCGCTGCGAGAGCGTCAGTACGTCCTCGCGGGACGGCATGTTGAGCTGGCCAAGCAGGTCGGACATGGCGGCCTCTCGCTTCTCGCGCAGCA
>JAYWAJ010000468.1:0-3358 GCA_043782525.1 Deltaproteobacteria bacterium | reverse complement strand
GGCGACCGCGACCCGATGGCGGCGCGCTGGGAGGAGCTCATCGAGATTGCGGCCGCGCAGGGGGTCACCATCGAGTGCAACGGAACGCCGCACCGGCTGGACTTCGGCGCCGACCTGCTGCGGCTGGCGCGCAAGCACGGCGCGAAGGTGAGCCTGTCGGTGGATGCGCACTCGACCAAGGAGCTGGAGAACCTGCACTATGCGGTCGGCACCGCGCGGCGCGGGTGGACGGAGAAGTCGCGGGTGATCAACGCCCGCGGCGCCGACGATTTCCTCTCCATGCTCCGCTAGAGAGCGAACTTGGCCGCTTCGATCAGCTCGCGGACCCGGTGCAAGAAGCCGTTGCCAGTCACGCCGTCGATGACGCGGTGATCATAGGAGAGCGTCAGGTACATCATCGGCCGGATGACGATGACGTCCTCGCCGTCGAGCTCGCGGACCACGGGGCGCTTGACGATCTCGCCCATCCTCAGGATGCCGACCTGGGGCTGGTTGATGATGGCCGCACCGAAGAGGTTCCCCTTCAAGCCCGGGTTCGAGACGGTGAAGGATCCGCCGGAGAGCTCGTCGGCGGTAACCTTGCCGCTGCGCGCCCGCAGCGCCAGGTCGTCGAGGGCGCGCGAGAGGCCGAGCACGCTCAGCTCGTTGGCCTTGCGCATGACCGGCACCAGGAGGCCCTTCTCCGTCTCGACGGCGACGCCGAGGTTCACGTCCTTGCGCTGGATGAGGGTCTCGTCCTGCACCACGGCGTTGAGGCGCGGGAACTCCGCCAGCGCCTGCACCGCCGCGCGGCAGATGCCGACCAAAAAGCTGGGCGCCTTTCCGCCGGTCTCCTTGGCCCTCTTCCACTCTGCCCGCAGCCGCGAGAGGTTGCCCATGTCCACCTCGGCGGTGCAGGGGACGTGCGGGCTCGTCGCCTTGGAGTAGACCATGTGCTCGGCGATGAGCCGGCGCCGCTGGTCGAAGGGCACCACCTGGTCGCCCTCCTTGGGCGCATAGCGCGGCGGCTTGTAGGCGCGCAGCGAGATGCTGATGGGGCCGAAGCCGGTGTAGCCCGGCGCCGGCGCGCTGAGCGGAGGCGGCTGGGAGTAGTACGGCGCAGCGACCGGCGGCTGCTGGGAAGCCGGAGGCGGCGAGGTGGGAGGGCGCTGGCCGGGGAAGGTGCTCGAGGGCGGCTGCAGCTCGGACTGCTGCGCGGCGGTGGCCCCCTTCTCGAGGTAGCTGGTGACGTCCGCCTTGGTGACCCGTCCGCCCGTGCCGGAACCCTGGACCTTGCTGAGGTCGAGGCCGTGCTCCTGCGCGACGTTGCGCCCCACCGGCGTGGCGCGGACGTCCGCAGCCGGCTGGGAGGTCGCCGCGCGGTGGTCGGCAGCCGGTGGGGAGGCCGCCGCGCGAACTTCCGCGGCCGGCTGGGCGGAGGCGCCGGACTCGTCGAGGCGGGCCAGGGGAGCGCCGACGGCGATGACCGCGCCTTCCTTGACGAGCTGTTCGACCAGGACACCGGCCGACGGCGACGGGATCTCGGTGTTGGCCTTGTCGGTCGCGATCTCGACCAGCGGCTCGTCTCGTGCCACCCGCTGGCCGGCCTTGGCGATCCAGCGCACGACCGTGCCTTCCACCACTGATTCACCGAGCTGCGGCATCAGGACCGTCGTCATAAGTGCGGCGCTGAGTAGCGCGCGGGGCGCAACGTGTCAAACTGGCGCGGCGACGAATCGCGCTCCACAATGCGGCCGTGCAAAAACGCCTTCAGGCCATCGGCGATGCGCTGGGCAAGCAGCCGCATCTGCAAGCCGTTCGCGACGGCGTGGTCGGCAGCCTGCCCATCATCCTCCTCGGCAGCCTGTTTTTGCTGCTCGGGCAGCCGCCCTGGCCGGGGCTCGCGCGCTTCCTGCCTCCGGCAAAGGCCTTGCTCGCGGGCTACGCGGCCTGCGCCGGGCTCGTCTCCCTCTACGCCTGCGCCGCGACCGCGCTCTCCCTGGCGCGGCGCCGGGAGACGGATCCGGTCGCCGGCGCCACCACCGCGCTGGCCGTCTTCCTCATCGCCCAGCACCCGGTCAACAAGGCGCTGCCGCTGTCCACGCTGGGCGCGGCGGGGCTGTTCCCCGCCTTCGCCGCGGCCATCTTCGCGGTGGAGACGCTGCACGCTTTCTCCAGGCGCAAATGGGGCATCAAGCTGTCGGGCGGCGCGCCCGACGTGGTGGTCCGCAGCTTCGCCGCGCTCCTCCCCACCACCACCTGCGTCGTGCTGGTCTGGTTCACCGTGCAGGTCCTCGGCATCGACTTGGTGGGCGGGATCACCGCCCTCTTCCGCCCGCTGCTCCTCGGCGGCGATTCCTTGGCGGCGGTGATCATCATCGTGCTCATCGACAGCGCGCTCTGGCTGGTCGGGGTCCACGGGCTGTCGGTGCTCGCGGCCGTCCGGCCCCTCTGGCTGGCCGCGCTCGCCGAGAACATGGCGGCGGCCAGCGCCGGCCAGCGCCCGCCTCATGTCTTCACCCAGGAGTTCTTCATCTGGTTCACCTGGCAGGGCGGCTCCGGCGTGACGCTGGCCTTCGCGCTTTTGCTGCTCTTCGCCCGCTCCAAGCAGCTCCGGCTGGTCGGACGCGCCGGCATCGTCCCCGCGCTCTTCAACATCAACGAGCCCCTGCTCTTCGGCGCGCCGGTGGTGATGAACGGCAAGCTCGCGCCGCCCTTCGTCATCGCGCCGGCGATCCTGGTGACCACCAGCTGGCTGGCGATGCACTTCGGCCTGGTGCGCCCGCCCTACATCGAGGTGGTCTGGACCCTGCCCGCGCCGGCCGGCGCTTTCCTCTCGACGGGCGGCGACCTGCGCGCCGTCGGGCTGCAGCTCTTCAACCTGGCCGTGGCGCTCCTCATCTGGTGGCCGTTCGTCCGCCGCTACGACCGCGCCTTGCTCGCGCAGGAAGCCGCGCCGCCGAGACCGGCTTGATCTTGCGGCCTCGACGCGCGCACCCTGTATTCAGCCTCGGGATTTCACCGCGATGATTCTCTCGAGTTCCGCCGCATCGGCCAGATCCTTTGCGCGGCCGGCCGCCCTCTTGTTGATCAGCATGTCCTCCGCCCCAATCACCGGGCAGTCATGAGCGCCGAAGAGGGCGCGCGCCCGACGGGCCCACGCCTGCTGGAATTGGACGCCGGAGATTTGTGTCAGTACGTCGATGCGAATGGGAGGCACGCCGATGTGCAGCCCAACCCCGGGAACGGAGAGGTCCTGCTCTGTCACTCCGTGCAGCGGGGCTCCAAAATCGTGAAGCGCAGCGACGACGCGAGCCGCATTTTGGGGATTCGCCTCGACCCAGACGTCGAAGTCCATCGTCGCCCGGGCCCTCCCATG
>JAYWAJ010000467.1:0-8876 GCA_043782525.1 Deltaproteobacteria bacterium | reverse complement strand
GAGGAGCATGCCGTCGCCGCGGCCGGACAGCGCACGCTGCTCGAGGCGCTGCGCTACGACCTGATGCTCACCGGCTCGAAGCAGGGCTGCGACAAAGGAGATTGCGGCGCGTGTACTGTCCTGGTCAAGCCCAGAGGCGCCTCAGGCCTCAGGCCTCAGGCTTCAGGCTTCAGGGGGGAGCCGATCCTTGCTTGTATTACCCTGGCGGCGGATGCGCAGGATTTGGAGATCACCACCATTGAGGGCTTGGCGGGGCCTTCCGGGCTCGATCCGGTGCAGCGGGCGTTTGCCGACTGCGGGGCCTTGCAATGCGGGTTCTGCCAGCCGGGGATGATGCTTTCGGCGCGGGCGCTCCTCGACAAGTGTGCCCGGCCGACGCTGCCGCAGATCCAGGAGGCGCTCTCCGGCAACCTCTGCCGCTGCACCGGCTACACCAAGATCTACGAGGCGGTCGAGGTCGCCGCCGGACTGCGCACGCCGTCGTCGCGGGCGCCGGTGCAGTCGGAGCGCGCCGCCGCCAGCGATTCGAAGGCCGAGACCGTCACCGAGATCGTGCCGTGAGCATCGGCGACCGCTTTCCCAAGATCGACGGCGTCGCCAAGGCCGACGGGTCCGGCCTCTACGCCGACGACCTCGCCTTTCCCCGCATGCTGCACGCCAAGCTCCTGCGCTCGCCGCACGCCCACGCGCGGATCCGCAGCATCGACGTCAGCGAGGCCTTGAAGCTGCCCGGCGTCATCGCGGCCCTGACCGGCGACGAGCTGCCCCTCAAGTACGGCGTCATCCCCTGGACCCATGACGAGCAGGCGCTGGCGACGGAGAAGGTCCGCTTCGTCGGCGACGAGGTGGCCTGCATCGCCGCGCTCGACGAGCGGACGGCGGAGGACGCGCTCAAGCTCATCCGCGTCGACTACGAAGTCCTGCCGGCGGTGCTCTCGCCCGAGGACGCGCTCGCGCACCCGGAGATCAAGGTCAACGAAAAGGCCAAGGTCGGCAACATCACCAAGCACGTGAACCTCCAGTTCGGCGACGTCGACCGGGCCGTCGCCTCTGCCGCCGCGGTGGCCCACGAGAGCTACGCCTACGCGGGCTCGACCCACGTGCCCATCGAGCCGCACTGCGCGGTGGCGCGGGTCGACGCCGACGGGAACCTCACCGTCTGGAGCTCGACGCAGATCCCGCACTACGTCCACCGCGAGCTGTCGCGGGTGCTCGGGCTTTCGCCGGCAAAGGTCCGTGTCATCCAGCCGCTGCTGGGCGGCGCCTTCGGCGGCAAGAGCGATCCTTTCTCCCTGGAATTCTGCGTGGCGAAGCTGGCCCTCAAGACCGGGCGGCCGGTGAAGATCCTCTTCACCCGCGAAGAAGTCTTCTATGCCCACCGCGGCCGCCATCCCATGAAGATGGACGTCACCGTCGCCCTCGACGGCGAAGGGCGCATCGCGGCGGTGGACAACAAGATCCTCATCGACGGCGGCGCCTATGCCTCGTTTGGAATGATCACCGCCTATTACGCGGGGCAATTGCTCACCGGGCCCTATCGATTCGGGACCTATCGATTCGACAGCTACCGCATGTATACCAACAAGCCGCCCTGCGGACCCAAGCGCGGCCACGGCTCGGTGCAGCCGCGCTTCGCCTTCGAGGTGGCGCTCGACGAGGCGGCGGAGAAGCTCGGGCTCGACCCCATCGAGGTCCGGCGCCGCAACTTCATCGGCGAGCAGGTCGATACCGTCAATGGACAGCGAATCACCTCCAATGGCTTCCTGAAATGCCTCGAGCTGGTGGAGCAGGCCTCCGGCTGGAAGGAGCGGCGCGGCAAGCTGGGCCCCGGGCGCGGGCTGGGCGTGGCCGGGTCGATGTACATCAGCGGCACCGCCTATCCGGTCTATCCCAATGAAATGCCGCAGAGCGGGGTCTTGGTGAAGCTCGACCGCTCGGGTCGCGTGGCCATCTTCTCCGGCGCCTCCGACATCGGGCAGGGCATCAATACCTTGCTCTGCCAGATCGCCGCGCAGGAGCTGGGCTGCGATGCGCGCAACGTCACCGTGGTCGCCGCCGACACCGACCTGACGCCCGTCGATCTGGGCGCCTATTCGAGCCGGGTGACCTTCATGGTGGGCCTGGCCGCGCAGGAGGCCTGCGAGAAGCTGGCGGAGAAGCTGCACGCGGCGGGTGGCGCGACCTTTGCGGAGGCCTGCCAGAAGGCGGAGGCGATCGAGGGCGCTCCCCTGGCGGCGTCGGGCGGGTACCGGACGCAGAAGCTGGGCGGCGACTACCGCGGCGGCACCATTGGAGCCTCGCCGGCCTATTCCTTTACCGCGCACGTCGCCGAGGTCGCGGTGGACGAGGAGACCGGCGTCTGGAAGGTGGAGCGCATCTGGGCCGCGCACGACTGCGGCAAGGCGCTCAATCCGACGCTGGTGGAAGGGCAGATCGAAGGCTCGGTCTACATGGGCGCGGCGGAAGCGCAGATGGAGGAGATGGTCTACAACGAGAAGGGATTGCTCTTCGGCCCCTCGCTGCTCGATTACCGGATCCCGACTTCGCTCGATACCCCGGATCTCCAGGCCTATATCGTCGAGAGCAACGATCCCAATGGCCCCTATGGCGCCAAGGAGGCGGGCGAAGGCCCCTTGCACGCGGCCATTCCCGCCATTGCCAACGCCATTCACGACGCCTGCGGCATCCGCATCCGGGAATTGCCCTTCTATCCGCAGCGGGTGTTGAAGCTGCTCCGCGAGCGCGGCCAGAAAGAGGAAGAGCGCGTCGCATGATGACGCTTCCGCCGCTGGAGGTGCTGCGCCCCGAGAGCGTCCAGGACGCCGTCGAGGCGCTGCGCGCGCATCCGGGCGCGCGGGTGCTGGCGGGCGGGACGGACCTCGTCCCCAACCTCAAATACGGCATGTATGAGACCAGGCACCTGGTGGCCTTGCGCGGCTTGTCGAACGAGCTGCGCTATGTGCGCGAGGCCGGCGACCTGCGGCTGGGGGCGCTCTGCACCATCGACGAGCTGGCGCAGAGCGACCTGCTCAAGGCCCGCGCCCCCGCGCTCGCCGAAGCCTGCGGACAGATCGCCGGACCGCAGCTTCGCCGCATGGGCACCCTGGGCGGCAACCTCTGCCTCGACACCCGCTGCGTCTACATCAACCAGAGCTATTTCTGGCGCAGCGCGCTGGGCTTCTGCCTGAAGAAGGACGGCACCCTCTGCCACGTGGTCGCGGGCGGGAAGCGCTGCGTGGCGGCGGCCTCCAACGACACCGCGCCGGTGCTGCTGGCGCTGGACGCGAGCGTGCGCATCGTCTCGCCGCGCGGCGAGCGGGTGGTTCCCTTGCGCGAGTTCTACCTGGCCGACGGCCTCCACAATACGATCCTCGAGCCCGACGAGCTGCTGGTGGAAGTGCGCATCCCGCCGGCCGCCTTCGGGAAGCGGCAGGCCTTTCTCAAGCTGCGCACGCGGGCGGCCATCGACTTCCCCGCCCTCAACCTGGCGGTGGCCCTGGAGACGGAGGCCTCCGCAGTGAAGTCGATTTCACTGGCGGTTGGAGCGCTGGCCGCCCGGCCGGTGCTGATCAAGGGCCTCGACGATCTCCTGGGCCGCCCCGCCGACGCCCGCTTCGCCGAAGAGCTGGGCCGCCGCGCGCAGAAGCAGTGCAAGCCGCTCACCAACATCTCCGTCGACCCCGACTGGCGCCGCGACATCCTGCCGGTGCTGGTGCGGCGGCTGGTCCTGCGCGCGCTCGGCTGACGCCGCTACCGCACCAGGCGGATGTGCTCGTCGTCCTCGGGCGCCGCGCGCCGCTGCACGGCGGCGTCGCGCAGGTAGGTGTCGGTCAGCCGCTTGCGCGGCCAGAGGCGCAGCGGCGCCGAGAGCAGCGAGGTGCCGTAGGCCTCGGCCACCGCCGCCGTCTTTTCCAAAAAGCCCAGCTCCGCAAAGGGCCGGGTCAGCACGCCCATCCGCAAGAGGCGCTGCTCCGCGCAGGCCACGGTGAACTGGAGGAACTGTGGCAGAACCGAGAGGACCGGATGGTCTGCCGGCAGCCGCTTGCCGAGGAAGGCGCCCAGCCGCCGCACACCCCAGGTGGAGACCAGCGAGAGCCCGAGCAGCCGGCGCCGCAGGGCCGGCCGCCCCCGGACTGCCGCCCTCGTCCGCCGCTCGCCGAAGTCGACGTGCCGCTCTTCCTGCTTCACCGCCCGGGTCAGGATGGCGCGGATCTCCTCGTGCGCGAGGGTGTCGATGAGGGCGTAGAGCGCCATCAGCACGAACCCTTCGCCGAGCGCCATCTCCAGGCAGACGTGCTCCTCGAACGTCGCCGGCATCATCCCGCTGGTGAGAAAGCGCACCAGGCGGTGCGCCGCGCCGGGCGGCTCGCCGAGCAGCTCGAGGATGCGCAGGAAGTTGTCGACGTGCTGGAACTCCTCGACCGCCTGCCGCGAGAAGAAGCGCGCCGCCTCGAGGTCGGGAGCGCCGTAGAGCCAGTGCCCGCACTGGATGCCGGTGACCTCGCCGTAGAGGAACTGGTTCATCATCCAGGCGAGCAGCTTGCGGTCGCCTGCCGGGTCGAGCCGCGCGCCGCGGAAGTCGAAGGTCATCTCCTCGCGCGTCAGCAGCATGGCGGGAGGGTAGCACGGGCGCAGAGCCCCCGCCGTCCGCGTATTTCCGCCTCCGCGGGGGGGTTGATTCCCTTGCGAACGATCCACCTCGAGGTAGGATCAGGCACGGAGATGACCATGCGCCGGCTGGAAGAGGAGCTTCGGGAAGTCAGGGTGCCCTCCGAGGTGCTGGCCCGCTGGGCGCTCGAGACCCCGGTCGCTGCGCAGGAAGCGACCTGCGCGGCGCTCGCCTTCCTGGTGCAGACCGAGCACAGCGCCACCACGCTCCTGCCGGTGCCGCGCATCCTGCGCAGCGAGCAGGCGGTCCTCGATGCGGACGGCTTTTTGCGCCAGCCCCGCGGAGCGGTCGAGCACTACCGCCTGCGCTCGGCGCGGGTCATGGCCTGGATGGATCTCTTCATCTTCTTCCGCGAGCGGTTTCCCGCGCCCGCGCAGCACCAGCCGCCCGACTCGCTCTACACGCTCTCGCACCTCTTCTCGCGGCACGAGGACGAGCTGGACGCGGCGGTGGATCTGCTGGTCCGCGAGAGCGTCATGCCGGAGATCGAGGATCTCTTCGCCCGCACGCTGACCTATCCGCCCCTGCAGACGCTGCTGCAGAGGCTGCGCGATCACGACCCGCAGCGCAGCGCCGACGCCCGCAGGCTGGCCGCCGCGGTGATGGGCGAGCTCTCCGGGACCCGGCTGTGGCGGGTGCGGACGCGGCTCATCGCCACCGCCACCCGCACGCTGCTGGCTGCCAAGCCCCTGCTCGACGAGCTGGAGCGGGGCGGCCTCAAGATCGACCGCACGCGCGCGGCCCGCGGGTTTGCGCGACGGCTGGAAGAGGCCGTCTCCGAGATCCCGGGGGCGCCGCTGGGGTCGATCTTGCGGCAGCTGGGCGGCACGGTGGAGGGCGAGCCTCCCAAGGCCACCGGCCCGGTCGAGAGCACCTACAACGACTGAGGGTCAGCGGTTCTTCTGCAGGGCGGCGTAGACGTGGCCGCGCGGCGGGCCGAACTTGGACATGCTGGCGACGCCTGCGGCCATCAGGCAGAGAAGCCCGGCGACGAGCAGCCAGATGGTCTGGCGGGGTGGCAGGAGCCGCTGCATCACAAGCATGGTACTGCCGGGGGGGCGGGAAGTCACACTTGGCCGAAATAGCGCCGCCTGCGGACCGTTGAGGACGCAACGGCGGAGGTGCGGGTTGAACGTGTCCACAGAAGCAGAGGTGCCCAAGCCCGCCCGCCGCAGAGCGCCGCCGGCGCTGATCGCCCTGGTCGCGCCAGACTCGGGAATGGAGCTGCAGGCGCGGGTCGGCACCGCCCGCCTGCCCTTCCTCATCGCCTTCCTCTGCGCCGTCCTGGCCGGTTTCGCGCAGGCCTACCGGGTGGACACCCGCAGCGCCACCCTCAAGAAGCTGGAGCAGGGCGGCCAGCTGCAGACGATGAGCGACCGCCAGCTCGACGACGAGACCCGCAACGCCGACCGGCTCTACCAGGTGATGCGGGTGGGCAAGGGCCTCTTCGAGGCGCCGGTGTCCCTGGGGCTGACCGCCCTGGGCGTGGTCATCCTGGTCTGGTTCCTGCGCGGCAAGATCAAGGGCCGCGCGGTGGTGCCGGTGGCGGCGGCGACGCTGTTGCCCAACGCCGTCGCCAACCTCCTCGACGCCGTCAGCGCCTGGAGTCACGCCTCGCTGCCGCCGCTGGGAGCGATGCTGGCGCCGCGCAACCTGGCCGGCGTCGCTGCCGCCTTCGGGCACACCCTCGAGCAGCCTTGGCTGAAGCTGGGCAGCGCGTTCGACTTCTTCTCTCTCTGGGCCGCGCTCCTGCTCGGCTTCGGCGTGGCCGCGGCAGGCGATCTCCCGGTGCGGCGGGCGCTCATCGGCACGCTCGCCGGCTGGGTCTGCTGGCAGCTGCTCACCAACGTCTCCTTGGGAGGCTAGCCGTGGTTCGCGCCCTCGCAGTCGCAGCCGTAGTCTCGACCGCCGCCGTGGCGCAGGAGGCCCCGCCGGCGGGCCAGCGGCTGACCGTCGAGACCGCCGTCCAGCTGGCCCTGCAGCGCAACCCCGACCTGCGCCGGCAGGCGCTGCTCTCCCTCTCCTCCGAGCAGGACCAGGTGCTCGCGCGCGCGGCCGTCCTGCCCAGCCTCAACTTCAACGCCTCGCTGGGCCGCAACCGCAACAACGGCCCGGTGCTGGTGCAGGGCGCCACGGTGCCCATCCAGGGGACCACCTTCAACAACAACTTCATCGCCGGCCTCACCCTGCGCCAGCTGGTCTTCGACGGAGGCAAGTGGTGGAACAACCTCGCCGCCGCCGGGCTCAACCTCGACGCGAGCCACGCCCAGGTGGACGAGGAGCGGCTCCAGATCACCTACCTGGTGGAGCAGCGCTTCTACGAGCTGGTCCGCTCCCAGCGCCAGCTCGCGGTGCTGGCCGACGCCGCCGCCCGCAGCCGCGACCAGGCCGACTTCACCCAGCGGCTCTTCGACGGCGGGCGCTCGACCCAGGCCGACGTCTACGCCGCGCGGGCCAACCGCGACAACGACGAGATCCAGCGGCTCGGACAGGAGCGCAACGTCGAGCTGGCGCGGGCCGACCTGGCGCTGGCCGTCGGCGCGGATCCCGCCGAGCCCCTCACCGTCGCCGAGCCGCCCAATCTGATGACCGAGCCGGCCCAGCCGCCGCCGGCCAGGGAGGCGGTGGCGCGGGCGCTCTCGGCGCGGCCCAGCCTCAAGGCCTTCACCCTCTCCGCCGAGGCGAGCCGCAAGACCGCCGCCGCCGCCAAGGGCGACTACTGGCCTGCCGTCTCCCTCTTCGGGCAGTGGCAGCGCGGGACCACTTCCTTCTCCAGCTACCTGGATCGGCCGGACCTCGACAGCCAGGCCTCCGCCGGCGTCAGCCTGAGCTGGAACATCTTCGGCGGGTTCGCCACCGACGCCAACGTGCGCAAGGCGGAAGTGCAGACGCTGCTCGCCGAGAACGATCTGGAGAGCGGCCGCCGCAACGTCGCCTCCGACGTGCAGAAGGCGGTGGCGCAGCTCTCGACCTCGCGCTCCCAGGCGCGGGTGGCGCAGCAGTCGGAGCAGACCGCCAAGGAAGGGCTGCGGCTGGCGCGGACGCGGCAGGAAGTGGGCGTCGGCACCCAGCTGGAAGTGCGCGACGCGGAGCTCAAGCTGACGCAGGCGCAGCTCTCGGTGGTCGGATCGCTGGTGGACGGCAGGGAAGCCGAAGCCGCGCTGCGGCGGGCACAGGGTGGGTAATCTATGACCAAGGGACGCTGGATCCTCGCGGCAATCGTGGTGGCGCTGGTGGGCTTCGCCACCGTGCAGGGGCTGCGGCCGCATCCGCCGCCGCCGGTCGAGGTCACCACCTCGCCGGCGAAGAAGGGCACCGTCACCCGCATGGTGACGGCCGCCGGGCACTTGCAGGCGCGGGAGACGGTGAAGGTCTCCTCCAACGTCACCGGCGACTTGCTCTCGCTCGCCGTCAAGGAGGGCGATCACGTCCGCCGCGGCCAGCTGCTGGGGCAGATCGACAAGCGCTTCCAGGAGACGCAGGTGGCGCAGTACCGCGGCACGGTGGCCTCGGCCCGGGCGCAGATCGGGCAGATCGAGACCTCCATCGTCCAGGAGAAGCGCGACCTCGAGCGGGTCAAGAAGCTGGTCGAAGACCGCCTCGCCAGCGCCTCCGAGCTGGAGAAGGCGCAGACGCTGGTGCAGGTCGACAGCGGGCGCCTCGACGGCCAGAGAGAATTGGTCAAGCAGGGGCAGGGGCAGCTGGAGCAGGCGCTCTACAACCTCTCCCGCGCCACCCTCACCGCGCCCATCGACGGGACCATCCTCGAGCTCTCGCACAAGGTCGGCGAGCGCATCCGCGGCTCGGACTTCAGCGAGGACGTGGTCATGCTCATGGGCGGCCTCTCCGACATGGAGGTCAAGGCCGAAGTGGGCGAGCACGAGGTGGTGGGCATCCACGTCGGCGACGAGTCGATGATCGACATCGACGCCATCCCCGACCGGCAGTTCAAGGGTCGCGTCGTCGCCGTCGGCAAGAACGCGCAGATCAAGAACGCCGGCACCGACGCCGAGGTGACGACCTTCTTCGTGCGCGTCGGCCTCGACGCGCCGCCCGAAGGAGGGCTGCCGGGCATGTCCTCCGCCGTCTCCATCTCGACCGCGACGCACGACAACGTGGTGATGGTCCCCATCCAGGCGGTGACTTCCCGCGAGGCGAAGAAGAAGGAGCAGAAGGCGCCGGAGCGCGAGGGCTCGATGAAGGTCGC
>JAYWAJ010000466.1:0-8893 GCA_043782525.1 Deltaproteobacteria bacterium | reverse complement strand
GGAAGTAGAGCCGGCCCGCCTGCACCACCACGTAGCAAATGCGGCCCGCGCGGCAGGTGCGCCCGCGGCGGACCAGGGTTTGGCTCAAATCTGGGCGGCCGGCCTCGCCGGCGTAGAGCTCGGCGGGCCAGTCGATCTCGGTGGAGAGCTCGGCGTCCGGCTCGGCGTGCGCCGCGACGTACTGGACGGCCTCGCGGAAGCCGGCGTCGAAGTAGTCGCAGTGGGGGAAGTAATACTGCACCTGCGCCTCGCCTCCGCCCAGCGGGGAAATATACAACCTATAATGGGGTGCGTTCCGGAGGGCCGCCAGCGCCTCGCCGCCGGGCAGGAGCAGCGCGGCGGCAGTGAGGGCCGCCCAGCGTGGCACCGGGGCGCGCAGCTTCTCCAGCAGGAGCGCCGCGCCGGCTCCGGCGAGGAGGAGGAAGGCCGGCAGCACGCTGACGAAGAAGCGCCCCCACTTCGAGCCCGACAGGGAGTGCACGAAGAACCAGACCAGGAGCCAGCTGAGCATCAGCTTGTGCGCCGGACGCCGCTGCCAGAGCGCCACCGCGAGGCCGCCCAGCGCGGCCGCGAAGGTCAGCGGCGCGAGCTTGACGGCAGCGAAGACGGCGTAGAACCAGGGCGGCGTGCCCGCGAGGCCGTACTCGACGAGGTTGTGGTAGATGCGGCCCATGAAGAAGAGCGAGCCGTGCACCGTCTGCTGCCCGGTGGTGTAGCTCTTCGCGTACTCCCAGGTGCTGGGCAAGAAGGGCGACCAGTTCACGCCCACCCAGAGGAGGAAGGCCACGCCCGCCAGCTGCGCCCAGCGCTTCACGGGCATGCGCCACTGTGAATCGCTTTTCACCCACAGATAAAAGACGAAGGGGATGGGCAGGAGGAAGAAGAAGTACTTGGAGGCCAGCATCCCGGCCAGCGCGGCGGCGCCCCACAGTTCCCAGCGGCGCGCCGAGCGCCCGTCGTCGGCCGCGGCCTTGGCTTCGGCGAGGCACCAGAGCAGGAGCATGAGGAAGAGCCCGAGCAGCGTGTCTTCCTTGGCGACGCGCTGGTAGCCGACCAGCGTCACCGAGCAGGCAGCGAGCCCCGCCGCCAGCAGCCCGGCGGTGCGCCCGAACAGCCTGCGCCCGAGCAGCGCCACCACCAGTACGGAGAGCCCGCCCGCGAGCGCGTTGGGCAGCCGCGTCATGGTCTCCTGCGCCCAGCCGAGCGGCCGGCCGATGACGATGCAGCCCGCGATCAGCCACTTCATCAGCATCGGGTGCTCGACGTCGTCGCCGGAGAAGATGCCGTGCAGGTAGCGGTTGGCGGCGAGCCACTTGTGGACCTCGTCGTCGGCGAAGCCTTCGGCCGAGAGCCCGCGCAGGCGCAGCCAGAGGCCGAAGATCACCAGCGCGCCCAGCGCCAGCGCGGCGGGCCGGCCCCACGCGGCGGTCGATCCGCGCAGCTCTGCGTGCTCACCCGTCATCGGAAGCGCGGGGTTGTATCCGCTGCAGGACATGATCACAAGGGACTGGCGCAATTGCCCGCAACCGTTAAGCTGCGGATTTCGTGGGCGGCCCACTCTCCATCGCGCTCCTCGCGCTGCTGTGCGGGCTTCCGGCCACTGCCGCGGAGACGCGGCCAGGACCCGCACCCGAGTCGCGCCCGGCGGCACCGGAGCCGCGACCTCCGGAGCCGCGGTCCCCGGCGCAGGAGACGCGCGTCGACGTGCATGCCTTCCGGGTCGTCGAGAGCTACTCGGGGCCGGTCAGCTACTACAAGATCGTCGAGGATCCCGAGCAGCCTTTCATCCGTGCGACCTACCGGCCGCCGCTCGAGACGGTGACGCTGGGCGCCGAGGTGCCGGAGTCGCTGCGGGGGCGGACCCGGCGGGTGCGCTGGAAGTGGCGCGCGCTGGTGCTGCCCAAGGGCGGCAACGAGTGCAAGCAGGACCTGGGAGATTCGGCGGCGGTGGTCTACGTCTCGTGGAAGCGCGGCCTCAAGTGGTACTCGCTCAAGTACGTGTGGAGCACGGCGGCGACCAAGGGCCAGATCTGCGACCAGAAGCGCAACCTCTTCGTGGTGCAGGACACGGTGGTGCTGGAGTCGGGAGGGCCGGTCGGGGTCTGGAAGGAAGAGAACATCGATCCGTCGGCGGAGTTCCGGGCGCACTTCGAGAACGGTAACGCCAGCGCCGACGTGCCCGACTTCGTGGGCCTCGGCATCATGTCGGACGGGGACCAGACGCAGTCCATCTCCTCTGCCGACTACACCGCCTTCACCCTCGTCCACTAGAGCGGAGTGCCTTTGCTTTTTGTTTTGCCCTTGGGCGGATTTCAGCCGGGGTCGGGTTCGGCGGCGACGGGCCCGGAGAGGTCGGGCGCGCCGAAGTGGAAGAGCGAGCTCTTCCCGAACAGCGTCTCCCCTTCGACCACCAGCACGAGGATGCCGCCGATGAAGCCCGGCACCACCTGCGTCAGGTGGTAGAGGAAGATGAAGGCGAGCGCCGTCTCCTTGGGGATGCCGAAGGCGATGAGCGCCAGCGTCCCGCCGGCTTCAAAGGACCCGGCGTTGCCGGGCGACGGCACCGCGGTGGCGACGTTGAAGGCGGTGAGCGCCGCGAAGGCCTGCATCGGCGTCAGGTCGAGCCCCAGGGCGTGGCCGGCGACGGCGATGACGAAGGTCTCCCACAGCCAGGGCAGAGGCGCGATCACCGTCTCGACCACGAGGAGCCGCTTCCAGTGGTTGACCGCGAATCCGTCGCGCAGGTTTCCCAGCCACTGCGGCCCCCGGCGCAGGACCCCGCTGCCCATCAGCACCAGGAGGCCGCCGACGCCGACCACCGCGCCGCCGATGACCAGCAGCGCGCGGAAGAGCCAGGAAGGCGGCGTTCCCAGGAGGCAGAGGACGGGAAAGGCCGCCACCCACCCCCACTTGTCGCTCCAGAAGTCGACGATCTCGGTGCCGAGCAGCTTGGCCCGCGAGATGCCGGTGCGCTTGCCGAGGTACTGCACCCGCAAGAGGTCGCCGCCGCGGGCAGGCAGGAGCACGTTGAAGGCGAAGCCCACCATCATCGCCCGCAGCGCCTGCGCGTAGCTGAGGCTGAGCAGCGGGCGCATCACGATCCACCAGCGCAGCGACTGCAGCGCCATGAGGACGATGCCGCCCAGCGCGGCGAAGAGGAGCGGCTGGCCGCCGACGTCATGCAGCGACGCGAGCAACTCCTTCTGCGAAATGCCCAGGTAGAAGACGACGGCGGTGCCCGCCAGGAGCCCGGCGGCGAGGCCCAGGGCGGTGCGGATCCACAGCCGCGGCGGGGGCGCTATCTCGGCGACCGCTTCGGTCACAAGAGCCCGGTCAGTTCGCCGATCCGGCGCAGCGTGAGGGGCGCCTGCGGCTCGGCGCGGCAGGCGTCGAAGCACGAGCCGCAGTTCGGGCCTGCGTAGTTACCGGGCAGAAACTCGGAGTAGTGCGCGACGGGCGGCAGCTCGGCGCAGGGCTGCACCATGCCCTTGGGCGTCACGTGGATCATGATCTTGCCGGCCTCGCAGCCGTCGATCTTCCGCTTCTCGTAGAACTCCGGCAGCGTCTCGAAGAAATAGTCGGAGGTCATCACGTTGCCGAGCTCGCGCTTGAGCTTGATGATCCGCTTGCAGACGGCCTTGAACTCCGCCATCTGCTCGGAGCTGACCATGTGTTTCTGGTTGCCGTTCTTCAGGTCGTTGTAGCCCGAGAAGGCGATGTTGATGCCCCACTTGTGCGCGAGGCGGATGAGCGGCTCCGCATCGTGCATGTTGTCGACCATGAGCATGCTGGCGAAGGAGAAGACGTTGGTCCCCTCCGCCACCATCTTCGGCACCGTCTTCTCCAGGCGCTCGAAGAGGCCCGGGAGCCCGCGCTCCTGGTCCTGGCGGGCGTCGGGATAGTTCATCGAGATGTTGATCTGGTTGACGCCGGCGCCCACCAGCTCGTGGACCTTCTGCTCGGTGAGGAAGCCGCCGTGGGTGAGGACGGTCAGGTAGCGGAAGCCGGGCAGATCCTTGATCTGCTTCACCATCGGGACCAGGTCGCGGCGCAGCATCGGCTCGCCGCCGGTGAAGACGACGACCAGGGGGTCGAAGCGGCGCACCACGTCGGTGAAGTCGGTCATCTCGTCGCGGTCGCTGATCTTCCAGTAGTCGCAGAAGTCGCAGCGGGCGTTGCAGCGCTTGGTCACCTCGATGGAGACCGAGAGCGGGCGCTTGTTGAAGCTGACTTCGAGAAACTTGCCCGCGGCTCGCAACTTCTCCAGCGGGGTGAGAGCAATCTTCATTCAAGGACTCCTGGAAGCGCGCGCACGCTTAGCACCTGCACGAGCGAGTTGCAATCGTTGAGGATTCTGATGCCGCTTCTTTACGCAGGACTCTCTCGCGGGAGATTCGGACACGCAAACGAATTGACCATTTATGTGGAAGCCAGCCGATCGATGAGGAAGCGGGCGACCGCTCGCCAGGGCCCGGGGTGGCCCGCGTCGGCTTCGATGGCGCGCAGCCGGGCCAGCTGCTCCCGGGGGGCGCGCTTCTCCTGCCAGCGCTTCCTCGACAGCTCGGCAGAGAGCTCGCGCAAGAGCTCGTCTTCGCCCGAGAGCGCCGCCCGCGCTTCTGCAGCCGCGCAGAGCCGGTCCACGGCCTCCGGCCGGTCTTCGAAGAGGGACAGCACCCGCTGGGTGAAGCGCCCCTCGGCCACCGCGGCGCGCATGGGCGGCGGCAGGTTCGAGGAGGGCAGCACCGGCGCGTCCCACTCGAAGTGGTTGTCCTCCCAACGGTCGGGACGCGAGAGCTTGCGGCCCGCGGGGTCGAGCCGCACCTGGTCATGGTGCCGGCTGGGCAGCGTCACCAGGGGGAGCGGTGACGGCTTCATCAAGAGAGGCGCGTCCTCCCTGGGTTCGAGGTGCGGGCGCTGTGGCCCGGGCGCGGGGCCCATGGCGCGACCCTTGACCTCCTCCATCGGCTTGGGAGGCAGGGCGGTCGGCACTTCGACGACCGCGCCGATGGGCTTGCGGAACGGCGAGCGCTTGATGGCCGGGGAGACCGTCTTCGCGGGAGCAGCCGCCGGGGCGGGGAGCACCGGCCCCCGGGGCGGCCCGACCAGTCCCTTCTGCACCGGGCGCCCCGTCGACGGTCCGATGGGCAGGGGCGGCGACTTCTTGAGCAGCGCCGGGTTGGCCGCCGCATCGGCCGCGACCACGCCCTCGTTCTTCTTCTCCGCTTCCTTCACCAGCGGCGCGAAGGATTCGGGCAGGTTGGGAGGCCAGGGCGGCGCCATGCCCATCCGCTTGGCAGCGGCGGGCGCGCGGCGATTCTTGGCGCAGGTGTCGGCGAGCAGCTTCTCCCATTGCGCGCGGTGGCCTTGCGGCAGGTCGCCCTGGCCCAGCGCGAAGATCGCCGCCGCCGCGCCGGCATGGCCTTCGGGCGCACCGGCCAGCAGCTCTTTGGCCCGCGCCTGCCCCACCGCGAAAGCCGACGCCTGCGCGGCCCGCGCGAACGACCCCGCCGCGAGAGTCACCAGCGCCACCTCGCCGCCCACTTGCAGCGCCGCGGGCAGTCCGCCTTCGACCAGCTTGCGCGCCGATGCGCCCAGCCGCGGATCGGTGACCAGGTCTCCCGCGCCGATGAAGAGCTGCCCGAGGAGCAGGCCCGAAATCCCCGCCTCCAGCAGGCAGCGCGCGGCAGCGAGGCGCGATCCCTTGGGCACCCGCAGGTCGGAGGCGAGGTCGAGCAGAATGGCGCCCGCGTCCTCCTCCCCGGCGAGCTCCTTCTGCTCCTCCGGCGTGGCGGTGAGGGCGGCCACCAGCGCCGAGAGCGCAGAGGTCTCGCGGTGGCGCACCTCGCGCAGGTAGTCGGCGAGGCTCGGCCAGAGGCCGGCGGACTCCTTCTTGAGCGCGGCGAGGATGGCCATCAGCGCTTCTGCCCTGCGGCGGGCTTCGGCCTTCTCCCGCCCATGGTCGCGATGGTCTCGCGCGAAAAGATGGCGAGGTGGACGAGGAAGAGAGCGGCCCAGGGGAGCGCCACCCACTGCACCCAGAAGCGCTCGGGGCTGTAGACGCGGTTGACGAAGGCGCAGGCGAGCAGCCCCGCGATCATCACCAGCGCATGCACGGTGAGGAGGACGCGGTGGTGCTCGCGGGCGACGAAGCCCTTGGTCGGCGAGGTGCGGGCCACGTGCCTTTCTACCATGCGAGGGTCAGCGCGCCTTGGACATCCAGACCCGGACCAGCGCCGGGTCGTCGGGGAGCGCGGTCCAGCCGTGCTCGACCACCGTTTGCGCGCGCAAAAGGCCCATGTGCGTCCTGCGCTCGAGCCGCAGCACCTCCGGCGCGACGCCGCTCGCGTGGTCGGGCGCGAAGGAGAGCACCGTCTGCCGCCGGGCCAGCTGATCGGCGCCGCAGTGCACGGCGAGCACCGCCACCGCCGCCGCCGCTCCGCGCCCGCCGCGCAGGTGCGGGCGCAGCCGGTCGAGCAGCGCCAGCGCCGCCGCGGCCTCGAGGAGAAACGGCAGGTAGCCGAGATAGCCCGCGAGCGGCATCTCGAAGAGCTTCCAGCCCTCGAAGTGGGGCACGGTGTAGATCCAGCCCCGCGCGCACTGCCAGTTGAGCGACTCCCAGACGAGGCCGAGCGGCAGCCCGAGGAGGGCGGTGCGCAAGAACACCCGCGACTCGAGGGGCGTCGCCAGCGTGCGCCGGGGGAGCAGGCAGCAGCCCGCCTCGCACAAGGGCCAGAGGAAGAGCCACGCCAGGGGAAAGGCCCAGCGCGGGAAGGCGAGAGCCAGCGCCAGCATGACGAGGCCGACGGCGAAGAGCAGCGCGGGGCGGCGCCGGGCGGGCAGCGCCGCTGGTAACTCCTGCAGCGAGAGTCCGAGCCGCACCGCCGGCAACACGGTGGCGAAGGCCACCGCCCCGAAGGCCGCGCTCACCAGCGGATGGGGAGAGACGCCCGTGTACCACCAGTTGCGCAGGCGCAGGTCGACCAGCTCGAAGAGGTCCCAGAAGAGCACGCTGGCGACGGCGCAGGCAGCCCAGTCGGCGAAAGAGGAGAGCGGCGAGCCGCCCCGGCCCCTGCGGGCGAGGCCCTGGAGCGCGACCAGCACTCCTGCCCAGCAGAGCGGAAAGCGGAACAGGTCCACGCCCTCGCTGAAGTGCGCGGCGACGAGCGTCCCGGCGATGACCGCGAGGCCGACGAAGATCACCGCGCGACCGTACACGAAGCGCACTCGCGCGGCGTCCTGCGCCCCTCGAAGCGCGAGCGCCGGGCCCAGCAAAGGACCCGGCGCCCGTTCAAAAACGCGGCCCGCACCCGGAGAAACACGGGCCGCGGCCTACCCGTCCTACTTGGCGGGAGGGGTGGTTTCGGGAGCCGCCGGCTGCTTGGCGCCGGAGTCGCCCGGCATGCTGTGGCGGTGCTTGGCCGTGCCTTTGCCCATCACTTCGATCTTGTCGGCGCGGTTGGAGGCCGGGTCGAAGCTGGCGCGGATCTGCTGGCCCTCGTGGATCGAGGAGATGCCCGCCGCCACCGGCTGGCCGCGGCGCAGCACCTGGGTCTGCGAGTCGATGGTCAGCGTGACGCCGCCGGCCGTCTGGTCGAGGGTGATGCTGTTCTGGTCGATCTTGGCGACCGCGCCGGTCACGGTGCGGAGGCTGGCGTTGTCGGAGCTGCCCGAGCCGCTGGCGACGGCGCCCGCGCCCGCGCTGCTGCCCGTCGAGGCGGAGCCGGACTTGCCTGCGCTGTCCGAGGTCGAGCCGGTGCTGTTCTGGCCGTAGGTCGTGCCGCTGTTGCCGGCCGTGCCCATCGAGCCGCTGCTGCCCGAGGTGCCCATCGAGCCGGAGCTGCCGGTGCCGCTCTGGGCGGAGGTCGAGTCGCTCTTGCCGGCGGTGCCCATCGAGCCGCTGCTGGTGCCGCTCTGGGCGGAGGTCGAGTCGCTCTTGCCGGCCGTGCCCATGGAGCCGCTGCTGCCGGAGGAGTCAGAGCCGGTGGCGGAGCCAGTGCTGGAACCGGTGGTGGCAGAGGTCGAGCCCGAGCTCGGCGTCGCCGCCGAACCCTGCGCGCGGCCCTGCGGGTTGGTGTCGGTGCCGGTGCTGTTGGTCGCCGTCTGGCCGTTGGTCGGCGTGCTGGTGCCGGACGCAGTCGCCTGCGTGCCGTTGGCGCCGCCCGCCGTGCCCTGCGTGCCGGAGATGGACCCCGACTGCGTAGTGCCGGTGTCATTGCCGGCGCTGCGGGTGTTCTTGCTGGTGGAACTGCAGCCGAAGATGAGCGCGGCCGTCAGCGCGAATGGGAATGAGAGCTTCATTGTGATGCCTCCTGGAGAGGGGTTCACGGCGCTCGGAATGGGGGGCGCCAGTGGCCGAGGTCAGTCCCGGCCGCAGCAAAGAGGTAGGCATCGTCCAGCCGCCACGGAAGCAACTTAGGCGGTCGGTCCGTCCTCCAGCAGACGTGCTAGAAGGCGTTGTGCTCGCCCGCTGCCCGAGCTGTCGAAATACTTTCAGCACTGACCGGTCCGGGCGCCAGGACTGTCCGGCTTGCGGCAAGCCCCTGGTCGTACCGGAGCAGCCCCAGACGGCCATCGCGGCGCTCCCCGCGGACGCTGCCGCGCCTCCGTCCGGGACGCCCTGGGAGCGTCGCGCCGAGCTGGGCCTCTGGAGCGCCTGGACCCAGACGCTGCAGCAGGCGCTCTTCGAGCCTGGAAAGCTCTTCGCCGCGGCCCGGCTTGACCGCGGCGGCGCCCAGCTGGGCTTCGCGGTCATGACCACCTCGATCTTCTGGGCCATCGGGCAGATCCTCGAGCGCGCGGTGCTCTCGGGCCAGCGCGACCAGATGCGGCGGCTGCTCGGCATGCTCTCCGACAACCCGCAGATCTCGCCGATGCTGCAGAAGGTGATCGACGC
>JAYWAJ010000465.1:0-3381 GCA_043782525.1 Deltaproteobacteria bacterium | reverse complement strand
CCCAGCGGGTCGAGGGCCACGTCGACGCCGCGGCCGCTGGTGAGCTTGAGCGTTTCCTTGACGAAGTCGTCGTTTCGATAATCGACGGCGTGGTCGAGGCCCAGCGCCCGCAGCCGTTCGTGCTTGCCCGGCGAGGCGGTGCCGATGGTGCGCGCTCCCAGCTTCTTGCAGATCTGCAGCGCCGCGGTGCCGACGCCGCCCGCCGCGGCGTGGATGAGCACGGTCTGTCCGCGCCGGACATTCACCAGCTCGACCAGCATGTGCCAGGCGGTCAGCCAGACCACCGGGATCGACGCGCCCTCCGCGAAGCGGAGCCCCTGCGGCAGCGGCAGGACCATGCGCTCGTCGACGCAGACCACCTCGCTCTGGCCGCCGAACTTGCAGGTGGCGATGACCTTCTCGCCCGCCCGCGCGGCCGGCAGATCGATCTCGCCCGCCACCTCGTAGCCCATCACGCAGGGGAGCTTGGGCGCGTCCGCGTAGAGCCCTTCGCGGGCCATCACGTCGGCGAAGTTCACGCCGGCCGCGCGCACCCGGATGCGCACCTCGCCCGGCTTCGGCTGCGGCTCCGGCGCCTCGCGCACCTCGAGAACTTCCGGCCCGCCCTTTCGTGCGATCCACACCTGCCGCATCGCCGCTCCCTTGCGCATCCCCCTGCCCGCCTGCGAGCATGGCTTGGTGCGCCTCTCGCGGATCGTCGCGTCGCTTGGCCCCGCAGCGCTGCTCGCCTGCGCGACGGCGCGCCCGCCCGCGACCAACGATGTACCACTTGCCGCGCAGGTGGAGGCGCCCGGACTGCTCTTCCAATTGCTCTACACCCCCGCCGACGCTCCCGAGGTCGCGCGCATCCGCGACGGGCTGCTCTCGGCGGGGCCGCGCCTGTTGCGCTGGGGCAGCTTCCGGCAGGGCGTCTGGATCCGCGTCTTCCCCGATCACCAGTCGCTGGAGGAGGCGGTCGACCGGCGCGGCTATCCCTGGCTGCGGGCCTGGGCGTTCGGCGACCAGATCCTCTTGCAGTCGCCGCGGAGCTGGAGCGCTCTCCCCGGCGCCAACTTCGGCTCCGAGCTGGACGAGCTCCTGGCGCACGAGCTGACCCATGCGCTGATGTACCAGCTCCTCGAGCCGGAGGACGGCCCCCCCTTCCCTGCCGATCCGATGGAGGAGCCGCCGCTCTGGTTCCGCGAGGGCATGGCCTCGGTGACGGCTGGACAGGGCCACCGCCGGCTCTCGGGCGACGACCTCTCACGCTGGCTCCGTCTGCACCCGGGCGCCGACCTGCTCCATCCGTCGCCCGAGCTGTACCGCACCGAGAAGGAGGCGGTGTATGGAGCGGCGCACCGGGCCTTCGATCTCCTGGTGGCGCGCTACGGTGACCAAGCCGTCCGCGACGTGCTCCGCGGCGTCCGCTCGGGAGCGCGCTTCGCCGACGCCTTCAAGGCCGCCACCGGGCGCGACCTCCCGGAGTTCGAAGAGACTGCTCTGCGCACCCACTTTGCCGCCACAGGGACCCGCTCCTCCGGCGCCGGCGGACCTTAGAGACAAAGCAAAAGCACACCGCCTTTACTTTTAATGCTGGACCGATTTGATCGAGTTCGACCAGGGCGAAGGAAGGACGGGCGGGCGGCCCGAGTCCTTGCGGGTGCGCTGCAGCTCGATCTCGCTGACCAGCACGGTGGGCGCGACGGTGCTGACAGGGACGAATCCGGATTCCGCGCCGCAATAGCCATTGAAGACGCGCGGGTCGTCGCCGGTGGCGATGATCTTGTTGATGCTGAGCAGCGGCGTCCCGACGATCTCCACGCCGCGCACCAGGGTGGTGGCGCCCGTCTTCGCGTCGACGCGGTACACCAGCCGCGGCTGACCCTTGAAGGCCTGATAGGCATATCCGCTGGTATCGGTATTCCCGCCGGTGACGTCGCGGATGAGCAGTCCATACGGCTTCTCCTGCCGCCTGGCCTCGGCGATGAGCGCCTCCTTCAGCTTGTCGGCCGAGACCGTCTTCGAGGATTCGACGATCAGGTTCGACATCCGCGCCACCGGATCGCGCCCCGGCGCCGACCGCCCGTGCCCATTGGAATGAATGAATCCATTGACCGGCGCGCGAGAGAGCAAGAACGACTGGAGCACGCCTTTCGCCACCAGCGTGGCCCGCTGCCCCGGCACGCCCTGGTCGTCGAATTTGTAATACCCGTTCAATGAAACCTTGCCCAGCCCGCGCGCGGTCGGGTCGTCGAGGATGGTGAGGAAGAAGGGCAGGATGGGCTTTCCCACCTGTCCCTTGAAGGTATGCCCGTCCTTGTCGTCGTTCTGCCGCTCGCCTTCGAGCCGGTGGCCGACCGCCTCGTGGAAGAGCACGCCGGCCGCCTCGGGCGCCAGCAGCGCCGGGCCGGTATACGGATCGAGGACCGGCGCCTCGCGCAGCGCCAGCAATTCGCCCACCATCTCGTCGATGCGCGCCGACAGCTCCGCGCCGCGGGGCAGCTCCGACTCGCGGGCGCCGTAATAGTCGCGGCTGTCTTCGAGCAGCATCCCGTCGGGAGCGCGCGCCCACGCCTGCGCGTGCAGGCCATAGATGACCTGCTCGGTGATGAGCCGCGTCCCCTCGCTGCTGGCGAACTGCCGCGCCTCGTGATCCATCGACACCCGCAGCTGCGAGTCGAACAGCTCCGGATGCGCCCGCAGCCGGGCGGTCTGCTCGCGGGCCTCGCGCTTCCATCCGTCGCGATCGAAGGCGTGCGCCGCGGCCGGATCGATGGCCACGTGCGGCTCCTCTCGCGAGAAGCTGGCCGGCGCGTCGGGGTCGTCGGGCCGGTAGACCTCCTTGCCCTTCTTCTTGAGATAAGCCGAGAGCGACTTCTTGTAGTGCTCGTCGGTCAGCAGCCAGAGGGCGTTGCGCAGCGCCCCCGGGTCGTCGTCGAGCGGCGCCTCGCGCCCCGGGCTGTACCCGGAGTCGGAGCCGTCGAAGTCGAAGGTCTCCTGCTGGCCGGTGTTGTCGAAGGCGTAGCTGCCGACCCGCACGTCCACCTGCAGCCGCCGGTTCTGCCGCTGGTGATCGAGGAAGACCGCGCCGTACTTGGCGCCCACCTCCTCGGTCTCGATGCCGCGCACCGCGTAGCTGATGAAATACGGCGCCTCGTGCCCGCGCAGCTGCAGGCTCTGGTGGGCGCGGTCGAGCTCGTCGGCCATGGCCCCCAGCAGCTTTTGCCGCGGGTCCTTGAGGTCGGGAGTCCAGGCCGGTGCGGGCGCGGCGGAGAGCAGGCAGGCGAGCAGTGCGAGCATGCGGAAGTTGTAACCCCCGACGGCGGGGGGAGGCGAGGGAGATCTGGGGACACCATACGCAACTCCGTTCTGGGGAGACATGCGCGTCGGGAGTTGCGTATG
>JAYWAJ010000464.1:0-3392 GCA_043782525.1 Deltaproteobacteria bacterium | reverse complement strand
GGCACCACGCCCGCGCCGGGTTGCCGCACGCAGAGGTGAACGCGCTGCGCAAGGCCGGCAAGAAGGCGCGGGGCGCCGACCTCCACGTCACCCTCGAGCCCTGCAACCACACGGGCCGCACGCCGCCCTGCACCGAGGCCATCCTCGCCGCGGGCGTCCGGCGCGTCTTCTTCGGCAGCCCCGATCCCAACCCGCTCGTCGACGGGCTCGGCGGCAAGCGGCTGAAGAAAGCGGGCGTGGAAGTCCACGGCAAGGTCCTGCGCGCCGCCTGCGACGCCTCCAACGAAGCCTGGCTCAAGTTCATCACCAAGGGCCTCCCCTGGGTCGTGCTCAAGGCCGCCGTCACCCTCGACGGCAAGCTCGCCGGCGGCCCGCAGCCGATCAGCTCGGCGGAGTCGCGGGCGCTGGTGCACCGCTGGCGCGACCAGCTCGACGCCATCCTCGTCGGCGCCGGCACCGTGCGCGAGGACGACCCGCAGCTCACCGTGCGGGGCCTCCCCCATGGCCGCAACCCGTTGCGCGTGGTGCTCGGCATGCCGCCGCGCCGGGCCCGGCTGCTGCGCGAAGCCGGCGAGACCATCGTCGCCAAGGGGCCGCTCGAGGGCGTCCTGCGCGATCTGGCCCGGCGCGGCCTCACCAGCGTGCTGGTGGAAGGCGGAGCGCGGGTGCACGGCGCCTTCCTCGCCGCCGGCCTCTGGGACGAGCTGCGGCTCTTCATCGCGCCCAAGGTCTTCGGCGCGGACGCCCTCTCGTGGGCCGGCGAAGGCGCCGCGGGTGCGCTGGACCTGCGCGCCGTCGAGCGCATCGGCACCGACGTCCTGCTCACGCTGCGCCCAAAGCAAAAAAAATAATTTTTTTCCCCCTCCGCCGGGAGGGCAGACCCGGTGCGGCGCAAAGGCGGGACGCAGGGGGACTTTCACGCTATACACCCCCCGTGTTCACCGGGCTGATCGAGGAGCTGGGCACGGTTCTGGGCGTCGAGCAGGTGCCCGATGGCGGACCCGGTGCGCGCGCGGTGGGAATCCGCCTCTCCGTCGCGACTGCTTTCCCGGACCTGAAGCACGGCGACAGCGTCGCGGTCGAGGGCGCCTGCCTGACCGCGGTGCGGCTCGAGCGCGGCCGGTTCACCGCCGACGTCAGCGCCGAGACTTTGGCGAAGACGACGCTGGGAGGGCTGGCCGCGGGCGACCGGGTCAACCTCGAGCACCCGATGGCCCTGGGGGAGCGGCTGGGCGGACACCTCGTCCTCGGCCACGTCGACGGCGTCGGCGAGATCGTCTCCCGCGAGCCGGTGGGCGAAGGCTTCCGCTTCGTGCTGCGCCTGCCCGACGGCCTCGCCAGGCTGGTGGTGAGCAAGGGCTCGATCGCGCTCGACGGCATCTCGCTCACCGTCAACGAGCTGCTCGATCCGGATCGCATCTCCCTCTTCATCATCCCCGAGACCTTGCGGGCCACCACCTGGGGGGCGAAGGGACCGGGGGCAAAGGTCAACGTCGAGACCGACATCCTCGGCAAGCACGTCGCCCGCCTTTTGCAATTTCGATAATCGCCAAGGAGCACGAGTGGACGAGAACATTGCCCGCGTAGAGAAGGCGCTCGAGGAGCTGCGCGCGGGGCGCATGGTCATCCTCGTCGACGACGCCGACCGGGAGAACGAAGGCGACCTGGTCCTGGCCGCGCAGTTCGTCACGCCCGAGGCCATCAACTTCATGGCCAAGCACGCCCGCGGCCTCGTCTGCCTCAGCCTCACCGAGGCGCAGGTCCGGCGGCTGGGCCTCACCATGATGGTCAACGAGAACCAGAGCACCTACTCGACGGCCTTCACCGTCAGCATCGAGGGCGCTCGCGGCGTCACCACCGGCATCAGCGCCGCCGACCGCGCCACCACCGTCCAGGCGGCCATCCACCCCCAGGCGCGGCCCGAGGACGTGGTGCGGCCGGGCCACATCTTCCCGCTCCGGGCGCGGCAGGGCGGCGTGCTGGTGCGGGCGGGGCAGACCGAGGGCAGCGTCGACCTGGCGCGGCTGGCGGGCCTCAACCCGGCGGGCGTGATCTGCGAGGTGATGAACGACGACGGGACCATGGCGCGCATGCCCGACCTGGAAAAGTTCGCGGCCCTCCACGGCCTGCACATCCTCGGCGTCGCCGACATCATCCACTACCGCATGCAGCGCGAGGCGCTGGTCCGCCGGGGCGCGGAGGCGCGGGTCCCCACCGCCTTCGGCGGCGAGATGCGCTGCATCGCCTACGAGAACGACGTCGACTCAGCCCAGCACGTGGCGCTGGTCAAGGGCAGCTGGGACCCCGAGGAGCCGGTGCTGGTGCGGGTCCACTCCAAGTGCCTGACCGGCGACGTCTTCGGCAGCAGGCGCTGCGACTGCGGGCCCCAGCTCCACCGGGCGCTGGAGATGATCGACCAGGCCGGCAAGGGCGTGCTCGTCTACCTCGACCAGGAGGGCCGCGGCATCGGCCTCATCAACAAGCTGCGCGCCTATAACTTGCAGGACGAGGGCGCCGACACGGTGGAGGCCAACCACAAGCTCGGCTTCAAGGCCGACCTGCGCGTCTACGGCATCGGCGCGCAGATCCTCCGCGACGTCGGCGTGCGCAAGATGCGGCTGATGACCAACAACCCGAAGAAGGTGGACGGGCTGAAGAAGCTCTACGGCCTCGAGGTGGTGGAGCGGGTGCCCATCGAGGCGGGGCACTCGGCGGAGAACGACAACTACCTCCAGGTGAAGCGGGACAAGATGGGCCACCTCCTTTCGCTGACGAAGAAGTAGGATGCGGTCCCCATGAGCACCGGATTGCCTTCCGAGGTGGAGCTCGACGCGCGGGGCATGCGCTTCGCCATCGTCGCGCCGCGGTGGAACACCGCCATCGTCGAGGATCTCCTGGTCGGCGCGCAGAAGGCGCTCTCGGAGCGGGGCGCGGGGAACGTCCGCGTCTACCGCTGCGCGGGCGCCTTCGAGCTGGCGCCGCTCTGCGCGCGGGTGATGCGCAAGGGCGGCATCGACGGCATCGTCGCCCTCGGCTGCCTGATCCGCGGCGGCACCGACCACTACCAGCTGCTCTCGGGCGAGGCCACCCGCGCGCTGGGGATGCTGGCGCTCGAAGGCGGGACCAACCCGCGGCCGGTGGCGGTGAGCTTCGGCGTCCTCACCTGCGACACCCTCGCGCAGGCGCAGGAGCGGTCGGATCCGCAGGGGGCCGACAAGGGCGGCGAGGCGGCGCAGGCGTGCATCGAGCAGGTCCGGGCGCTGCGGCAGGCCGAGCCCGCGACCGCAGGCGTGGGCTTTTGAGATGGGCTCGCGGACCAAGGCGCGCGAGTGCGCACTGCAGGCGCTCTACCAGCTGGACACCTCGGCCGGCGACGCGCGCGAGGCGGTGCG
>JAYWAJ010000463.1:0-3394 GCA_043782525.1 Deltaproteobacteria bacterium | reverse complement strand
CGCGCCGCTGGCGAGGTGGATCTTGACCTGCAAGTCGGAGAGCGGCTTGCCCTGGTCGTCCTGCAGGGTGAAGTCGATGAAGCTCTTCTGGTCCTTGTCGTCGCCGGGCTTGGGCGGCTGGTACGGCCCGTCGTTGTCGTCGCCGGTCTCGTCGCCGCCCTGGTCGTCCTGCTTGTCCTTCTCCTTGTCGCGGGACGAGTCGCCCCACTTGTCGCGGGCGACGTAGAAGATGACGTTGTAGCCGGCGGCATCGTAGAAGTGGTTGGCCTCGGTGACGTAGTAATGCCCCGAGTACTGCCCGACCTTCTTGAGGTTCACCATCGCGCCGGGCTTCACGTCCGGGTTGCCCTGGACCTCGACCTCGGCGGTGAGGAACTCCATGGCCCGCCTGGTCAGCGCGGCCTTGGCCACCGTGTCGGCGTGGTCCTTGGTGGCGACCTGCGACTCGACCAGCGACAACTCCGTCTTGGTGGAGGTGAACCTGGCCTGGTCGGCGCCGGGCTTTCCGCCGGGCACCGTCCACAGCTCCTCGCCCGTCTTGGCCTTGCCGGTGATCTCGGCCTTGCCCTCCGCGTCCCACGCACCCACCTCGACCGAGACGGCGGGCTTGCGGAAATTCGCCGTCGGCAGGAAGGTCTTGAGGTCCTCGCCGAAGCTGAACTCGCAGTCGTCGGTGGTGGAGAGCTCGGGGCGCTCGAAGTGGAGCTCCTTGGCGTCGACCCAGAACATGTAGCCTTCGAGTTCCGCCATGCCGCGCAGGAACTCGAAGTCGGTCTGGTTGGCCTGGAAGCGGAACATCTTCACCGGATCCGGCGAGCCGCCCCTGGTCTTGGCGGTGAAGCCGTAGTTGCCGGCGATCTGCGAGACGCAGTCGAGCGGCGTCGCGTCCTTGTAGGTCTTGGTCTTGTGCGCCCGCATCATGCGGTGCGACCGGTCGAGCCCGCGGACCACCATGACGGTGGGGCCGGAGCGCTCGAGCTCGGTGCGCCAGGCGGTCACCTCGCCGTCGAAGACCTTCTTCAGCTTGCCGGGCACGCCCAGCTCGATCTTCACTTCCTTGCACTCGGTAAACGTCGGCTTGCCCTGCCACTTGAGGTCCTGGTCGGAGACCACGATCTCGAATGCAGAGGCGCCAAACCGTGTCTGGTAGACGCGGATGCCGATGATGGCGGCTGCTTCTTCGCCCTGGAGCTTGTTGCCGTCGAAGTAGACGGCAAAATCGGGCTTCATGCGGGACGTGTCGGCCACCGGCTCAATACCTCGACCTGAGCAGACGTGAGGGTCTCCGTATCATACCCTGCGCCGGGCCGGCTTGGAAGCCCCTCGTGCGAGCGAGCTCCAAAAGCGAGCGATTCTCAGCGGGTGATGCGAAACGATCGGAACCCTCCCTGCGGCGGCGTCCAGCGGACGTGCACTTCGTCGACCCGCGCCGCCTCCGGTCCGCGCCGGCACCAGGCGATGAACGCCTTCACCTGCGCCTCGGGGCCTTCGACGGTGGCGGCCACCGCTCCGTCCGGCAGGTTGCGCACCTCGCCGACCAGCCCGAGCCGCAGCGCCTCCGCCTGCGCGCTCCCCCGGTAGAAGACGCCCTGCACGAGGCCGGAGATCACCAGCTCGGCGCGGGTCACTTGAGCAGCTCCCGGAAGCCCTTCTCGTCGACGACGCGGACCCCCAGTTCGTGCGCCTTCTTCAGCTTGCTGCCCGAGTCCTCGCCGGCGACCACCAGATCGGTCTTGCGGCTGACCGAGCCCGCGACCCGTCCGCCGCGGCGCTCGATCTCGGCCTTGGCCTCCTCCCGTGTCGAGCCGGTCAGCGTGCCGGTGAGGACCACCGTCTTGCCGGCGAAGGCTCCCGCCGTCGCGGCTGGCGACTCGGGCTCGGGAGCGATGCCCGCCTCGAGCAGCCGCGCGATGGCGGCGCGGTTCTCGCCATTCTGGACGAAAGTCCAGATGTGCCGCGCCACCTCCGGCCCCACGTCGCGCACCGCCTGCAGATCGTCGAGCGAGGCCTCGAGCACGGCCTGGACGCTGCCGAAGCGCCGCGCCACCGCCAGCGCCGTCGCCTCGCCCACCATGCGGATGCCGAGCGCATAGAGGAAGCGGCGCAGCGAAGTGCGCTTGGAGGCCTCCAGCGCGACCAGCAAGTTGTCGGCGGACTTGTCGCCCATCCGCTCCAGCGAGAGCCACTGGTCGCGGGAGAGCGCGTAGAGGTCGGCCGGCGTCTTGACCAGGCCCTCCTGCACCAGGCGCAGGCAGGTCTCCTCGCCGAGCCCGCTGATGTCCATCGCCAGCCGCGAGGCGAAGTGGCGCAGCCGGCCCACCAGCTGCGCGGGGCAGGAGAGGTTGGTGCAGCGGGTCACCGCCTCGTCGGGCTCGCGGACCACCAGCGCGCCGCAGACCGGGCAGAGGCGCGGCATCTGGAACTCGGCGCGCCCCTCCGGCGGGCGCTCCTCGACGATGACCCGCACGATCTCGGGGATGACGTCGCCCGCCCGCCGCAGGAAGACGCGGTCGCCGACCCGCACGTCCTTGCGCCGCAGCTCGTCCTCGTTGTGCAATGTCGCCCGGCTGACGGTGACCCCGCCGACGTGGACCGGCTGGAGGAAGGCCACCGGCGTCAGCGCCCCGGTTCGGCCCACCGAGACCTGGATGTCCTCGACGGTGGTGGCCTCCTCCTCGGCGGCGAACTTCCAGGCGATGGCCCAACGCGGCGTCCGCGAGACGGCGCCGAGGCGGCGGCGCTGGTCCTCGCTGTCCACTTTGACGACGGTGCCGTCGATCTCGTAGGGCAACGCGTGCCGCTTCCCCAGCAGGCGGCGGTACTTGTCGCGGACCGCGTCCAGCGACTCGAGCAGCTCGTTCTCGGGGTTGGTCCGCAGCCCGTACTCGCGCAGCCTGGCCAGCTTCTCCCAGTGGGTCTCGAACTGCTGGCTCTCGCCCACCTCGTAGAAATAGATGCTGAGCGGTCGCTGCGCGGTCATGCGCGGGTCCAGCTGCCGCAGGCTGCCTGCCGCGCAGTTGCGGGGGTTGACGAAGGTCGGCTCCCCGGCCTTCTCGCGCTCCTCGTTCATCTTGACGAAGTCGCGCTTGTTGATGAAGACCTCGCCGCGCACCTCGAAGAGCGGCGGCGGCGACCCGGCCAGCTGGAGTGGGATCATTTTTATCGTACGTAGATTTTGCGTCACGTCCTCGCCGATGAGGCCGTCGCCCCGGGTCGCGCCCTGGACGAACTTGCCGTCCTGGTAAGTGAGCGTGACCGCGAGGCCGTCGAGCTTGGGCTCCATGACGAAGCGGACCTTCTCCTCGCCGAGCAGCTTGTGGACGCGGGTGTCGAACTCGACGATCTCCGCGTCGCTCATCGCGTTCCCCAGCGACATCATCTGGCGGCGGTGGTT
>JAYWAJ010000462.1:0-8961 GCA_043782525.1 Deltaproteobacteria bacterium | reverse complement strand
GCGAACTGCCCGAAGTCGGAGACGACGACGACCTTCTCCTCGGACTCGACGATGACGTACTCGAGCTTGCGCAGGTCGAACTCGTAGACCGCCAGCCGCTCGCGGGTGGCGTGGACGATGGCTTCGGCCATGTCCGACGGACCCTGGTGCTGGCCGTCGGCGCCGTCGAAGAAGCGGGCCACCCACGTCTCCGCGGGCACGTCGCCGTGGAAGACGCCTTCGATGTGGGCCGCGAACTCGTCGGAGTCGACCAGCGCCGGCCGCTCTTCCCAGCGGTCCATGGCCCGCCAGAGGATCTGCTCCAGCGAGGGGCCGCCGCTCGTCTTGGATGCGCTCTCGGGCATGGTGCGAGGTCTCCGGGGGGAGCTGGAGTCAGCCCTTGCTGACAGAATGAACGGCCAGCTCGAGGATCTCGCAGGCGGCCTCGCCGGAGTGGGCGTCGAACTCGGTCATCTCCCAGCGGATCGGCCAGGCCTTCTGGAAGTTCCAGCGGCCCACCTCGGTCTTGCCGTCGAGCGCCAGCGCGACGATGGAGCCGTTGCGCCGGGCGATCTTCTTGGTGCCGGAAGCCTGGATCTCGTCGCGCCACTTGAAGAGCGCGGGATCGGAGACGAAGCCCTTGGTGAGGACGATATTGGACGCCTTGGTCGGGCCCATCAGCTTGTGGGTCGCCTCGTTGTCCCCACCCTCCTGGTACTCGAACACCTCGGTCTCGGTCTTCAGGCCGCCGCACTTGCGGAACGACCCGGAGTCGATGCCGTCGAGCTCGACCCGGAAGTACCCGATTGCGTGCTGATCCCTGCGAGACGATCCTGCCATGTCGATCCTCCGCCGGCGGCCCGGGCGCGGCAACTATCCGCGATTTCTGGACAAACCCTGACCGCGGAGCAGTCTATCAGAGTTTAGCCTGCTTGGCTAGAGGGCGGGCAGACAAGAATCCGCTGCCTTCCGGTTCGCCCATGCGATCAACGCACTAGCCCGCGACTGCAACAGCGGCCGCCGGCTCTTCCTTGTTGGCGTCGGTCCGCTCTCGCGTGAACTGGTGGATCCGGACGACGATGTACTCGGCCGGCTTCACCGGCGAGATGCCGATCTCGACGATCAACTCGCCCACGTCGCGCGCCTCGGGCGGGTTGGTCTCGTCGTCGCACTTGACGTAGAAGGCCTCCTCCTTGGCGCCGCCGACCAGCGCGCCTTCGCGCCAGAGGTCGTTGAGAAAGTCGTCGCAGGAGCGCACCAGCTTCTTCCACAGCGACGGCTCGTTGGGCTCGAAGACCACCCACTGCGCGTACTTCTCGATGCTCTTGCGGATGAGGATGTAGAGGCGCCGCACGTTGATCTGCACGAAGCTCGGATCGGAGGAGAGCGTGCGCGCGCCCCAGATGCGGATGCCGCGGCCGGGGAAGGCGATGAGCGTGTTGACGCGGTGATCGAAGCAGTAGTCGCGGTCCCGCTTGCGGACGCGCTGGGCCACGTCGACCAGCCCCTGGATGGGCTGGTTGGCCGGGGCGCGGTGCACGCCCTCGATGCCGTCGGCGCGGGCGATCGAGCCGGCGATGTGCCCCGAAGGCGGAATGGGCGCCAGCACCTCCTCGCCCTTGCGGACCTTGATCCAGGGAAAATAGAAGGCTGCGTGCGAGCTGTCGAAGTGGCCGCGCCACTCGACCGCCTCCTGCATGTTGTGGCCGGGGAGCGAGTCGAGCAGGCAGAAGCGGTCGTGCATCTTCTCGCAGTGCTCGACGATGGCCCGCTGCACGGCGAGGATGTGGCTGGGCTCCTGGAACCCCACCGATTTCTTGTAGTGGGTCATCAGATCCGGCGCGACCACGATGTCCACGTCGTCGATGCGCTCGAGCGCCTGCAGCCCGCGCGGCATGTTGCCCTGCTGGCCGATGAAGTCGTCGGGCGTCGGATCGAGCCCGCCTTCGGGTGCGACGTTGAGGACGTAGGCCGACCTACCGCCGTTGTCGAAGAAGCCGCGCAGGGCGGAGGTCATGAAGCTGTCCCCCTCGCCGAAGACCTTGGCGTACTGCTCGTACGAGCCCACCCGGGTGGGTTCGTTGTTGGGCCCCTTGTCGGTGACTCCGAGGAAGGCGGTGACCCCGGTCTCGACGCGCTCGAGCGGGAGGTAGCGATCCCCCGCCGATTCGATGTGGACGCCAGGGCTCTTGTAGAGGCTGCTCATGGTTGGGTCCTCGTTGCTGCTTGCGTGACCTTGGTGCCCCGCCTAGAACGACTCGCCGCCGCCGGACCCCTTGGACGCATCGTTGATGCGCTTGTTGATCTCGGAGATCTCCTGGATCCAGTTGTGGCGCTCCTTGTGCTCCATCATCAGGATGTCGTCGAGGGACCAGTGGAAATGGTACGCGATATACGCTACCTCGCCGGCGATCTTCTCCAACGGGTAGCTTACGATTCCCCCAGGGCTGTCGCCCCCGTGCCGATGTCGACCTGGAACTCCTGGCCGCAGCTGGGGCACTTGGCAGAGACGTTGGCGGTGCCGCTCTCGTTGATCTGGCGGTAGAACTCTTGCAGATAGGAGAGGTCGGCGGAAAAGAGGTTCTCGACGATGCCCGGGTTCACCTCGCCCTCCTTGAGCTCGCCGAGCTTGGTCATCACGCGCGAGAGCAGGATGATCACCAGGTAGGCGCGGTTGTTCTTCACGCGGAAATCCTGGAGCGGGATGATCTCGTCCTTCGCCGTCGCCAGCCGCATGACGCCCTTGCGGTGCAGGTTGCCCTGCTCGTCGACGAATCCCTTGGGCAACGTGAACTCGAACTCGGTCTTGAAAGCCATTTCGGTAGAACTCCCTCCGGTGCTCGCGAGTGTTGAAAACGTTGCCCTTCAGAGAACCTTAGCCCCGAGGGCCATCCCGACTCAACGGGAACCCTCGGGGCCAAGGACGGAGCAACAGTACTTCTCAAAAGTCGGGACACGATCCCAATCGTGTCCCCTGAGGCCTGCTTAATCCCTACTTCATATCCATCGTTTCGAACGCGATCTCAATGGACTCGGTGGCGTGGGCGCTGTTGCGGGCGTTGAGAGAGGGTCCCTGGTACTTGGTCGGCCAGCACTCGAACAGGTTGTAGCGCATCGACTCTTCGCCCGCGTCGTTGTGGATGACGATGGACATGGACTTGCGGTCCACCTTGCCGGTGACGACCGCCTGCCGCCAGTTGAAGAACTCCTTGGTGGAGGAGAAGTCCTTGGTGAGCTTGACTCGGCCCGGCTTCTGGCGGCCCGGCCGGAAGTGCGTCGTGCCGTCGTCGCCATCGTGATATTCGACGATTTCGTGCTCGAACTCCAGGCCTTCGACGGTGTGAATGCCGCCGATCATGATGCCGTCGAGTTCCACGCTGAAGCGGCTGGCGAGGTTGAAGTCGCCCTGCGTCTTGGTGCTGGCCTTCAGGCCTTCCTTGGTCCACTTCACAGGCATGTTGCTACCTCCGGGAATTCGCCCCCCTCAGGGAGCTCTGTGCACTGCTGTCCGGACGAGATGTCCGGGCTTCCGCTACCACACCTGTTCGCCCGTCCCCGCCGCCCGTTCGAGGGCTCGCGCTCTCGCGCGCCACCCGTCGGGGTCCCGGGGCGTTTGACCGCCCCGGGCATCCCTTTACCTCAATGGCCTACTTCGCCTGGCCAGCCATCTGGCCGATGCGGAAGATGACGAATTCCGCCGGCTTCACCGGAGCGATGCCGATCTCGCAAACCATCTGGCCCGCGTCGACGACTTCCGGCGGGTTGGTCTCCGAGTCGCACTTCACGTAGAACGCCTCTTCCGGCGTCTTGCCCATCAGCGCGCCCGAGTTGTAGATGCGCAGGAGGAAGGCGCTGATGTTGCGGTTGACGCGCTTCCAGAGGGTCTCGTCGTTCGGCTCGAAGACGACCCACTGGGTTCCGATTTCGATCGACTGCTCGATCATGAGGAACAGGCGGCGGACGTTGATGTAGCGCCACGACGGGTCCGAGGACACGGTGCGTGCGCCCCACACGCGGATGCCACGGTCGCCCATGTTCCGGATGCAGTTGATGCCGCGCGGGTTCAGGAAGTCCTGCTCCGGGCGGGAGATGGTGTACTTGAGGCCGAGGGCGCCGCGGACGATCTCGTTCGCGGGAGCCTTGTGCACGCCGCGCTCCGAGTCAGAGCGGGCATAGATGCCGGCGACGTGGCCGGAGGGCGGGACGTAGATGTTGCCCTTCTCGGGATCGTACACCTGGATCCAGGGGAAGTAGTACGCCGCATACTGCGAGTCGCGCGGCTTGGGCATCTTGGCGATGCCATCCTTGTTCAGCTCCTCCGCCGCATCGAGGATCGCGAAGCGGTACTTGTTGTTCTCGCAGTGCGAGATGACCGCGTCCTGGATGGCCGGATCCGACTGGCCAGGGGCGAGCACCAGCGAGATTTCCGGGATGTCGTTGAACACGTTCAGGCCGGTGCGGCGGCCGGGACCCTCGTCCTTGCCGATGAACAGGCCGGGATTCGTGCCCGACGAAGCTGCAGCCGGAGCGCCAGCGACGGCAGCCGGACCGGGCTTGCCTGCCGCCGTCTCCTTCTTCGCCTCGGCCTCCTTCTTCTCGGCCTCCTTCGCAGCCTGCTCAGCCGTCATCGTCTTGGGAGAGACGTTGCAGATGAAGGCCTTGGTTCCGCCGTTGTTGAAGAATCCGTACACGGCGTGCGCGAGGTGGGTGGAATGCGAAAAGTCGCCAAAGGTCCGCGTGAACTGCGCCCAGTTGGTGACCAGAACCGCCTCGTTGGTGGGGCCAACGGACGACTCGCCAATGATCGCCGCGGTCGAGGTGCCCACTGCTTCGATGGGCTTCGAACCGCGATCGACCTCCTCGATATACACGCCGGGAGAGAGATAAGACGTTGCCATGGACTACTCCTGTTACGTTCGGTGGTTGGAGGCCGCACAAGGGAGGCGGTCTCGCGTGGGAGATTGCGTTTGCTTCCTGTTCATGATGACCACATGTCGAACGACTGCATTTGCAATTGCCTTTGCCAAGGCGGTCACTTCTTTGTCGCCACGATCTTCGGTGGCTTCGCCTCCACCCCCAGCTCCTTGGCACTGACGCTGCCCAGGGGTGGTCGGAGTTGATCGAACACGTCGATGTGGCGCTCGCGCACCCGCTTGCTGCGCCCGAGTTCCTTGCCCGAGAAGAGCCGCGCTTCTGCGCGATAGCCTACGGCGAGGCGGGGGCCAGCTCCAAATCCGCCGAAGACGGTGGAGGCGGTCTGCAGATCGAAGCCGTCGTCCACCGAGACCGGCAGCGTGTCGCCCTTCATGAAGGAATCGCCGACCAGGCTTTCGCCTGCGAGTTTCCCGTGATCGAGCAGGGCCTTCATGCCGAGGGCGAGGATCTCGTGTTCGTCGCCGAGATCGTCGGCGGAGGCGGTGAGCAGGTAGTGCAGGCCCAGGTCGAGCGGACGGGCGTAGCGGACCACGTAGGTCTCGCCCTTCTCGTCGGTGATCTCTTCCTCGAGGTGCCAGTTCTCGTTGGTGCGGACTTCGAACGACGGGCGCAGATCGTAGAGGTAGAGCACCAGGCAGGGTGCGTTCTTGCGGAGGAACTCGGGGGTCGGCGTGGCGAGGTAGGCCTTGGCCTTGGCCCGCTGCGCGACCAACTCGGCGCGCAGTACGCCGAGAAGGCTCTGGCCTGCGTCGCGGATGACCTGGTGCTTGGGCATGAGGTAAAGATCCACTGCATTCCTCAGGAGGCGATTCTCCCGAAGGACATTTTCGATGTGACGGGGCTCGTCCATTTTGAGGAAAAGCCGGGTTGAGTCAAGCAGCGGACAACGAAATCGACCGCCGCGGCGCGTCTGTATGAAAAATCGTCAGAGAATTCAAAACGCACGTCGCCTCCTCTGAATTCCTGCCTCAGCCCTTGACATTGCCGCCATCGTCGCCGCCGCTTTTTTTGGCAGCGTCGCCCGCGTCGGAAGCGGCGGCGCCGGTCTGCTTGACCGACTTCTGCGCGCCCTTGACGTCGTACTCCGCCATCTCCTCTTTGTGCTCGGCAGCCTTCTCCACGCCGACGCCCTCGAGGACCTTCCCGCCTGCCGCAGTGCTCCCCGCGGCCCCGCTGGCGGCGCCGACTGCGCGATCCTTGCCGGTCACCTTCACGTCGACGGGCATGCTCTCCGCGGCGTATTGCTGATGGTGCGCTTCCTTCGCGGCCCCGCCCGCGGTGGCCACCCCACCCGGCGCTGCGACCGCCGCCACTCCGGCGCCAGCGCTGACCGCGGCCCCTCCCGGGGCCGACTGTGCCTGGCCCTTTGCTTCCCCGGCACTGCCGATGGCGCTGCCTGCCGTGCCGGCCACGCCGACGCCGGTGCCGACCGCGCCCACCACGCCCGGCGCAGCCGAACCCGCAGCGCCCTGCGCCTGCGCGCCGGGATGGTTCGCGGCCAGCTGGCCTTCCTTGGCTGCGTTCGCCGCCTTTTCCGCCCCGGAGGGCCCGCCCGGCGGCTGTGCACCTCTGGCCTGACCCGCGGCGCCTTGTGCCTGGCCGACGATCCCCGCGCCTCCCGCTGCAGGCGCACCAGGAGCACCCGCCCCGGCAGGCACCGCTGCGCCGCCCGTTGCGGCAGCCGCTCCGCCCGACCCAGCAGCCGCGATGCCCGGCGCGCCGCCAGCACCAGCGACGCCTGCGCCCGAACCCGCGACGCCGGCTGCGCCCTGCGCCTGACCCGCTGCGCCCGTTGCGCCTTGTGCCGCGCCGGCTGCGCCCTGCGCCTGACCCGCGGCATCGGCCGCGCCCTTCGCATCTCCCGCCGCGCCGGCAACGCCCTTCGCATCTCCCGCCGCACCGGCAGCGCCCTTCGCATCTCCCGCCGCGCCGGCGGCACCCTTCGCGTCGCCCGCCGCGCCTGCCGCTGTGGCGTCGGGCGCCTTGCCGCCTTCGGCCTGCTGCCCGCCCGCCGCCTTCTGCTCGCCCTGGGCCGCACCGCCCTGCTCGCCGGCCTTCTTCTGCCCCGCGTCCGCGCCTCCCTGCTGGGCGCCCGCGTCGGCCTTCTTGGGAGCATCTTCTTTGGGCGGCTCCTTCTTTCCGGCGGCGGTCGCGGCGCCCTGCTGCGAAGTCTTGGCGCTCTGGCTCGCGCTGCCCGCCGCACTGGCCGTCGCCGCCTGCGAGGACTGGGCCGCGCCAGCGCTCTTCTGCGCGCCGGCCGCGTCGCCCTGCGCCGTGCTGTCCACCGCGTTCTGCGCCTTGTCGGCAGTCTCTGCCGCCTTGGCCGCCGCCTTCTCCAGCTCGCCGATGGCGTCGATGGCGGAGTCGCAAACCTTGTGGTCGTCGGGAACCCTGGCCGCGCCGGTGGCCGCCCCCTTGGCCTCCCTCGAGCCCGCCGTGGCCGACTCCGCCGCGCCCGTCGCGCTGCTCGCCGCGGAGCTCGCGGCGTTGATGCTCTCGCTCGTGCCCTTGCGCATCGGCAGCCCGCGGAACAGCGCCTTGTTCCTCTCGATCTGTTCCTTGGCGCTGGCCAGCGCCGCCTCGGCCTTCTTCACCGCGACGTCCGCTTCCCGGGTCAGCTTCTCCGCCTCGATCTCGATCTCCTTCTCGTGCTCCTTCACCGTCTCCTTGGCCTTCTCGAAGGCCTTGTTCCCCTCGTCGTAGGCCGACTGGAGGTGGCTGAAGGCATCGCTGATCTGCCCCTCGACCTCGGGAATGCGCGAGGTCAAATCCTTCAAACTCGAGCGGTGCTTCTGCGCCTCGTCGAACGCCGCCTTGGCGCCCTCGTACGCCAGCATCACCTGGTCGACCGCGCCCCGCGCCTGCGACATCAGTGCGCCGGCGCTCTTGTCGACGGTGACGCCGCTCTTCTTGATGGTCTCCGCGAGCGGGCCCTGCATCTTCTGCCCCATCTCGTGGAGCTTGCCGTACTGCTCCTTGAGCTGGCCGAGGAACTTCTTGCTCTGCTCCTCGTGCTTGTCCTTCTCGGCGTCGTGCGCCTTCGACAGCTCGTCGTGCCTGGCCGCGGCAGCCGTGGTGTGCTGATCGGACTGGCTGACCGGATTGTTCTGCGTCTCGGCCGCCGCCTCGCTGCTCTTGTCCGCCGTCTCGGCAGCGGCGTCGGTGCCCATCGCGAGGTGCGTCACCATCTCGGTGCCGGCCTTCAGCGCCACGCCCTTGAAGTCTTCGTAGAGCTTCTTCAGCTCTTCCCTGGCGTCGTCGAGCGCCTTCTTCATCACTTCCTTGAGCTGCTTCGTCGCCTCGTCCGCGGTGGCGCTCTCGGTCTCCTTCAAGTCCCACGAGTGCGTCGCGGTCTCGAGCGACTTCTCCAGGACCTTCCTGGCGCCGTCGAGGACCTCGGCCTCCACCTTCTTCAGCAGGCGATCGACGGCCTCGACGATCTTCTTCTTCATCTCCTGCGCGATGTTCTCGAGCTGCTTCTTCGCCTCCTCCCAGACCTTGGCGAAGAACTGCTCGACCTGCTTCTGGGTGTCCTGCGCGTCCTGGAGGCCGTCCTTCTTCACCTCTTCCAGCGCCTGCTTCGCGTGGTCGAGCAGGACCTTTGCGGTGTCGAGCGACTTCTTCGCCTGGTCGACCAGCGGCTCGCCGACGCTCACCGCGCGCTGGGGAACTTTTTCCTTCAGCTCAGCGAGGCTGGCGACGGCAGCGTCGTACCCGTCCTGGCACTGCTTGACGACGCCCTCCGCCTCGGCGACCGCCTTCTCGCAGGCGGCCTGGTCGCGCCTGGCCGCGCCCTCGGCGGAGTCCTTGGCGTGCTTGACGAGATCGTCGAGCGCCTTCATCGCCGCCTCGACCTTGCTCTTGGTGCCGTCGACGATCTGCGCGATCTGCTTCTCCGCAGCGGAGCCCTTCTCGTCGAAATCCTTCTTGGCCTGGTCGAGGCCGCTCTGCGCTTCCTGCGCGGCGGCGGCGGCGTGCTTCTTCGCCTCCTCCAGCATCGACTGGCCCAGCGCGCCCGCCGCCTCGACGGCCTTGTCGAGGAGCTGC
>JAYWAJ010000461.1:0-3400 GCA_043782525.1 Deltaproteobacteria bacterium | reverse complement strand
CGTTCTTCATGAGGGATAGATGCCCGGCGTCCTCAGAAGGCGCGCGACTGCGCCCCGTCGATGACCACGCAGGCGCCTGCCAGCCAGCTGGCGCGGGGGCTGACCAGGAAGGCGATCGCCTCGCCCACTTCCTCGGCGGTGCCGAAGCGGCCGAAGGGGATCTCGCGGTGCACGAAGGCCACCGTCGCCGCGGGGTCGTTCTGCAGGCGCCGCTCCCACGAGCCGCCCGGATGCAGGATGCTGCCGGGCGCGACCGAGAGGACGCGCACGCCGCGGGGGGCCAGCTCTCGCGCCTGCTCGTGGGCGAGCGCGATCAACGCCGCCTTGGCGGTGTTGTAGCTGAGCGGACCCCCGCCCTCGCGGCCGAAGATGCTGGCGACGTGGAGGATGACGCCCGGCTCGCGGGCCACCGGCTCCTGGGTGACCTGGTCCTGCGCATGGGCGGCGTGCGCCTGGGAGAAACCGCGCCGGACGGCGCCCGCGATCAGGTGCGGCAGCGCGTAGCGGCTGGCGCGCAGCGCGGGCCAGAGGTTCTTGTCGAAGGCGGTCTCCCAGTCGGCGCCGGTCAGGTCGGCGGTGCCGCCAGGCAGCGAGCCGCCCACCAGCGTGACGAGGACGTCGAGGCCAGAGAACTCCGCCACCGTGGTCTCGACGGCCCGCTTGAGCTGCGGCGGATCGATGGCGTCGGCGGCGATGGCTAGGACCTTCTCGGCGCCCGCCTTCTTGCATTCAGCCGCGCGCGCGTCGACGGCGCTCTTGGTGCGCGCCATCACCGCGACGCGCGCACCTTCCCTGGCGATGGCCAGCGCCGCGGCGCCCCCGAGCCCGCGCCCGGCGCCGACCAGCAGGACGGATTTTCCCGCGAGGCCCAGGTCCATGAGAGCTCAGATCCAGCCGCCGAGCAGCACCTGGAAGGTGAGCGTGGTCGTCTTGTCGGTCGTGATGCTTCGAGTGTCCACGCTCGCGGTCACCTCGGTCGCGAGCTGCGGGCCCAGTCCGACGAAGAAGTGAGGCGCGAGGTGGACCAGCAGCGGCGCGAAGATGCCCACGGCCACCGCGCTGCGGGTCGACGGGCCCGAGCTCTGGCGGGCATACCCGACCGACGGCAGGAGGAGGAGGGAGACGCGCGAATCGAGGGCGAACGCTCCGCCTCCGATCAGGTTCGTTCCCCAGCCCGAAAGCGTGCCGCCCGGCCCTAGGCCCGAGAGCGAGCGGTAGACAAAGTCGGCGCCGAGGACGAGGTGATCGGTGGCCAGCACCAGGAGCGTTGGCGCGAACTGCACCAGCGTCAGCGAGTTGTTCCCCGCGGTCGCGTAGCTGATTCCGATGTTGCCCATCGGGATCAGCTGGCCCGCCTTGGGAAACGCGGGCCAAACCTCCTCGGCAACGGCGCCCGACGAGATCACGAGCAGCGCGGCCAGGATTCGCGTCATTGAGAACACCCCTTCGGGCAGTATCCCTGAAAAGCAGGAAGCCCGCGAGATCGCTCTCGCAGGCGTCCGCTGAGGCTGCCAACCTCCGCTTGCGTGAAGGCGCGCTCCGGGGCAGCTTGCGCGGATGATTCGCGTGCTCACCATCCCCGGTCTCTGGAACAGCGGCGCCACGCACTGGCAGACGAACTGGGAGCGCGAGCGGAAGGACACCCGCCGCGTGCTGCAGGACGAGTGGGAGCGTCCCCGCCGCGAAGACTGGACGGGCCGCATCCGCGAGGCGCTGCGCGCGCTGGACGCGCCTGCCGTCCTGGCGGCGCACAGCCTCGGCTGCTGCACGATGGCGCACCTGGCGCGGGACGCTGCGCCGGCCGAGCTGGCCAAGGTGCGCGGCGCGCTGCTGGTCGGACCCAGCGACGTCGAGGCGCCCTCGTATCCCTCCGGCCCCGAGGGCTTTGCCCCGATGCCGCTCGACCGCCTTCCCTTTCCAGCGATCGCGGTCGGCTCCAGCAACGACGAGTACGTGAGCGAGCCCCGCGCCCGCTTCTTCGCGCAGCAATGGGGCGCGCGCTACGTCGACGCCGGGCCCCTGGGCCACCTGAACAGCGCCTCGAATCTGGGCCTGTGGCCGCTGGGCCAATCCCTCCTCGAAGAACTCCTCCGCTGACTTAAATACAAAGGCCCGCCAGCTCTCGCCGACGGGCCTTCGTTGAAGCATCTGAAACAGCCGGCTTCAGGCCTGAAGCCTGAGGCCTGAAGCCTGAGGCCTGCTCTTACATCCCCATCCCGTGCCCGCCGCCCATGCCTCCGCCGCCGGCCTCTTCCTTGTCCTTGGGACGCTCCGCCACCATCGCCTCGGTGGTCAGCATGAGCGAGGCCACCGAGGCCGCGTTCTGCAGCGCGAAGCGCGAGACCTTGGTCGGGTCGATCACGCCCGCCGCCAGCAGATCCTCGTACTCGCCGGTGGCCGCGTTGAACCCGTAGGCGCCCTTGCCCTCGCGGACCTTGTTGACGACGATGGAGCCTTCCCAGCCGCCGTTGCCGGCGATCTGGCGGATGGGCTCCTCGAGCGACTTGCGGATGATCTCGACGCCGAACTTCTCGCCGCCGGACACCTGCAAGGTCTCGAGCGCCTTGAGGCAGCGCAGGTAGGCCACGCCGCCGCCAGGGACGATGCCCTCTTCGACGGCCGCGCGGGTTGCGTGGAGCGCGTCCTCGACGCGGGCCTTCTTCTCCTTCATCTCCGTCTCGGTGGCCGCGCCGACGTGGATGACGGCGACGCCGCCCACCAGCTTGGCCAGGCGCTCCTGGAGCTTCTCGCGGTCGTAGTCCGAGGTGGTGTCCTCGATCTGGGTGCGGATCTGCTTCACCCGCGCCTCGATCTCGGTCTTCTTGCCGCCGCCGTCGACGATGGTGGTGTTGTCCTTGTCGATGGTCACCCGCTTGGCGCGGCCGAGATCCTTGAGCTGCACGGTCTCGAGCTTCACGCCCAGGTCCTCGGCGATCATCTTCCCGCTGGTGAGCGTGGCGATGTCCTCGAGCATGGCCTTGCGGCGGTCGCCGAAGCCCGGCGCCTTGACGGCGGCGGCGTTCAGCGTGCCACGCAGCTTGTTGACGACCAGGGTCGCCAGCGCCTCACCCTCGACCTCTTCGGCGATGATGAGCAGCGGCTTGCCGGCGCGGGCCACCTGCTCGAGCAGCGGCAGGAGGTCCTTCATGGAGGCGATCTTCTTCTCGTGAATGAGGATGTACGGATCCTCGAGCACCACTTCCATGCGCTCCGGGTCGGTGACGAAGTAGGGCGAGAGGTAGCCGCGATCGAACTGCATGCCCTCGACGACTTCGAGGGTGGTCTCGAGGCCCTTGGCCTCCTCGACCGTGATCACGCCTTCCTTGCCGACCTTCTCCATCGCCTCGGCGATGATGTTGCCGATGGTGGTGTCGCCGTTGGCGGAGATGATGCCGACCTG
>JAYWAJ010000460.1:0-8982 GCA_043782525.1 Deltaproteobacteria bacterium | reverse complement strand
GTGCCGACGAAGTAGTCGACCTCGGGCATCTCCGCCTGCAGCACTTCGGCGTAGCGCTGGGTGAGGCAGCCCGCGACGACCAGGGCCTTGCACTTGCCCGTCTCTTTCAGCTGCGCGTGCTCGAGGATGGCGTCGATCGACTCCTGCTTCGCCTCGCCGATGAAGGCGCAGGAGTTGATGAGGATGACCTCCGCCTCCTCGGGCGCGTCGACCAGCTGGTAGCCTTCGTCGAGGAGGCTGCCGAGCATGACCTCGCTGTCCACCCGGTTCTTCGGGCAGCCCAGGGAGAGCAGGTAGAGCGACGGATGTTCTGGAAGCGAAGTCTTTTGCATGATGTGAGCGAGCCCGGGTCCTTACAACAGTGGCCGGGCGAAGATCCAGCCCGCCGTGCGGCAAGGAAAGGTGCTGAGATGCGCTGGATGGCCATTTCGATGCTCATCATTGCAGCTTGCGACGCGGCGTGCGGCGGCTCGTCCGTCGAGTGGGCGGGCAGGTGGAAGCAGCCTCTCACCCCTCAGATCGGCTCGTACGTCGAGTGCACGCTGGGCGGGAGCGGCCAGACCGTCACCGGCTCGGGAGTGCAGCACCGCGAGGCCGGCACCAACCTGCCGTTCACGGTGACCGGCACTGTCGCCGTCGACGGTCCACGCGGGATGACGTTCGCGTATGAGGACAGCACCAACGAGGTCTTCGGCTACACGCAGCCGGACCACGACCACATCACGCTGACGAACTTCACGCGGACGGTGAACCTGACACGCCAGTGAGCGCTACTTCGCGGCCGCCGAGGCCTTGGACGGATCGTCGGCGGCGTTGAGGTAGTGGATGTCGAAGGGCCCGTTGCCGTGCACCTCGACGATCACCTCGCCCTTGGCCTCCGCGGCGTGGTGCATCTTGCCGGGCAGGAAGTGATAAGCGCCGACGTCGAGGTTGTGCGCGGCGGCGTCCATGGTGTCGCCCAGGTGCAGCACCAAGGTGCCCGCGAGGACGGTGAGTTGCTCGTCCTGCGTGTGGAAGTGCGGCGCCACCTTGTAGCCGTCGGGCATCTTCAGGCGCAGCGCGTAGACGCCCTTCGCGAACGGATTGCCGTGCAGGACGCCGATCTGCCCGCCCTTGGGAAACACCGGCGGCGCGTCCCCCCACTTGAGGTCGGCGGCGCCGAGCATGACCGATTCGGGCTTCAGGGCTGGCTTCTTCGCAGCGTCGGCGGCGATGGCGGCGGCGCAGAACACGACGGCGCAGGCAGCGCCGGAAAACAGCATGGTCTTCATGGTCGATCCCCCTTGGGCGCCGCCTTAGCGCTCTTGGAATCCGGGCTCAAGTCCTGCCGCGTCTGGTAATTTTTCAGTCGCGGAAGTTCTCGAAGATGAGGTCCACCTGCAGCTCGTCCTGCTTGCCGCGGGCCAGCTGCATCGCCGCCTGCAGGTCGTCGCGGTTCTTCCCGGAGACGCGCACCGCGTCGCCCTGGATGGCGCCCTGGACCTTGAGCTTGCTGTCCTTGATGGCCTTCACCAGCGCCTTGGCCTTCTCGATCTCGATGCCCTGCGCGAAGGTGAGCGACTGCGAGACGAACTTCCCCGAGTGCTCGAGATCGCCATACTTCACTCCGCGCAGCGCGACGCCGCGCTTGGCGAGCTTTTCCACCAGCACGTGCCGCGCCGCCTCGAGGCGCTGCTCGGTGCTGGAGCGGACCTTGATGCCCTTCTCGGGCGGCGCCAGCATGGCGAGGGTGGTCTCGGTGCCCTTGAAGTCGTAGCGCTGGTCGATCTCTTTCTTGGCCTGCTGGAAGGCGTTCTCGACCTCGGGCTCACTCACCTTGCTGACGATGTCGAAGCTCGGCATGTCACATCTCCAGGACGACGGGCAGGACCATGGGGCGCTTCTCGACGCCCTTCTTCCAGACGGAGCGGACGGCGCGGCGGAGCGCTTCTTCCACCATGCCATGATCGGTGCGCTGGGCGGGGGCCAGCTCGGCGAGGGCGTCCAGCGCGGCCTGGCGGGCCTGCGAAAGGCGCGTCTCGTCGAGGCCGGCGACGCCTTTTCCCAGAAGCTCGGGACCGCGGACCACCTCGCCGCTCTTGTGATCGAGCACGCACAGGCAGACCAGCATGCCGGTCTCGGCCAGCAGCTGGCGGTCGCGCAGGGTCACTTCGCCGACGTCGGCAAAGGCGCCCCGCGCGTCGAGGTAGAGGCGGCCGGCGCTCACCGCGTTGGGAACGGCGGCGACGATCTCGTCCACCCGCAGCTCGACGGCGTCGCCGTCCTCGATGATGACGCAGCCGAGGGGGTTGACGCCGGCCATCTCCGCCGTCCGCGCATGCGCCGCCAGCATCCGGTACTCGCCGTGGATGGGGACGAAGCTGCGCGGGCGGACCAGATCGATCATCATCCGCTGCTCGCCCTGGCAGGCGTGGCCGCTGGTGTGGATGAGCTCGCCACTGCCGCTGGTGGAGGAGAGCACCCGGCAGCCGCGGCGGACCAGGTGGTCGATGAGGTTGCCGAGGGCGCGATCGTTGCCGGGGATGACGCGGCTGGAGAGGATGACGAGGTCGTTCTTCTCCAGCTGGACGGTGGGGTGCTGGCCGAGGGCGAGCCGGGAGAGCGCCGAGCGCGGCTCGCCCTGCGCGCCGGTGCAGAGGATGACCAGGTCGCGGGGAGCGAAGTGCGCCGCCCCCTCCGGGTCGACGAAGGAGTCGGGCGGGCAGCGCAGGTAGCCCAGGTCCATCGCCAGGCGCACGTTGGTCTGCATCGAGCGGCCGAGGATGACCAGCTTGCGGTTCTGCGCCAGCGCCGCGCGGATCACGCTCTGCACGCGGTGGATGTTGGAGCCAAACATGGCGACGACGACGCGGCCCTTGGCGAGCGGGCCGGCGAGGATCCGCGCCAGCGACTCGCCCACCTCGCGCTCGGAGACGCTGGTGCCTTCGCGCTCGGCGTTGGTGGAATCCGAGAGCAGGCAGGCGACGCCCTCCTCGCCCAGCTCGGCGAAGCGGCGCACGTCGAGCAGCTTGCCGTCCACCGGGCTCCAGTCGACCTTGAAGTCGCCGGTGTGGATGACGAGGCCCGCCTCGGTGAGGAGCGCGTAGCCGACGGCGTCGGGCACCGAGTGCGGGACTTGCAGCGGCTCGAAGTCGATGTGGTCGCCGACCATGCCCATGCCGCGGGGCGAGACCTCCTGGAAGTCGGCGGTCATGCCGTGCTCCTTGAGCTTCTCCTTGACGACGGCGAGGGTGAACCGGGTGCCGCAGACGGTGGTGTCGGGGAACTCCCGCAAGAGATACGGCAGCGCGCCGATGTGGTCCTCGTGCGCGTGGGTGAGCAGCACCGCGTCGAGCTTGCCCGCCGCCTTGAGGTAGCTCAAGTCGGGCGCGATCACTTCCACGCCCAGCGCCTGCTCGGCGTTGGGGAACATCAGGCCGCAGTCGATGACGATGCGGTCGCCGCCCGACTCGACCACCATGCAGTTCATCCCGACTTCGCCGAGGCCGCCGAGGGGGATGATGCGGACTGGGGCGGCCTTCGGCACGCCGCCGTTCTCCTACGCCCCGCCCCAGAAGGCAACGACCTCCGGCAGGACGGCGGCTGCAAAGCGCACCGCGGAGGCGCGGAGGGCGCGGGGTTTTTTTGGGTTGGTGCCGGGGCCACCTCCGAGGTGGCGCGGCCTCGGACCCCACCAAATCCTTTCTCTGCGTCTCCGCGCCCTCCGCGGTGCGCTTGAAGCCATAGTTTTTGATGCTGCGGACGCGGCGACTGCGCATGCTAGAGAGCGGCTGATGGATCCGCTGGCGAAAGTTCTCAACCCCCCGCAGCTCGAAGCGGTGCGGCACGGCGACGGGCCGCTCCTCATCCTGGCGGGCGCCGGCTCCGGGAAGACGCGCGTGCTCACCCACCGCATCGCGCACCTGCTGCGCGAGCGGCTGGCGCGGGCGCCCGAGATCCTCGCGGTGACCTTTACCAACAAGGCGGCAGGGGAGCTGCGCGAGCGGGTCGGCAAGCTGGTCGGCGCGGACGACGCGCGGCGGATGTGGGTCGCGACCTTCCACGCCGCGGGCGCGCGGATCCTGCGGCGCGAGGCGGAGGCGCTGGGGCTGACCCGCGCCTTTGCCATCTACGACGACGCCGACCAGCTGGGCGCGGCCAAGCGGGCGACGGCGGATCTGGGGTTCGACGTGGGCACGGCCAAGTCGCACCTCACCCGCATCGACCGCTGGAAGAACGCGGGCCTGTTGCCCGCCGAGGTGCGCGTACCCGACTACGACGTTCCGGGTAAGACCGCTGCCAAGGTCTATACGAAGTATCAAAGTGCGCTGCAGGCCTCGAACGCCTGCGACTTCGGCGACCTCATCGTCCGCGTCGTCGAGCTCTTCAAGAAGCGGGACGACATCCTGCAGAACTACGCCAGCCGCTTCCGCCACATCCTGGTGGACGAGTTCCAGGACACGAACCCCGCGCAGTACCAGCTCCTGAAATTGCTCGCGGGCGTGCACGGCAACCTCTGCGTGGTGGGCGACGACGACCAGTCCATCTACCGCTGGCGCGGCGCCGAGGTGGACAACATCCTCGACTTCTCCCGGACCTTCCCGGGCACCCGGGTGGTCCGCCTCGAGCAGAACTACCGCAGCTCGCAGCGCATCCTCTCGGCGGCGCACGCCATCATCGAGAAGAACGAGCGCCGCGCCGAGAAGAAGCTCTGGACCGCCGCCGGCGAGGGCGAGAAGGTCCGGGTGGTGCTGGCGGAGGACGAGCGCGACGAAGGCGGGCGCGTCGCCACCGAGCTCTACGCGCAGAACGCGCGCGGGACCTCCTATGCGGAGATGGCGGTCTTCTACCGCGCCAACGCCCAGTCGCGGGCGCTGGAAGACGCCCTGCGGGCGCGGCGCATCCCCTACCGCGTCGTGCGCGGGCGCAGCTTCTACGATCGCGCGGAGGTGAAGGACATCGCGGCCTACCTGCGCCTCTGCGTCAACCCGCGCTCCGACGCGGATCTGTTGCGCATCGTCAACACGCCGCCGCGGGGGATCGGCGACACCACCATCGATCACCTGCGGGCTTCCGCTTCACGGCAGGGCCTGTCGCTCTGGGAAGCTTTGAGCACGAACGATCCGGAGCTGCCGTCGAACGCGCGGACCAAGCTCTTGCCCTTCCGCACGCTGGTCGAGAAGCTGCGGGGCGGGGTCGAGACCGATCCAGGCGCGGCGGAGTCGATCGAGCGGGTCATCGAGCAGACCGGCTACGCGGACCGCCTGCGCCTCGAGGGCGAGGAGGGCGAGGACCGGCTGGAGAACCTGTACGAGCTGGTGGGCGCGGCGCGCGAGTTCGACCGCGCGTATGCGGAAGCGCGCGGGCAGGCGCAGGCGGCGCCTGAGGCCTCAGGCCTCGGGGCGCAGGCCTCAGGCGTCAGGCCTCAGGCCTCAGGGGAGGAGCCCGACGACGCGGGCGCTTCCGGCCTGAAGCCCGAAGCCCGAAGCCCGAAGCCGCCTCTCGAAAAACCGCTCCTCCCCAACCCGACCCGCCAGACGCACGGGCAGTACATGCGGGCGCTGCGGGGATCGCCGGGGATGCTGGGGAGCCCCGTCCTCGAGGAGGGCCCGCCGCCCGGCGACCGGCCCGATCCTGCCGCGGCGGTGGCGGCGGCGGATCCCGACGACAACCTCGCCGACACGCCGCTGATTGGCTTTCTCGAACAGCTGGCGCTGGTGGGCGACGCCGACGCGGCGGGAGGCGGCGACCGCGTCTCACTGATGACGCTGCACGCGGCCAAGGGCCTCGAGTTCGACGCGGTGTGGATGACCGGACTCGAGGAGCGCGTCTTTCCTTCGTCGCGCGCGCTGGGCCAGACCGGGCCGATGGCGACGGGAGAGGAAGATCCTGCCGAGATCGCCGAGGAGCGCCGCCTCTGCTACGTGGGCATGACCCGCGCCCGCAAGCGGCTGACCTTGTCGCTCGCGCGCTGCCGGTCGCTCTTTGGCGAGCTGCGCTTCAACACGCCGTCGCGCTTCGTCACCGAGCTGCCTCCCGAGCTGGCCGAGGGCCTGGGAGCGCTCACCCGCCTGACGCCGATGCAGGAGCGGGCGCGCAAGGACGTCTACTACGAGGACTTCGACCAGCGGCCCCGGTACGCGGAAGCGCCGCCGCAGCGGAACAAGATGCGCGAGCCGCGCTACGAACCGTCGAGCAAGCCGGTGCCCAAGGTGGCGGGCGCGGGCGTCGACGCGCTCAGCCCGGGCGCGCGGGTGAAGCACCCTTCGTTTGGAGTCGGCACCGTCGAGGACGAGGACGGCGCCGGCCTGACCCGCAAGCTGAGCGTCCGCTTCGGCCCCGGCGTCGGGCTGAAGAAGATCCTCGCCCGCTTCGTCGAGCCCGCCTGATCTGGAACACTGGAGCCGCATGCGCCCGCACCGCTTCCGACTGGCGCTCCTGGCGCTCGCCCTCTCTTGCGCCGGCCCGCGCCCGCTGCGGGTCCGTCCCGTCGCCGCGCGCGACCTGCGCGACGTCGTCTTCCTTTCCTTCGAGGCGGCGCGGGTCGAAGGCTTCTTCGATGCGCAGGGACGCTCCTGCCCGCCCTTCAACGGCGCCATCCTCGACTTCTTCGCTGGCTGGCAGTCGCACGATCCCGATCCCATCTGCGACCACGATACCTTCGCCGACGGCGCCCACGCCGCCGCGCTCGAGCTGCGCTGGCACGGGGTGGTTCCGGCGGACGGCGCGCTGGAGCTGATCAGCGGCGGATACGCCGTCGGCGCCTGGGGACGGGCGGTGGCGCGCGGCTCCCACTACGGCGACTACTTCGCCTGGGCGCGCGTCGTCCTCGAAGTGGAGTCGCCGCACTGCCGCGGCGGCTGGTCGTCGCCAGTGGCCAGGGCGGCGGTGACCGGCATCTTCTCGCGGCAGGCGGAGTTCTCCGGCTGGTCGGAGATCCCCGACGTCCCCCTGCCGGGCTGCAAGAGAGGCGATCCGCTCGAGGTGCGGCTGCGGCTCGCCGGCGATGCGAACCGCGGCCGCATCGAGGTCGACGCTTTCGGCTTCTCGGCGGTGACCGCGGACGAGCTGAACCGGATCTTCGGCGTCCGTCCCGCCGGACCTTTGCCGGGCCCGCGCTGAAGCGCCCCTAGAATTCCGGAAAGCCGGTGAAGTCGCGGGCGACCCAGTGCGCGCCGGCGCGGCGCAGGGCGTCCGCGGAGGCGGTGGTGGTCACCGCGGCGCAGCGCATTCCCGCGGCGATCGCGGCTTCGACGCCCTTGGGCGCATCCTCGAAGGCGATGCACTCCGCTGGCGGGAGGCCGAGCTTCCGGGCCGCTTCGAGGAAGATGTCGGGCGCCGGCTTGCCCCGGCGGACATGCTCGGCGCCGACGATGGCCGCGAAGCGCGCCCGGATCCGGAGCCCGTCGAGGACCAGGTCGCGGTTGGCGAGCGGCGCCGCGCTGGCGACCGCGAGCCGGACCCCGCGCAGCGCGAGCGCGTCGAGGAGCGGCAGCAGGCCCGGCAGCGGCGCGAGCGCAGGCGCGTAGAGCTCGCGGTAGAGCGCTTCCTTCTCGTCGCTCAGGGCCGGAACTTCCCGCGCGCCGGGCAGGAGCTGCGGGATCAGCTCCTCGTTCTTCATCCCGGCGTGGGCGTAGACGAAGGACTCGAGCTCCGCGTCGGAGCGTGCCTCGGTGGCGTGGGCGCGCACCAGCGCGGTCCAGGCTCGCGCGTGCCAGCGCATGTTGTCGACCAGCGTCCCGTCGAGGTCGAAGACCGCCCCGCGCAGCTTCACACCAGCCGGCCGCGCAGCAGGTAGTCGACGAGGAGCCCGAGCGCGACCTGCACCAGGCCGGCGACCAGCGCCTGCGCGATGCCGATGTCGTAGGCCAGCGTGTAGACCGCGAACCAGGCGATCATGGCGATGATACCTGGTATCAAAAGGAACCAGAAATACGCGAACGGCGTCACCAGCACCGCCACCAGCACGGTGACGAGGAGCGCCCGTCCCAGCGTGTTGTTCCGGTTGCCCTTGGAGACGGCGGAGACCGAGGCCATCACCACCAGCGCATGCACGACCCAGGACGCAATTTTCAGGACCAGCCAGCTCATGGCCGAAAAGGTAGCAGGCAACCGACGGATCGGATAGATCGAGCCATGACGCCAGAACTCCCCATCACGGAAGAACTGCTGCACGCGCTGCCCAAGACGGACCTGCACTGCCACCTCGACGGCAGCCTCCGCCTCAAGACCATGCTGGAGCTGGCGGAGCAGCAGGGGGTCAAGCTCCCCGCCGACACCGAGGCCGGCCTCGCCAAGGCGATGAAGATCGGCCAACGGCACGGCAGCCTCGAGGATTATCTCAAGGGCTTCGAGATCACGCTCTGCGTCATGCAGACCGAGGAGTCGCTCTACCGGACCGCCTACGAGCTGGCCATCGACGCGGCGGCGGAGAACTGCAAGCTGATCGAGGTCCGCTACGCGCCGGTGCTCCACCTCCAGAAGGGCCTCAAGCCGACGGTGGTGGTCGAGGCGGTGCTGGAAGGGCTGCGGGCGGCGGAGCGGGAGACGGGCATCCTCGCCGGCGTCCTCGTCTGCGGCATCCGCAACATGGGGCCGGAGACCTCGCTGCGCCTCGCCGAGCTGTCGGTCGCCTACAAGAACCGCGGCGTGCTCGGCTTCGACCTCGCCGGCGCCGAGCACGGAAACCCGGCCAAGGATCACCAGGAGGCCTTCCAGCTGATCTTGAACAACAACATCAACTGCACCGTCCACGCGGGCGAGGCCTACGGTCCGCCCTCGATCGCGCAGGCGCTGCACTACTGCGGCGCCCACCGCATCGGCCACGGCGTCCGGCTGCGGGAGGACGGCGATCTCCTCAACTACGTCAACGACCACCGCATCCCCATCGAGTGCTGCCCTTCGTCCAACGTCCAGACCGGCTCGGTCAACGACATGGCCAGCCACCCCTTCAAGTTCTACCTGGACTTCGGGCTGCGGGTGACCATCAACACCGACAACCGG
>JAYWAJ010000459.1:0-8984 GCA_043782525.1 Deltaproteobacteria bacterium | reverse complement strand
TCATCCGCGCCAGCGCCAGGCGTCCGCCGCCGGCCCAGTCGGTGTCGAAGCCATGCTCGCCGAGGAACTCGGCCATCATCCGCGCGATGGGCTCGTCGTCGTCGACGACCAGGACGCGCCCTTCGCTGCCCGACCCTTGCGCCTTCGCCGCCGCCCGCAGGGGCAGGTCCAGCACGAAGGCGTCGGGCTCGGCGCGCAGCGTCCCGCCGTGCAGCTCCGCCGCCCGCCGGGCGATCACCAGCGCCATCCCCAGGCCCAGCCGCTGCGCCTGCGGCGCTTCCCAGCGCGGCTCCATGAGGAGGCGCCGGTCGTCCTCGGAGAGCGGCTCGCCCGCCCAGCGCACGCGGACCTCGGCGCGCCCTTCGCGACGCACCGCCTCGATGACCACCGGCCCCAGCCCGCGCGCCCGCAGCACCATCGCCGTCAGCGCCCGCTCGATGCGCTCGCGGTCGGCCACCAGCGGCAGCTTTGGATCGATCTGTGCCTCGACGCCGTCGTCCGCCCCCAGCCGGCGCAGCGACCTTCGCGACGCCTCGACCAGCTCGGACAGCTCGCACGGCTCCTGGTGCAGGACGAAGCGCCCGGTCTCGATGCGCGAGACCTCCAGCATCTCCTCCAGCAGCGAATGGAGCCGCTCCGCCTGCCGCTCCAGCACCTGCACATGGCGCGGGTCGGAGGGCTCGCCCTTCTCCAGCCGGCGCGCCAGCGAATAGGAGAAGCCCTTGATGCTGGTGAGCGGCGTCTTCAGCTCGTGCGCCGCCAGCGAGAGGAAGCGGTCCTTCTTCGACTCGCGCTCGGCAGCTGCCAGCACGGCTCCGGCGCGGGTGAGCAGAGGCAGGAGCGGGCGCAGATCGCGCAGGCCCCGGGCAAAGCGCAGCGAGAGCGCGCCCACCACCTCGTTGCGCACCCGCAGGGGCACCGCTGCCGCATCCGGGGCCCACTCGACCTTTCCGCTCCCCAGCGCGCGCCCGGCCAGCTCCGCGCCGCAAGTCTGCCCGTCGTCTCCGAGGAGCTGGAGGCCGGCGACTCCGCGCAAGTGAACGGCGGCTCCAGCAGCGCCCGAGAGCTCGCGCGCGATGGTGGCGATGCGGCCGGCCAGCTCCCGCGTCGTCTCGCCCGCCAGCGCGGCGTCGGCGAGCTGGGCGGCCGCCCCGGAGGCGAGAAAAGCGGTCTCGATGCGCCACTGCAGCGAGAAGACGCGCCCGGCGAAGGAGAGTGCTCCCGACTGCAGCGTCCGGCGCAGGTGGGCGTGGACCAGCCGGGCTCCGTCGCGCAGGAAGGCGAGCAGCGACCCCACCGGCGCCACCTGGAAGCGGGCCTGCAATCTGGGCGCGCCGGCAAAGGCCAGCGGGCGCCGCGCCAGGACAGCCCAGCTGCGCTCTCGACGTGCAGGGCGAAGGTCCAGCACTCGGTGGCGGCTCCCGGGGGGTAGCGATTTCGGACCCCCGCCGTCGCAATCTGGTCATGACCCGCGCGGCCGGCGACTGGGAAAACCTCTGGACCCGTGGGTCTAGTTCGGCACGGCGGCTGCAGAAGGCCCGGCGCACGGTCCACTTCCGGACTGGCGTGGAGGTCTCTTGCCCAGCGCTCTCGCCCTCTGCGCCTGGCTCATCGCCGCGGCGTCGCCGCCTGTCGAGCCGGAGGAGCCCGGCCTGCTCGAGGTGCAGGAAGCGGCCGCCCGCGCCGCCGGGGGCTCCGCCGCGGAAGATGCCTCGCGCGCCAGGCGGGCGCGGCTCGCGCACTGGGCCCCCCTGGTCCGCGGACAGGCGCAGGTCCACGACGACGAAAAGTCCCGCAACGGCGAGTTCCGCCTCGCGCCCCTGCACGAGCGGGATCTCGGGGTCGGACACGCCTGGGCGGTGATCCTGTCCTGGGACCTGCCGCAGGTCATCTATGCGCGGGACGAGACGCAGCTGGCGCTGGCGCACGCGCACCTGGCCCGGGTGCGGCGAGAGGCGGCCGAGAAGGCGGCGCAGGTCTTTCTCGAGCGGCGGCGGGCGCGGGCCCATTGGCTCTCGCTGCCCAAGGGCGAGGCGCGGGCGGCGGCCTGCTCCGCGGGGCTGCAGCTCACCGCCCAGCTCGACGCGCTGACCGCGGGGCTCTTTCACGACGCCGTCGCGACCGATGAGGCGGCCTGCGCAACGGAGGACAAGCAATGAGCTGGACAAGAGTGGGCGCGGTGCTGCCGGCAGTGCTCGCGGCCTGTGCAAATGTGACGGCGGCAGACGCCGGTGGGGACGCGGGACCCGCGCAGCCGGCGGTCGCGTCCGTCGATCCCCAGCCCGGCCCGGTGCCGGGCGACGCCAGATTCACCGTGCAGTTCAGCGCGGCCATGGATGAGGGGCAGCTCATCGCCCGCACCGGGCGCAGCGAGACGGTGGTGCTCACGCCCGAGGCCAACCTCGAGCTGGCGGCGGCAGCCATCGAGCACGGCGCTCTCTCGGCGTACGAACGGACCCTGCTCCTCGCGGCGCAGCCCTCCATCGCGCCGGATCGCAAGGCGCTGACGCTGACGCCGGATCAGCCGCTCGCCGCGGGAAAGTTCTACCTGCTGGTGTCGTCGCGGCTGAAGGACGGCGAGGGACGCAAGCTCGCCGGCCCCGGCGCCCGCTACGCCTTCGAGGTGGCGGGACCCAGGCAGACGGCGGTGCTCGTCTCTCCTTTGGCCGGCGGAGATGCGCCTGCCAACCTCCGCCTGGTGCGCGCCTTCGCCAAGTCGGGGCGCGTCTCGCTGCACGGCCCGCAGGGCGCCGAGGTCGCCGCCGCCGACGCCCACGGCGACGTCGAGCTCACCCTCGAGTCCGCGCCGGCGGCAGGCGCGCGCTACGTGCTGGCGCTCGACGGCGCCGCGGATGACGCGCAGTCGTTCACCGGCTCCGCCTGCGCCCGGGACTCCGCGCCGGCGCTCGAAGGCGGCGTGGCCCAGCTCTCGGCGCGGGACACCTCCGTGACCGCGGCGCTGGCGCTCGACTGGCCTGCCCGGGTCGTCCTTCAGGTCAGCGAGGCCGACGCGGGCGAGCCCTGCGCGGGCCCCTGCGCCACCTCGTCCGGGTCGGTCTCCTGCGCTGCGAAGGCCTGCGGGCCGCAGGAATTCAGCTGCAAGCTGAGCCTGCGCATCGGAGGGCTTCGCGCCGCGCAGGAGTACGCGCTGCGGGTGGTGGCCGAGGACGACCTGGGACACCAGCTGCGAGGTCCCCTGCAGAAGTTCAGCACGGTGGCGGCGCTGCCGCGGCTGATCCTCGCGGAGGTGATGAACGCGCCGCCGTCGCCCCAGGGCGAGGCCGAGTACGTCGAGATCCTCAACCAGGGGCCCGGCGTCGCCGTGCTGGACGGGCTGGCGCTGGTGGAGGACGGAGGGGTCTCGCATCGCCTCCTCGCCGCTCCGCCTCCCCTGCCGGTGCAGCTGGCGCCGGGCGGGCGGGCGCTGGCGGTGGGCGGGCTCTTCGATCCGGCGCGCTATCCGTCCATGCCGCCCGGCACCCCGGTGCTGCGGGCCTCGACCCATCGCCTGCTCGGCCGGGGGATCAACGACGCCTCGCCGCAGGCCTTGGCGCTGGTCCTCGAAGGCGGCGTTCCTGTCGAGCTGGCGCGTTTTCCCGGCGGCGGTCCGAAGTGCCCGGCGGGCGCGAGCCTCCAGCGCGACGAGACCGTCCCTCCCGGCGGCGACGCTGCCTGGAGCTGCGGGCAGGTCGGCGGGACGCCGGGCGCGCCGCCTTGACCCACCGTTGCGGTTGCAGCGACGGCCTGCTAGAGCGAGCCTCTTCGCAGAGGAGCGTCCCGATGTCCGGCCACAACCGGTGGAGCAAGATCAAGCGCAAGAAGGAAGGGATGGGCGCGACCAAGGGCGTGCTCTTCACCAAGCTCATCCGCGAGGTGACGGTGGCGGCGCGAAACGGAGGCGGCGACCCCGACCACAACGCCCGCCTGCGCACGGCCCTCCTCGCGGCCCGGGAAGCCAACATGCCCGGCGAGACCATTACCCGCGCGGTCAAGAAGGGCACCGGCGAGCTGGAAGGCATCCACTACGAGGAGCTGGTCTACGAGGGCTACGGCCCCGGCGGCGTCGCCTTCGTGCTGGAGATCCTCACCGACAACAAGAACCGCACCGCCGGCGACGTGCGCTCCCTTTTCACCAAGGGCGGCGGCAGCATGGCGACCACCGGAGCGGTGGCCTTCCAGTTCGAGCGCAAGGGCATCATCCCGGTCAAGGCGGGGCCCAGCGAAGAGCAGGTGATGGAGCTGGGGCTGGACGCCGGCGCCGAGGACATCGTGCCCGACGGAGAGGGCGGCTTCGAGATCCGCACCGATCCGGCGGCGATGATGCAGGTGCACAAGGCGCTGGAGACGGCCAAGGTCGCTGTGGGCGCGCCCAAGGTCGCCTACCTGCCCAAGACCACCGTCACCATCTCGGGCGAGATGGCGGAGAGAGTCCTCAAGCTGGTCGAGCACCTCGAGGACAACGACGACGTCCAGCACGTCCACGCCAACTTCGAAATCCCGGATGAGGAGTTGGCGGCGCTGGAGTCGCGAGCGTAAAAGGAAGCGTGCGCGTCCTCGGGATCGATCCCGGCTCCCGGTTCTGCGGCTTCGGCGTGGTCGAAGACGCCGGAGGAACGCGGCTGCGGCACCTCGCGCACGGCGTCCTCTCGCTCGGGGAAGAGCGGCCCGTCGAGGAGCGGCTGCAGCTCCTCCACGAGGGGCTGGTCCGCGAACTGTCGCTGCACCGGCCGGACCTGGTGGCCATCGAAGACGTCTTCCACGCCCGCAACGCGCGCAGCGCCCTGGTGCTGGGACAGGCGCGCGGCGTGGCGCTCCTGGCGGCGGCGCAGTCGGGCGCCCGGGTTCGCAGCTTTTCGCCCAGCACCATCAAGCAGGCGGTGACGGGAACCGGGCGCGCCGAAAAGGAGCAGGTGGGGCGCATGGTGACGGTGCTGCTCGGCGTGTCGTTTGCCGGCCGGCTCGACGCCAGCGACGCGCTGGCCACGGCCATCTGCGGAATCCTGCGCGCCAACGACCTGCAGGACACCGTCGCCAAGGCGCCGCGGGGAGACTGGCGCCTCGCGCTGGCGCGGAGGTTCGGCAAGTGATCGCGCGGCTGTCGGGGACGATCTTGCAGAAGCGCGGCGACGGGGCGGTGATCGACGTGCAGGGCGTCGGCTACCTGGTGCACCTCTCGCTCCAGTCGCTCTCGAAGCTGCCGCCGGAAGGCGCCCGGGCGCAGGTGCTCTGCTACACGCACGTGCGCGAGGACGCGCTGCAGCTGTTCGGCTTCCTCACCGCCGAGGAAGAAGAGCTCTTCCACCTGCTCATCTCCGTCTCCGGCGTGGGGCCGAAGCTGGCCCTCAACATCCTCTCCGGCATGCCCGCCACCGAGCTGGCCGTCGCCATCCTCCACGGCGAGTTCGCCCGCCTCACCAAGATCTCCGGCGTGGGCAAGAAGACCTCCGAGCGGCTGGTTCTCGAGCTCAAGGACAAGATCAAGACCAGCGGCCTGGCCGGCGCGCGCAGCTCGCAGCCTCCGCCGCCGGGGTCGACGGGCGAGGCGCTGCTCTCGGCGCTCCTCAACCTCGGCTACCGGCCCGCCGCGGCGGAGCGGACGGTCGAGTCGGTGCGGCGCAGCCTCGGCCCGGGGGCGCGGCTGGAAGATCAGCTGCGCGAAGCGCTGCGCCTCATCCAGGGCTCGCCCTGAGCAGTTCAGCGCACGACGACGGATCCGGTCATCTCCGGATGAAGCGTGCAGCGGTACGGGAAGGTGCCCTTCTTCGCCGCCTTCCACTTGAAGCTCTGGCCCGGCTCCAGCGTCTTCGACGAGAACTGCGGCGCGTCCGAGCGCACGTTGTGCGGCACGATGTCGGCGTTCTTCCATTCGACGACGTCGCCGCGCTGGACCTCCAGCTTCCGCGGCGACCAGGCCACCCCGCGCCCCAGCACGAGGTGCGTCTTTGCGTCGGCGGCGCCGGCCAGAAGCAGGGCCAGCGCCGCCATGGCAACCGTCCGGCGCATCTACTTCGAGAGCGCGTCGACCATCATCTTCGCGTGCTCGAGGTGCTGCCCGACCACGCCGCGAACGCTCTCGAGGAGCGCCTTGAGCTCGGCGTTCTTCGCGTCCGGGATCAGGGTCTTGTCGAGAGCGTCGATCACCTGCTGGTGATAGGCGACCTCATGCTCGGCATAGGCGCGGTCGAACTCCTTGCCCTTGAGCGCCTTCAACTTGGTGACGTTCTCGTCGCCGCCCTGGGTGAGCGCCTTGGAGGTGTCGTTCTCCTCCGGCGTGACGCCCAGCTTGGTGACCAGCGCCACAGCCTGCTTGTTGGCGGAGGTGTGGTCGCGGATCATGTCGCTCGCGAAGGCCCTGACCTTGGCGTTCTTGCTGGTCGCCTTCGCCAGCTTGGCAGCGGCGATGTCCACCTTGTTGGCGGCCACCGCGATGGCGGCGATCTGCGGATCGGTGACGCCCCCGCCCGCGCTGGCGCTGGAGTCCGACGACGTGCCGCCGTCGCTGCCGGCGCCCATCGCGCCCTTGGCGGAGTCGGCGGCGGTGGTGGCGGTGGCGCTCGCAGAATCGCGCGCCGCGCCGGCTGCCGCCATGCCCGCGTCGGCCATGCCCTGCGCGCCCTGCTTCATGTCGCCGGCTGCATTGCTCGCGCCCTGCTTCATGTCCGCGGCGGCGTTGCCCGCGCCCTGCTTCATGTCCTGGGCCATCGAGCCGCCCGCGTCGGCCATCCCCGACATGGCGCCGCTGCCGGCCTGGGTCATGCCGCCCGTCATTCCGCCGTCGGCCATGCCCATGCCGCCGTCGGCGACCATCGAGCCGCTGGCGGAGCTGTTGCCTTCGCCACCCATCGTCTTGCAGCCCGCCACCACCGAGACGGCGGCAAGACATGCCAAGGCGGACTTTCCCCAAAGACCCATCGAACGCATTGTGTGACCTCTTTCGATTGTTTGATTTGTTTGCAGACGGCCCGCCTATAGCAGCATCGGGGAAGTTTGTCGGGGCTGTTGATTGACTCTGTTCACGAGAAGAATATCCACGCTGTGGTACTTTCGGCTGGATGCACGACGAAGAAGCCGGCGACCGACCCGTTGCTCCTGCTCCCCTGGGGGACGACGCGCGCTTCGACCTCACCCTGCGGCCGCGCAACTTCGCCGAGGTGGTGGGGCAGCGATCGCTCATCGACAACCTCAAGGTCTTCGTCAAGGCGGCAGCCGGGCGCAAGGAGCCGCTCGATCACGTGCTCTTCTGCGGCCCGCCGGGGTTGGGCAAGACTTCGCTGGCCCACGTCATCGCCAACGAGCTGGGCGCGCAGATTCACGTCACCTCGGGTCCGGCGCTGGAGCGCAAGGGCGACCTGGCCGGCATCCTCACCAACCTCAACGACAACGACGTCCTCTTCATCGACGAGATCCACCGGATGAACCCGGCCATCGAGGAGAACCTCTACCCGGCCATGGAGAGCTTCACCTTCGACATCGTCATCGGCGACGGCGCCGGGGCCCGCGCGCTCAAGCTGCCGCTCAAGCGCTTCACGCTCATCGGCGCCACCACCCGGACGGGGCTGCTCACCGGACCCTTGCGCGACCGGTTCGGCATCGTCAGCCGGCTCGACTACTACCCGGCGGAAGACCTGCAGGAGATCGTCCGGCGGTCGGCGCTGAAGCTCGGGGTCGAACTGGACGAAGGCGGCGCCCGCGAGATCTCCCGGCGCGCCCGCGGCACGCCCCGCATCGTCAACCGCCTGTTGCGCCGCGTGCGCGACTTCGCCCAGGTGGAAGGCGACGGGCGCGTCAGCAAGGCCGTCGCCGACCGGGCCCTGCAGCGGCTCGAGGTGGACAAGGCCGGGCTCGACGCCATGGACCGCAAGATCCTCGGCTCCCTCATCGACAAGTTCGGCGGCGGGCCGGTGGGCCTCGAGACCATCGCCACCTCGGTGGGCGAACGCTCCGACACCCTCGAGGACGTCTACGAGCCCTACCTGCTCATGGAAGGATACCTGGCCCGCACCCCGCGCGGCCGCGTCGCCACCCAGCGCGCCTTCGAGCACTTTGGAAAGAAGCCTCCCGCCGGCCTGCAAGGGTCGCTCCTGTGAAGAGGGGCGGCTGATGGCGACGGGGGGGGACAAGCGATCGTTCGCGCAGGACTTCTTCTTCGAGCTGATGCGCGATTCGCAGCGGGTGCGCGCCGTCTACCTGGCCGAACGCGAGCGCTGGATCCGCAGCCTCGACATCTCCGGCCGGGAGGAGATCCTCTTCGAGCTGGAGATGCTCCTGCGCGGCATCGATCGCTTCTTCAACCTGCGCAACCTCTTCGGCGAGGTCCAGCCGCCCCAGGATCGCGACTGGCGCGAGGAGCTGAAGGCCTCCCGCGACGCCGTCCACCGCAGCGTCCACCTCGCCCGCAAGCTGATCGCCCAGCCACAGGAGCAGGCGCTGCTCTTCCGCAGCTTCGTGGAAGGATCGCTCGCCGACGACCGCGCACGGGGACGGATGGGCGCCGAGCTGCGCGAGCAGCGGACGCCGGAGGAGAGCCTCTTCCTCCTGCGCAGCGGGCTGGTCGCGCACCAGGGCATCCTCGATCACCTCCTCCGGCTGGACGCCGCGCCGCAGACCCTCTTCCTCGACGTCGGGCGCGCGCTGCAGCACGAGCTGTTCGTCTCGCGCTACTTCTGCCCGCCCTCGGCGCTCGAGTTCCGCGCCGAGTACGACCGCGTTTCCTCGGTGCGGCTGCTGGAGGCGCTGCGCAACCTCGCCGACGACAAGCAGCGCAAGGCCTTCGCGCTGGCGCTGCTGGCCTCGTTCCGCACCCTGCGATCGCTGCGCTACGTGCCGGCGCCGCCCACGCCGCACACGCGCCGCGTGCTGGTGATCCTGGCGCTGGTGCGCAGCGAGATGCACGCTCTGGTCGGCTACCTCGAATCCGACCTGCCGCGGCTCTGCGCGACGCCTGAAGGCGTGGGGCCGGCGGCAGCGGCGGGGAGGGCCGCGGC